>JADLFU010000307.1 GCA_020849655.1 Polyangiaceae bacterium | reverse complement strand
GAGTCGTCGAGGTACGGGGCGAAGTCGAGATGCAGCTCGAGGTCGGCGAGCCCGCGCGCGTCGAAGAGCTGCGTGTGGGTCTCCGAGTTCTCGGCGACCGCCGACACCGTCGGCGGCGACGCCCCCGCCCCGATGACGGCTGCGGCCAGCAGCTGGAAGCGCACCGGCTCGGTGACCTCCTGCGTCCGCACGATCGCGCCCGCCGGGATGGTCACCGTCGCCGCCGGTGGCGCCCCGAGCGCGAGCACGACCGTCGCCTTCGCCGCGCGGGCACCCTCGAGCCGGAAGCCGAGCATCCGCGCGAGCGCGATCACGTTCTTGCGCTGCGTGGCGGTCGCAAGCCGCGACTCGCGCGCCTGCGCGTCGAGGTAGTACGTGATGACGTCGCCGACGAAGGCGTACATCTCCAGCAGCAGGTTCCCGAAGCTCGCGACCGAGAAGTCGGACCAGTCCGGGAACGCCGACGCGACGAGCGCGATCAGGCGCTCGCGAAGCGCGTCGAAGTCCTTGTCCGTGTAGTCGACGCTGGGCGGGAGGATGGCCAAGGGCGCGCCTCTGGCGAGGCAAAGCGCGCGGGTGCCCCGCGGGGCGGGCGGACTCACGTTCAGCTGCTACGACCTTCTCTCCAATGACCGGTCTCTGGGATCAGCCCGGCGTGCCCCACAAGGGCTGGCGCTGCGTCGGAATGGAGGATCTCGAAGAGCCCACCGGACGCTGTGAGATGTGCGGACGCGAGGAGATTCGCTACGTCCATTTCATGGATCACGACGACCATCCGACTGCGCTGGAGGTGGGTTGCGTGTGCGCCGAAAAGATGGAGGATGATCTGGTGGGTCCGCGGCGGCGGGAACGCGGCCTGCTGAATCAGGCGCGGCGCCGCCGCAACTGGGTCACCCGGCAGTGGCGCACGAGCGCCAAGGGGAATCTCACGCTCAACACCGATGGCCGGCGGTTCGTCGTGCGGCTCGACGGACGCCATTGGAAGGCCCACCTGCTGGACGGCGAGCGCTGGCTTGGTGGGCGGAAGCGCTTCGACTCCGAGGAGGCGGCCAAGCTCGCGCTTTTCGACTTCGTGTTCCCGGTCGAAGCTCCGACTTCAGCCCATCGGTAGTGCGACCTGCTTCGTCTCACCGGCTGCCACGAACCGGACGCGCACCGTGAGCGCCGCGCCGTCCCGCTCCGCGACCACCGACACGACCTCCGCATCTGGCACCCACCGCCGGAGCGCGTCGCGGATGTACACGCGCCCGAGTTCGGCGAGCGCGACGTCGTTCCGCTGGTGCCGGAGGAGCTGGAGCGGCGTGCCGAACGCGGTGCGCCACGGCAGCTCCCCCGACGAGCGCGACGTCGCCCCCTCGGTGGCGAGCACCTGGAGCACCTTGGACGCGAGGAGCGCGTCGCCGTCGCCGGTCGCAAAGTCGCGCTTCCGGTCTCGCCGGAACGGGACGAGCAGGCCGCGCGACGTCGTCACTTCACGTCGCCGGGGACCGCGGTGCGCGCGGCGACCAGCGCCTTGATGAGGTCGTCGATGGGCGGGATCGTGTCGTCGAGCGGACGCCCCGCGAGGTTCGAGAGGTCCGGCACCTGCGGGCCGCCGATGATGCCCATGAACAGGTTGATGAGGCCGAGCAGCTTGCCGAGAGCCGCGAGGCTCTTGCCGACGTTGGCGGCCTCCTGGGCGACGTTCGCCTGCGCGCACTGGCAGATCGCCATCAGGCCCGCGTCACCGAGGTTCTTCGCGCGGTCGATCATGCCGAGGATCTGGAGCATCTGTGCCTGCAGGTGCATCAGCTGCGACCGCACGGTGCGGAGCGTCTCGATCGCGAGCGTCAGGCAGCGCCGGATGAGGCGCGGGAGCGCGACCTGCGGGAGCATGTTGAGCAGCTTGTTCAGCGCCTTCGCCAGGTCCGGCAGGCACGTCGCGAAGACCGTCGGGTCCGGCGGCGGGCCGAGCGCGTCGGGGATCGCCTTCACGCAGTTGTAGATGGCGACGATGGTGTCGATCATGTCGAAGAACGGCACCAGCGGCGTCAGCGCCGGCTGGATGATCTTCATGAGGTTGATGTCCTCGATCTCGATCCCGCCCGGCAGCGTGATCGCGAACGGGTCCGGGAACTCGGGGATCTCGAGGCAGATCGGGAGGCTCATCAGATCGGGTCCGCGACCGGGCGCACGACGCGGCCGGCGATGGTGACCTGCGTGGCCTCGAGGGAGATGGCGCCGTCGGCTTTGATGGTGATCGCCGTCGTGCCGCGGAGCGTGACGGTGTTCTCCTCGGCATCGAAGAGCAGGTGGTCGCCGGTCTTCCGGTTGGTGAGCTTGAGGCGGCGGCCGCCCTTCGACTCGTCGAGCTCGACGCGGAAGGTCTCGGTCGCGAACACGCGGTTGTCCGGCGGGTCCTTCTGCGCCTCCTCCGGCACCTCGGTCGTTCCGCCCGGCTTCCCCCAGTGCGCGGAGAGGTAGTACGGCTGGTCGACGTCACCCTGGTTGAAAAAGAGCGCGACCTCCGCGCCCTCCTCGGGGACGGCGAACAGGCCCCGGTCCTTCGAGCCACCGCCTGAAGTGCCGAGCGGCCAGGCCCAGGCGCTGTGCGGCTCGATCATCCCGGGCACGCAGACGCGCACACGGCCGAGCTGATCCGGATCGCGCCGGTCAGTGACGTAGCCCACGTACATCCCGTGGTGGCGCGTGTCGTGGGCGCCGAGGTCGTCGTCGAAAGCCGGGAAGGTCATGGTGCCTTCTTCGGCGGCTTCGCCTCGGGGTCGGCCGAGCCGGTGTTGTCGTCGTGGTACTCGACCGTGCTCTTCCCGGTGACGGGGTCGATGACCTCGACCTGCTTCTTCGCCCCGGCCTTCTTCGCGCCTGCCGCGTTCTTGTCGCCCGTCTGCGGCTTGATGCCCGCCTGCGCGGCGGCGACCTGCTGCGCGAGCTTGCCCTTCGCGTCGCGGGTGAGCTTCAGCTCGACGGTGTAGCCCGACGAGCCGATCGCGTGCTTCGCCTCGGTGACGTAGTACTTCCCCGACAGCAGCGAGGTGATGCCCTTCACCTCGACGATCGTCTTGGCGACGATGGTCGGATCGCCGACGATCTGCAACGTCAGCTTCACCGTCTCGCGCTCGGCCTTCACGAACTTGGCGGTCGCGGCGGCGGTGGCCGCGCCCTT
>JADLFU010000306.1 GCA_020849655.1 Polyangiaceae bacterium | reverse complement strand
CGCGTACGCGCCGCGCGTCGAGCGCCCGGCGTGGACCCAGCGGGACGCAGCGGAGGAGCCCGCGGCGCCGATCGTGCTGAGGCGCGAGCCGGTGTCGCTGAGCGCCGAGGCGATCGAGGCCGTGGGCGCCGCGGTCCGGGCCGAGCGCCCCGACTTCGAGCCGAGGCTCGCCGGGCTGACGTTCCAGAAGAGCGCGCAGCCCTTCTTCCGGCGCCACACCGTAGTGTATGCCAACTCGGCGTCGCCGATGCCGGCGAGCTTCGTGGTGCTGGCGCTGGGCCCCGCCGGGGAGGGGCGGCCGCTGCTGCTGACCAAGCACGTCGAGCGCTTGGGCGCGATGGCCGCCGCCGATCCGCCGCGCGACCTGGATCGCCTCGAGATCGCGCAGGCGTACGCGCTCTACGGCAGCGGTTGGACGACGACGGCCGTCCACGGCGAGATGCGCCTGACGGCGTTCGATCACATCCCGTGGCTCGAGCTCACCCCGGCCGAGCGGGCCGAGGTCGAGCAGCTCCGTGCGAGGTTCGGGGGGCGCGTCCAGCCCGAGCAGGCACTCCGCACCCGCGGCGGCTGGGAGTTTCGCAGCTGGGTCGTCGCCGATCGCAAGCTCATCGAGCGCACGATCACTGTGCCGCCCGATGGACGGCTCGAGCGCGTCGACGTGGTGCACCACGAAGACCTCCGGGTCCCGGAGGGGAAGTACTGGGGCACGCGCGACGGTCGTCACGTGCCAATCGGGTAGTGGGTGCTCCAGCCTATCGAGTAGGCGGCGTCGCGCGGCGCCGTGGGTCCTCGGCGTCGGCACGCCGGCGCGTCGCCGGCGAGGTGCGCGGCGCGCGCTTCGTCGTCCTGTTCGTCGCGGCCGCGCAGGGACCGCCCTGCCGCGACCCCCTGCGAACTTCGAGCGGGAGATCCTAGCCGAACCGCGCGCGCAGCCGCCGGTGCCTCCACGCGAAGACCCAGCCGACGAGGAGGCGCGCGAGGGGGGCGGCGAGGCGCGGTCTGACGGTCAGCCGGTCGGTGACGACGCAGCCTCCGTCGCGCGGCTCGACGCGCCGCTCGTGGCGCCAGCGCCGCTGCAGCCACGACCAGCTCTCCTCGTCGAACCCCCGCGGCAGCGCGCGCTCGATCGTCAGGTGGTGCACGTCGACCGGCACGACGCCGAGCACCAGGAGCACGCTCCGGAGCGCCTCCCGGCCCGGCGGCGCGTCGGCGAGGGACGCACCGCGCGGGGCGGTCATCCGCACCCACGGCCCGAGCTCGGCGTTGACGCCCGCGATCGTAGACGCGTGCGCCCAGACCTCGTCGGCGCTCGCGCGCAGGGGGGAGCTGAACTCCAGCGTGAACTCTGACAAGTCTATCTCCTCGGGGTCAGGTGGACGTGGGCTGAGAGGCCGAGCAGGGCGGCGCCGGTCGGGGGCTCTTCGCGTCGCGCACCCGGAGAATCAAGCCGTTCGCGTTGACAGTCGGGCGGAGCGCGCGTGAACTGCCGGCATGCGCGCCCTGTCTTTCCTGGTGTTGGGCCTCGCCTTCGCTGGCGTCGTCGCGGCGGGCTGCGGCGGCGGCGAAGGTTCCTCGGAGCTCGGCGCTCAGGCCGACGGCGACGCGGGTGGGGGCGGCGGCGGTGGAGGCGGTGGAGCGGGGAGCGCCGGCGGCCACGCCTCTGGCGCCTCCGGCAGCGCAGGCGCGCACGACGCTGGCGGAGGCGGAGGCGGCGCGGCGGGATCGTCGGCGAGCGGCGGCGGCGGCGGCGGCGCAGGAGCCTCGGCCGGCGCGGGGGGGACGGCCGGCAAGCCCGCCGCTGGCGCCGGCGGCGCAGGCGGCAAGGGCGGCGGAGGAGCCGGGGCCGCGGGCAAGGCAGGAGGGCCCCCGGCGCTCCCGGTCTGCGACTGCTTCGTCAAGGAGGCCTGGTGCGGCGCCGGGGTGGCGAAGGAGGCCGAGAAGCGAGGCTGCACCGTGCCCCTCCTGCCCGCGCACACCGACGACATCCTCGCGTGCCCGGGCGGCGAGTGGGGCGTGAAGCAGAGCTGCGACAAGGGCTGCGTCGAGGCCGCCGCGGGGACCGCCGACACGTGCAAGCTCGATCCGTGTGACTTCGCCGCCGTGAAGGACGAGCCGTACATCAAGTACGGTCTCCACCCCGACGCCTCGGACGCGCTCGCCGCGATCGGCCTCGACGCGGGCGACATCTCCCAGACGATCGGCAGCGCCGCGGCCTCGGCGGGCACCCACGCGAAGGACGGCGCGGCCGAGGGCAAGGACTACTCGGCGGCGACCGATCTCCGCGTCGTGGGCCTGAGCCAGGCGCAGATCAAGGACCGCCTCGAGGAGCTGGCCTCGGTCGGCTTCGTCGCGTGGTACCGCTGGCCCGGGCACGACGGCTGGCCGAGCGACGAGGCGCCGCACATCCACGCCGTCTGGGTCGGCGCGAAGATGAAGCTGTCGCTGCGCGATCAGGTGCGTGACTGGGTGGCCGGGAGGAACGGCCTCGTCAGTCATACGAAGTACACATTCTACACCTGGAAACAGTGTCGCATCGACGCCATCTGGCAGCGGTACCTGCAGCACAACCCCGCCCAGGGGTGACCGATGTGACGGCTCACGACGGCGCCGCCAGCGCTCGATGGGGCGCGCGTTCAGTTGTCACCCTGTTCGTGGGGCGTCGCGCGACGCTTCCCTCGCGCGGGCACCCGGGCCGCGAGGTGCTCAGGGACAGCACTGGAGCTGCGTGTGATCCTCACGGAGCGAGCCGAAGGGCTGGTCGCACGGCAGGTTCTGCTTGTTGTCCTTGCAGACCCAGGCCGCGCCATAGGGGGCGCCGCAGCGGTCGTCGTCGGCCTCCGAGCGCACACAGTTGTCGCTGGCGCCCTGGCCGCCTTGCCCGCCCTGGCCTCCGGCGCCCGTGAGGGGCTCCGACGCGCCGAGGCACGCGGTCGTGTCGCCCGGGGGGAAGTAGTACACGTAGGTGACCTCGCGCTCGGCCGCGCCGTCCTCGCTGACCTTCACCTTCTGCGTGCACTTGCGCCCGTAGCCCGCGGTCGGGCAGCTGCCGGTCGACCACTTGCTCCCGACGGCCTCGCACTCTCCCTTGACGTCGAAGTCGGCGGGGTCGGTCACGAAGTAGCAGGCCTTGGCGGACGTGCAGTGTCCGCCGGTCAGGCTGCCGCCCGCGCCGCCCGCGGGCGACGAGTCGCTCCCCCCGCAGGCGGCGGCGACGAGCACACAGAAGACTCCCAGGACACTCCCTCGGTGATGGATCATTGGTAGCTAGGCTTTCTGCCGCATGGACGGGCGTGGCTGTAGGGGGCCGCGCCGGTCGAGCCGCGCGTGCGCCCGCCCCGCGCACGGCGCGTCGTCGGCGAAGGCGCCATCTAGCACGCGCGCTCCGCTCCCTGCAACGTCCGGGCGGGACCGGGGGCGCGCGCGGCGCAAGCGCTCTCGGCGAAGGCGGTCCGCGCGGCATGACCACGGCGCGCCTGCCGGCGGCGACCGGCGCCGGCCCCGGCGGTCCCTCACGCTGCGAGCTCGAGGGAGCGCGCCCGGCGCCACCGGGAGGTCGAGCAGTGATAGCCTGGCTCGATGCGAGCGCTCTCCCTCACGGTCCTTCCCCTCCTCGCCCTGCTCGGGCTCGGGTCCGCGCTGGTCGCCTGCGGAGGCGGCGCCGACGCCACGTCGAACGATCCGTCGCAGGCGGGCGTGGGCGCGGGCGGGGCCACGGCAGCCGGAGCCGCGGGCGCGTCGGCGGGCGGCACCGCGGCGGGCGCGTCTGCGGGCGGTGCCACGGCGGCAGGGGCCGCGGGCGCGTCCGCGGGCTACCCCAGCGCGGGTGGCGCTGCGGGCAAGGCGGGCGGGTCGGGGGCGGCGGGCGGGGCGAGCTGCGAGGGACCGGCGGGCAAGCCAGGCACGAAGGCGCTGCTGCTCGACGGCGCCGACGATCACGTGGCGATGGGGAACGTGAAGGCGCTCTCGCTCTCCACCTTCACCGTCGAGGCGTGGGTGCGCCGCGACGGCGCCGGCAAGACCATGAGCACCGGCGTCGGCGGCCTGCACCTCGTGCCCATCGCCGGCAAGGGTCGAGGGGAGAGCGACGGCACCAACGTCGACTGCAACTACGCGTTCGGCTTCGCCGGCGAGCGCCTCGGGGTCGATTTCGAGGACACCGACGACGGCGACAACCACCCGCTGGTCGGCGCCACCGACGTCACCCGCGGCGAGTGGCACCACGTCGCCGCCACCTTCGACGGCAAGGAGCTCCGCCTGTACCTCGACGGCGCGCTCGACGGCGCGGTCCCCGCCGCCGCGAAGCCGCGGGCCGACAGCGTGCAGCACTTCGGCATCGGGGCCGGGCTCGACTCGACGGGCGCGCCGTCGGGCGCGTTCCACGGCGCGATCGACGACGTCCGCGTCTGGAGCACCGCGCGCACCGCAGCGGAGATCAAGGACGGCGCGTGGAAGACCATCGGCGCGACGACGGGGCTGGTCGCCGCCTGGTCCTTCGAGGCCGGCGACGCCTCAGACTCGGTCGGCGCCGCCGACGGCAAGCTCGTCGGCGCGACGACGACGAGCCCCGGCTCGCCCATCGATCTCGGCGCGCCGCCGGTGCTCTCCGCAGGAGCCCCGACGGGGGGCGCCGCCGTCCCCGCGCCCACGACGACGCTCTCGGTGACCTTCACCGACGCCGACAGCGCGGTGTTCGAGCCGAGGTTCTACGTGAGGGCCATCACCGACGCGGACGACTTCACCATCGTCGCGCTCCCCGACACCCAGTACTACACCGAGGAGCACAACGACTGGCGCAAGCACTTCTACGCGCAGACGAAGTGGATCGTCGACAACCGAGCGGCGTACAACATCATCGGCGTCATCCACAACGGAGACATCAGCGACACGGGTCAGAAGAACGAGTCGGAGTGGAAGGTGGCCGACCAGGCGATGAGCGCCCTCGAGGACCCGAAGACGACGGGGCTCGCCGAGGGCATCCCCTTCGCGATGACGATCGGCAACCACGACAACAAGAACCTCGACGGGGACTCCGTCACGGGGAACACGGCGTTCTTCAACAAGTACTTCGGCATCAACCGGTTCTCGGCGCGCTCGTACTACGGCGGGCACTACGGATCGAAGAAGAACGACGAGAATTTCGTGAGGTTTCGAGCGGGGGACCTCGACCTCGTGGTCGTCAGCTACCAGTACGTGGCGGACGACACCGCGTACCGCCAGGCGGCCATCAAGTGGGGGCGCTCGATCTTCGACGCGCACCCCGACGCCTTCGGCATCGTCAACTCGCACGGCATCATCAAGGGCGGCGCCGCGTGGATCGACCAGGGCAAGGCGCTCTACGACAGCGTCGCCGACGCGCGGAACGTCCACCTGATGACCTGCGGGCACGTCTCGGACGAGGAGCGCCGCACCGACACCCACGCCGCCACCGGCCACAAGGTGACGACGATGCTGGCCGACTATCAGTTTCTGGGGAAGGACAGCGATCCCAACGACGACGTGCCGAAGTACGAGGGAGGATCGGGCTACCTGCGCATCTGGGAGTTCTCGCCGAAGAGCGGCGAGCTGACGGTGCGGACGTACTCGCCGTCGCTGAAGAAGTGGCAGACGGACGCGGCGAGCGAGTTCACCTTGAAGGTGCCGCTCACGGGCGCCGGGGGCGCGTGGACCGAGGTGAAGGGCGCGGCGGTCTCGGGGCAGACCGCGACGGCGTCCGCGTCGGGGTTGGTCGCCGGCGGGGTGTACGAGTGGTACGCGACGGTCGGCGACTGTCAGCACCGGGCGGCGTCCCCCATCCACCGCTTCACTGTCAAGTGAGCTACCCGCCCAGCAGCCGGGCGACGCGATCGATCGTCCAGTAGGCGCCGCCCGCGCCGACGCCGTACAGCGCGACGACGCGGGCGCGCGCGCGGGCTCGCTCCCCGAGCCGACCGAGGGCCCACCACAGGCCGGCAGCCAGCGCGACCAGCGCGAGCTGCGCGGCCTCCACGCCGAGGTGGAACGCCCCGAGCGCGCGCCACAGCCCCTCGCGGGGGAACCCTCGATCGCCGAGCGCGGACGCGAACCCCAGGCCGTGGAGCAGCCCGAAGACGAGCGACGCGACGAGGGGCGCGCGGGCGAGCGACGACGGCGGTGCGCCCGCGCGCCCGCGGCGAAGCGCCTCGAGCCCGACGAGCAGCACGCTCAGCCCGATGAGGGCCTCCGTGGGCGCAGTCGGGACCGAGAGCAGCCCCAGCGTCGCGAGCGCGAGCGACGCCGCGTGACCGGCCGAGAACGCCGTGATCGCGAGCACGAGCGCGCGGCGGCTCGCGACGAGGCCGAGCAGCCCGAGCAAGAACGCCAGGTGATCGGGCCCTGTCACGAGGTGGTGCGCGCCGAGGGTCACCCAGCCGAGCGGCCGCCGAGGTGAGTCGTCACCGCCGACCGTGACGTCCACGAGGCCGTCGCGCTCGACGGGGCGCTCGACGACGCGCCCGTCGCGCGCGCGGAGCGTCACGATCATCCTCACGCGCCCCGCCGACGTCGAGAGGCCCGTCAGCGAGACGCCGCCCTCGAGGCCGCGCTCGCCGCACGCGAGGGTCCCGGCGGCCTCGTCGACCACGCAGCGCGCGGGGAACCGCGCCACCACCCGCGCGCCGCCGCCGCGCGCGTCGACGGGCTGCGTGAGTCGAAAGCGGTGGGTCACGCCGGCAGAGTCGGGCGCCTCCGAGATCGCGAGCACGCCTGGGTCGAAGTCGTGCGCCAGGCACGGTGGCGCCGACGCCGCGACGCAGAGGGCCACCGAGAGCGCGCGGCGACGCGCCAGGCTCATGGCCGCTCGCGGACCTCGGCGCGACGGATCAGGTCCTGCACCCTCGCGCGGATCGCTCGCTCGCTGCGCTCGACGCCGAGATCGGCGGCGACGTCGCCGCGCACCTCTTCGAAGCTCGGGCGCTCGCCCGGCGTGCGCTTCTCGATGCGGACGAGGTGCAGGCCCGCGGGGGAGCGGCGCTCATGCCACCGCCCGAGGGGCGCCTGCTCCAGCCCGTCGGCGAAGTCGGCGCCGAACGCCTCGCGCAGCTCCGCGACGGGGCGAAGGCGGTAGCGTCTGCCGCCGCTGTAGGTGTCGCCCAGGCTCGAGGGCTCCGCGCCGCTCGACAGCCGCGCGAGCAGCTCCCGGGCCCGCGCCTCGGCGTCGGCGCCCTTGCCGCTGACGAACACCTGCGTGAAGTCGACGAGCGCGGGCTTGTCCCAGCGATCGCGGTGCGCCTCGTGGTGCGCGCGCAGCTCCGGCTCGGTCGGCGCGGGGAGCGCGAGCCCGGCGCGGTAGACCGCGAGCAGCTTCACCGCCACGCGCCGGCGCACGGCCGGATCGTCGCGCTCGAGGCCGAGGCGCACACCCTCGCGGAACAGGACCTAGTCCTCGACCCAAGAGGAGACGGCGCGCTCGAGCTCGCGCGCGTCGGGCGGGCGCCCCTCCGTCGCCTCGAACGCGCGCGCGACCGAGGCGCGAAGCCCGGCGTCGACCACGCCGGGCCCGGGCGCCGTGGGCGCGGCAGAGGACGCGCAGACGGCCGGCGCAGGGAGCGCGTCCACGGGGCGCCCGTGCACCGCGCGATCGAGCGCGAACAGGGCGGCGCCTGCCGCGACGAAGTGCGCGAGCGGCTCGCGCGCGAGCTGACGGAGCCGGGCGCTCACCGCCCACCGTGGACCGCGGCGCGGGTCGCCGACGCCCTCGAGCTCGACGACAAACCTAACTCCACTCCTCGCGCGGGCAGCGCGGCGCGGGCGCGGCGGGGCGCGGCGAGGTGCGCGGCGGCGCGCAGCCCGAACCTCACGAGGCTCCCACCCGCGAAGGCCGTCAGCGCGTCGACGACGGCGACCGTCCGCGACGCGCCCGCCGGGCAGGCGAGGAACACGTCGTCCCAGCGCGCGGGGCAGAGCTTCGTCTTGAACGCGTGCAGCCCCTGGAAATCGTACAGGAAGCGGCCCGCTCGCCGCGCGAGCCGCAGCCACGGCGCGACCTCTCCCGAGAGGGGCGCGAGGCCGAGCGTCGCGTACCTCGCGCCGTCGGCGGCGATCGACCGCATCGTCGCGTCGACGAGCAGCTCGGCCGTGCCGTTCGGGGCGCCGGGCGCGCGCAGGACGTTCTCGAGGAACCAGCCGTCCCGCGCGTAGATGGGCACCGCGAGGCACGCGCCGACGAGCTGACCGCCGCGCTCGGCGACGACGTACCTCCGCTCCCGCTCGTGGCCGCCGACGCGGATGTCGACGAGGAAGCTCATCGGCGGCATCCCGCGGCTCGCGAGCCATCGCGCCGTGAGCGCGTCGATCTCCCGGTAGAGCGGGGCGTCGCGCGCGACCTCGGACGGGTCGGCGACGCGCGCCGAGACGCCCTTCGCGAGCGGCCGCCGCACCTGCGAGCGCAGCGTGCGAGCGCGCGCGACCGTCGCGCCCCACTCGGAAGGATCCCACACGGGCTGCTGCCCGATGGCGAGCGCGCGCAGCGTCGGCGCGGCCGAGAGCAGCCGCCGCTCGACGGCGAAGAACGACGGTCGACGGCCCGCCCCGCGCGCGGCCCGGACGAAGGCGTCGACGGCGCGCCCGAGCGAGGCGTCCGGGCCGATGGGCGCGCCGGCGCACACCCACGCGCCGCCGGTGTCGACGTACGCGACCGTCGCGTCACCGTCGCGCAGGTAGCGAAACCCGGGCTTCGTCACCTGGAACGACGTGGAGTTCCACCCCCAGCTCCGCAGTCGCTCGAGCAGCTCCGCGGAGGGCTCGGCCGCATCGAGCAGCGCGGGCGTGTCGCCCGCGTCGAGCAGCGCAGGCGCGCCATCCGAGGCCATCTGGGCGGCGTAGTACCCCGTCCGACGCGCGGCGCACGCGAATTTTGCGCATGTCGCACGGGCTCCCCGCGCGGTCCGGGAGCAGCTACGGGGTTGCTCGGCGAAGGTGGAGGGCGCTAGCTTCATGCTTAATGGGGAACTATCTCGCGCGCACTGACGCCAAGCACCCTGACGCAACCAAGCCGAAGCGACGCCCAGTCGCGGCGGTGCTCGCCGCGCTGCTGGTCGCGGGCTGCTCGCTGGACACCGAGCGACTGAAGTTCGACGGCGCCCCCGCGGGCGGCGCGTCCGGCGCGGGCGGAGGCAGCGCGGGCGGCGCGGGGCATCCCGGCGGCGGCGCGGGCCAGGCGGGCGCGGGCCACGCAGGGCAGTCGCAGGCCGGCGCGGGGCAGGCGGGCGCGGGGCAGAGCGGCGCAGGCCAGGGCGGCGCTGGGCAGGCGGGCGCGGGGCAGAGCGGGCGCGGGGCAGAGCGGCGCGGGGCAGGGCGGCGCGGGGCAAGCGGGCGCGGGCCAGGGCGGCGCGGGGCAAGCGGGCGCGGGGCAGGGGGGCGCGGGCGCGGCAGGGCAGTCCGGCGGCGGCCAGGCCGGCGTGGGCGGGGGAGCGCCGGTCTGCGGCGACGGCGCGCGGGGCGGCGTCGAGCTGTGCGACGGCCAGGATCTCGGCAACAAGACCTGCGCCGCCGCCGTGGGTCAGGCGGCGACCGGCGTGCTCGCCTGCAAGAGCGACTGCAAGTTCGACACCTCCGGCTGTCACTACTGTGGTGACGGGACAGTCGACAACGGAGAGGAGTGCGACGGCAGCGTGGGCGCGGTGACCTGCGCGACCCTCGTGGGCGCGGGCAGCGTGGGCGCCATCTCCTGCTCGACCACCTGCACGTACCGCACGTCCGCGTGCAGCGCGCCCGCGAGCTGCGGGGACGGCGCGCTCAACAACGGCGAGGCGTGCGACGGCGCCAACCTCGGCGGAAAATCCTGCAGCGACGCGCTGAACCGGCCCGCGACCGGCACGCCCACCTGCCGAAGCAACTGCACGCTGGACCTCTCCCAGTGTCACTACTGCGGCGACGGCGCGGTGGACGCCGGCGAGGCGTGCGACGGCGACGTGGGCGTGACGACCTGCGCCGCCGCCGTGGGGGCCGGGAGCCAGGGCAAGGTCGTCTGCTCGGCGTCGTGCGCGCTCGACACCTCGGGCTGCTCGGCCGCCGTCAGCTGCGGCGACGGCAAGAGGAACGGGACGGAGGCGTGCGACGGCGCCGATCTCGGGGGGGCGAGCTGCGCGACCGCGGTGGGGCAGGGCGCGACCGGCAGCCTCACCTGCAAGGCGGACTGCTCCCTCGACGTGAGCGCCTGTCGTTACTGCGGCGACGGCGTCGTCACCTCGCCCGAGAGCTGCGACGGCGGCGTGGGGGCGGCGACGTGCGCGTCCGTGGTCGGCACGGGGAGCACCGGCACGCTCGCCTGCTCTTCACTTTGCAAATTCGACAGCGCCGGCTGCACCCCGCCGGCGAGCTGCGGCGACGGGGTCATCAACGCCGGCGAATCATGCGACGGCCCGAGCCTCGGCGCGAACACCTGCGCGACGGCGACCGGCAAGCCGGCGGCGACGGGCGACCTGGCGTGCAAGACGAACTGCACCCTCGACCTCGCCGGGTGCCACTTCTGCGGCGACGGCGCCGTCGACTCGGGTGAGGCGTGTGACGGCGGCGTGGGGACGGCGACCTGCGCGTCGGTGGTCGGGGCCGGGAGCACGGGGACGCTGTCCTGCGGCATCGACTGCAAGCTCAACACCAGCGCCTGCTCGGCGCCGCCCGGCTGCGGCGACGGGGTCAAGAACGGCAACGACGCCTGCGACGGCGGGGACCTGGGCGGGGCGACCTGCACCAGCGTGGTCGGCAAACCGGCGACCGGCGCGCCGACCTGCCAGCCCGACTGCACGCTCAGCCCTGCCGGCTGCCACTACTGCGGAGACGGCGCGATCGACGGCGGGGAGTCGTGCGACGGCGCGACGCTCGGCTCGGCGACGTGCGCCTCGGTCGTCGGCGCCGGGAGCGTCGGCACCTTGAAGTGCGCGTCCACCTGCGCGTTCGACACCTCCGGCTGCAGCGCGCCGCCCAGCTGCGGCGACGGCGTGAAGAACGGCAGCGAGGCGTGCGACACCACCGACTATGGCGGCGCGACGTGCGCCTCCGTGGTGGGCAAGTCCTCGGCGACGGGGTCCCTCCTCTGCAACGGACAGTGTGCGTTCGACACGTCAGGGTGTCAGTACTGTGGCAACGGGCAGGCGCAGGGCTCGGAGGCGTGTGACGGCGCCGACCTGAAGGGCGCCTCGTGCAGCCAGCTGGGCGCCGGGTGGGTGGGCACGGTGACCTGCGACAGCGCCTGCGCCCTGAACATGAGCGCCTGCACGTGCGGCGCGCAGACCAGCTGCAACGGGGTCTGCCGTGACCTGCAGACCGACCCGAACAACTGCGGCGCCTGCGGGCGCCAGTGCGGCGTGGGCACCTGCGTCGGCGGGCTGTGCGCGCCGGTCACTGTGACGAGCGCCACCGGCGTCGCCGCGCTCGACTGCGACGACACCAACGTCTACGTCGCGGGGACCGGCGGCGTGTACCGCGTGAGCATCCTCGAGGGGGAGATGACCATGTGGGACACCAGCACGACCGGCGCGCACATCCAGCTGCAGAGCGGCTACGTGTACTTCGACCGCGCCGACGGCTCCTCGTCCTACCTGGCCCGGCGGGTGGCGTGGAACGGCAAGATACCTGAAGATCTCACCTCGAACCCCGCGACCGAGCCCCTCGGCGTGTTCCGCGTCGTCGGAAGCAAGCTTCACCTCGCCGGCGGCTCGAACGGGGTTGTGTGCAACTTGAACGGAGCGAACTGCGCGTACATGAACTTCATCACTTCGCTGAAGGTCGGCGACGGGCTGAACGGCACCTTCTACTACGTCGCCGCGGACGACACCATCCGGCGCAGGGGCCTGGACGCGGCGACGCTGTACTCGGGGGAGGTCGCCGTGAAGAAGCTGAGAGCGGAGTCCGACGGCCTCTTCTGGGCGAAGGGGTCGAGCCTCGTCAAGGGTTCGCTGTCAGGCTCCCCGGCCCCGCAGACCTTCGCGGTGGGCGCGGCCATCAACGACTTCTCGCTGGCGCCGGGTATCTTCTACTGGGCGACCGCGTCGGCCGTCGAGCGGATGAACACGGACGGCACCAACCGGCGCGTGCTCGCGAGCTCCGGCGCCTCCCTCGTCGCCACCTGCACCAGCACGTACCTCGCCGTCTGGAGCTCCTCCGACAACCTCATCAAGCTGGTGTCCCGATGAACGCGCGCCGCGCCGTCTCCACGATCTCCCTCGTCCTCTGCGCCTCGCTCGCCACGCCGGCGCTCGCGCAGCCGAAGGCGGACGTCCCCGTCACCGAGGACGCGAAGCGCCACTTCAAGGCCGGCGTCGACTTCCTCAACGATCCCGACGGCGCCCGGTACGAGGAGGCGTTCCGCGCGTTCAACCGCGCGTACGCGGCGAGCCCGTCGTGGAAGATCCTCGGCAACCTCGGGCTCTCCGCGATGAAGCTGGAGCGCTTCACCGACGCCATCGACGCCTACGAGCGGTACCTCGCGGGCGGCGGCTCCGAGATTGGAGACGCCGAGCGCGCGCAGGTGACCCGCGACGTCGGGCTGATGAAGGGCGACTCGGCCACGGTCACCCTCACCGCGAGCGGCGCGGGCGAGGTCGCGCTCGTCGACCAGCGCCAGCGCGCGAACGGCTCGACCGCCGTCAACTCCTACGCGATCCCGGCGAGCGGCAAGGTGACGCTCCGCCTCCAGGCGGGCCGCCACGTCGTCACCGCGAAGCGCGGCGCGGAGACGGCCCGCTGGGAGGTGGAGCTCTCGGCCGGGCAGGTGACGGAGAAGCGCTTCGACTTTCACCCCGCGGGGGCAGGCGCCGCATCCCCCACGGCCTCGGCGTCCGCGGCGCCCGTCGCGTCGGCGCCGCCCCCGGCCGAGCCGAGCGCCACGCCTCCGCCTCCCGCGCGCGCGCCGCTTCGGACGGCGGGGCTGGTGACGATGGGCGTGGGCGGCGCGATGATCCTCGGCGGCGTGATCACCGGGCTGATGGGCAAGAGCAAGCTCTCCGACGTCGAGGCGAGCTGCACCGCGGACCGCTGCCCCCCGTCGAGCCGCGGCGACGCCGACTCCGTCGAGCGCCTCGAGAAGATCACCAACGTCCTGTGGATTGGCGGCGCGGTCGTGGCCGGCGCGGGCGCCGCGATGTTCGTCATCGGCGGCAAGAAGAAGGAGGGCGCCGCGCTCCGCGTCACCCCCAGCGTCGGCCCCGGCGGCGCGGGCCTCACGATAGGCGGGCGGCTGTGAGCGGTCCGCCGGGCGCGCACGACCACCCGTTCGGGCAGCTGCTCGGCCTCCGCGTCGAGGAGGCCGCGGCGGGCCGCAGCGTGCTCTCGCTCGTGATCGCGGCCCACCACCTCAACCCCAACAGGGTCGTCCACGGCGGCGTGGTGTACTCGCTCGCCGACACCGGCATGGGCGCCGCGCTCTACTCGACGCTCGCAGAGACGGAGGCGGGCGCGACGGTGGAGCTCAAGATCAACTACCTCGCCGCCGCGCGCGAGGGCGCGCTCCGCTGCGAGACGACGCTCATCGGCCGCTCCGGGCGCCTCGCCGTGCTCGAGTCGCGGGTGACGTCGAGCGCCGAGCTCGTCGCCGTCGCGCTCGGCACCTTCAGCGTGTTCGCGCGCCGCGGCTGAGCGAGCGCGCGGGGCCCTCCTTGGGCTCGCGCCTTGAGCGAGATCAATCCGCGAGACGAGCCGCCCTCGCGGGACTATATCCCGCGCCATGGCCCAACCGTCCGGCCGCGCCCGCGCCACCGCCTGGGGAGTCGCCGCCACCGCCACGCTCGCCGTCTTGATCGTCGCGGGCTCGCGCAAGCTCGCGCACTTCGACGCGGCGCTGGTCGGCTACACGTTCGCGACGCTCTTCGCCGTGTTCGGCATCACGTACCGCTACGTGATGTGGCTGCAGCGCCCGCCGACGCGCCTGTACTGGCGGCGCGGCTGGCAGGTGTTCTTCGCGGCGCGCGGCCTGCCGCGCAACGTGCTCACGGCGGCCCGGCGCGCCGTCGTCGAGTTCGCCGCCAACCGCTTCATCTTCGTCCGCGGGAAGCTCCGCGGCACGGCGCACTGGCTCATCATGTGGGGCTGCGTGCTCGGCGCGGCGATCACGTTCCCGCTCGTCTGGGGATGGGTGCACTTCGAGACGGTGCCGGGCAAGATCGACCACTACCGGACGCTCGTGTTCGGCATCCCTGCGGGCGAGTTCGCCGTGCACTCCGTGCTCGCGTTCCTGATCTTCCACGGGCTCGTCTGGGCGTCGTTCCTCGTCATCGCGGGCGTGATGCTCGCGTTCCGCCGCCGCATGATCGACCAGGGCGCGGCCGCCGTGCAGCAGTTCGGCGAGGACATCCTGCCGCTCGTGCTCTTGCTCGGCATCAGCGTCACCGGGCTGATGCTCACGGTGAGCTACACCTGGATGAAGGGCTACGCGTACTCGTTCCTCGCCATCCTGCACGCGGTCACCGTGATCGTCACGCTGCTGTGGCTGCCGTTCGGCAAGCTGTTCCATGTGTTCCAGCGGCCGGCGCAGCTCGGCGTCAGCTTCTACAAGGACGAGTCCACGAGCGGCGAGCAGGCGCGTTGCCGCCGCTGCGACGCGCCCTATGCAGGTGCCACGATGGTGAGAGATCTGATGACGGTCGAGCGGGAGCTCGGGTTTCGCTACGAGCTGGCCGGGGGCGAGGGCCACTACCAGGAGGTCTGTCCGCGCTGCCGACGGGCCATGTTCGGGCTCGCGCAGTCGGCGCTGTGGGCGTCCGCGCCGAAGGGCGAGGAGGGCTGAGCGATGGCGAAGATCCCCGTCGACGAGCTCGCCATCACCCACGCGTACGGCCCGCACCTCTCGGAGAACGTCCGCGGCAAGACGACCGAGCAGCCCGACAAGCTCGTCAAGACCCACTGCTGCTTCTGCGGGCAACAGTGCGGCATCCAGCTGAAGGTGAAGCAGAACGAGGTCATCGGCTTCGAGCCGTGGGAGGAGTTCCCCTTCAACCGCGGGATGCTCTGCCCGAAGGGCGTGAAGCGCTACCTGCAAGGCTCCCACCCTGACCGCCTGCTGACGGCGCTCGCGCGCGATCCGTCGAGCCCGAGCGGGTTCCGCCCGATGGCGTACGAGGCCGCGATCGAGCGCGCCGCCCGCGAGATCGCGCGGCTGCAGGAGGCCCACGGCCCCGGCGCGGTCGCCGTGCTCGGCGGCGCGAGCCTCACGACCGAGAAGACCTACCTGCTCGGCAAGTTCGCCCGCGTGTGCCTGAAGACGCCGTTCATCGACTACAACGGGCGCCTCTGCATGGTGAGCGCCGGCGTCGGCAACAAGAAGGCGTTCGGCATCGACCGCGTGACCAGCCCCTGGGCCGACATGCTGGAGACGGAGGTCATCTGGATCGCCGGCTCGAACGTCGCCGAGTGCTCGCCCATCACGACCAACTACGTGTGGCAGGCGCGCGAGCGCGGCGCCCGCGTCATCGTCCAGGATCCGCGCATCACGCCGATCGCCCGCACCTGCGATCTGTACCTGCCGGTGAAGCCCGGGCGCGACGCGGCGCTGTTCGCGGGCGTCCTGTCGCTGATGATCGAGCAGGGCCGGATCGACCGCGAGTTCATCGACGCGCACACTGTCGGGTTCGACGCCGTCGCCGAGTATTGCAAGCAGTGGACCCCCGCCCATACGGCCGAGGTCACCGGCGTCCCCGAGCGGTCCCTCCGCGCCGCCGCCGAGCTGTGGGGCCAGGCGCGGTCGAGCTTCATGTTGCACGCGCGCGGCATCGAGCACCACTCGATCGGCGTGCAGAACGTCCTCGGCTCCATCAACCTCGTGCTCGCGTCGGGGCGCATCGGCAAGCCGCACAGCGGCTACGGCACCATCGTCGGGCAGGCGAACGGCCAGGGCGGCCGCGAGCACGGTCAGAAGTGCGACCAGCTCCCCGGCATGCGCGATATCTCCAACCCCGAGCACCGCAAGCACATCGCCTCCGTGTGGGGCGTCGAGGAGGCGAGCATCCCCGGCCCGGGCGTCGACGCCTACGAGCTGTTCCGCAAGATCGACGCCGGCGAGATCAAGGCGCTGGTCGCGTTCTGCTTCAACCCCAAGATCTCGCTCCCCGACAGCGGCTTCGTCGCGCGCGCGCTCGACAAGCTCGAGTTCTTCGCGGCCGTCGACTTCTTCCTCAACGACACCGCGCGCCACGCCGATCTGATCCTCCCCGGCAGCCTCCAGGAGGAGGACGAGGGCACCGTCACGCAGGTCGAGGGGCGCGTCATCAAGATCAACAAGGCTATCGACTGTCCAGGCGAGGCCCGCGAGGACTGGCGCGTCGTGCAAGATCTCGCGCGCGCGCTCGGGCGGCCCCACGGCTTCACGTTCTCCGGGCCGCGCGAGATCTTCGAGGAGCTGCGCCGCGCCTCCGCGGGGGGCATCTCGGACTACTCCGGCATCACCTACGAGAAGCTCGAGGCGCAGATGGGCGTGTTCTGGCCCTGTCCGGCGCACGATCCGGCGTCCGGCGCGCCGACGCCCGACAACCCCGGCACGCCGCGGCTCTTTCTCCCCGACAGCTACAACCCGATCGCGAAGGGCGCCGGGAGGTTCTACTTCCCGGACGGCAAGGCGCGCTTCGTCGTCGCCGACTACCGCGCGCCAGCGGACGACGTCGACGCGGAGTTCCCGCTGATGCTGACGACCGGGCGGGTGGTCAGCCAGTTCCTCTCCGGGACGCAGACGCGGCGCATCGGGCCGCTCGTCAAGCAGTACCCCGAGCCGCGCCTCGAGCTGCACCCGCGCCTCGCCGACAAGCTCGGCGTCAAGGACGGCGACTGGACGACCTGCGAGACCCGGCGCGGCACGATCACGGTGCGCGCGATGGTGGTGACGACCATCCGCCCCGACACGGTGTTCATCCCCTATCACTGGGCAGGCGAGAAGAGCGTGAACCGCGTGACGGTCGCCGCGCAGGATCCGATGAGCAAGATCCCGCAGTACAAGGTGTGCGCGTGCCGGGTCGCGAGGGCCGCCGCCCCGCCCGCCTACTCCACGAAGCTCGAACCCCAGCAGTGAGAGAGGCGCCCTGATGCCCGTCCCCGCGCAGCTACAGTTCTTCGTCGATCCGAGCCGCTGCATCGGCTGCCAGTCCTGTGTCCAGGCGTGCAGCGAGTGCGACACCCACAAGGGCGAGTCGATGATTCACCTCGAGTACGTCGACCGCGGCGCCAGCGTGCAGACGGTGCCCGTCGTGTGCATGCACTGCGAGCAGCCGACCTGCGCCGAGGTGTGCCCGGCCGACGCCATCAAGCGCACCGGCGACGGCGTCGTGCAGAGCGCGCGCAAGCCCCGCTGCATCGCCTGCGGGAACTGCGTCGTCGCGTGCCCGTTCGGCGTGCCCGAGCTGTACGCCGATCGCCAGCTGATGATGAAATGCGACATGTGCTACGACCGCACGTCGATCGGCAAGAAGCCCATGTGCGCGACCGTCTGCCCCAGCCAGGCCTTGTTCTTCGGCACCAGGGAGGAGCTCGAGGAGCTGCGCCCGCAGTCGACCCCGACCAACCGCTTCCGCTTCGGCGAGCAGATCATCACGACCCGCGTGAAGGTGCTCGCGCCGAAGACGAAGGCGCCGCCGCCGCTGCTCGACGTCACGGCGGCGATGGACGATCGACCCGAGGTGCGGCACGCGCGGCTGCGGGTGCTCGGCGGCGCGCCGGCGGCGCTCCCGCCCGCGGACGATCCCTTCGCCGAGGTGGAGGTGTGAGCATGGGACAGGACGACAAGGCCTCGCGCCGCCTCGATCCGGCGGTGGACGGCTCGGGCGCAGGCGCGCTCGTGGGGCCGCTCCGCGACGTCCGCGACGAGACGGAGATCTCGCAGGCTCCCGACGGCGCCCCGCGCGCGCAGCAGCCCGAGTGGCGCCGCGATTTCCCGATCGACTGGCCGATCGATCAGTACGTCGCGCGCCGTGACTTCGCGAAGTTCCTCGTGCTCACGAGCGGCGCGTTCGCCGCGGGGCAGGCGTGGATCGCCGCGCAGGATCTCGTCCGCAGCCGCCGCACTCCGCCCCCGCGGCTCCGGGTCGCGTCGGCCGCGGCGCTCGCGCGCGGATCGGCGGTGACGTTCCAGTACCCGACGCCGCACGATCCCTGCCTCCTCATCCGCACCAGGGAGGGTGAGCTGCTCGCGTACAGCCAGGCGTGCACCCACCTCTCGTGCGCCGTCGTGCCGCGCCTCGAGGAGGGGGTCTTGCACTGCCCCTGCCACGAGGGGTTCTTCGATCTGAAGACGGGGCGCAACATCGCCGGCCCGCCGCCGCGACCGCTGCCGAAGATCAACCTGGTGGTCGAGGGCGACGACGTGTTCGCCGTCGGCGTCGACGAGCGGACGGTGTGAGATGAAGCGCCGCTTCTCCCGCCAGCAGCGCACCACGATCGTCTACGGGATCGTGTGCTTCGTGCTGACGCTGGTCGTCCTGCAGCTCTGGCTGCTCACCGCCACGATGAACGCGTGGCTCGGCGGTGACAGCAGCGTCGTCTTGCCCGGCCTCGGCGCGAGCGCCGCGTGCCTGCTCCTGAACCTCGGCCTCCTGCGCTTCCTCCGCGAAGAGTGACCGAGCCCCGCCCGGCGTCCGCGCTCGCCGAGCTGAACCCCGCCTACTTCGCGCTGACGATGGCGACGGGGATCGTCTCCATCGCCGCGCACCTCGAGGGGATGCACCGGCTGGCGATCGCGCTGTACGGGCTGAACCTCGTGTTCTTCGCCGCGCTGTGGGCGCTGACGCTCGCGCGCGTCGTCTTCTATCGCGCGCGCGTGGTCGCCGATCTGTTGCACCACGGGCGCTCGGTCGGGTTTTTCACGATGGTCGCCGCGAGCTCCGTGCTCGGCTCGCAGTCGCTGGTCGTCGGGGGGCTCCACGGCGTCGCGCTCGGGCTGTGGGGGCTGACGATCGTGCTGTGGGTGGTGCTCACCTACACGATCATCACGATCCTGACTGTGAAGCGGGAGAAGCCGTCGCTCGCCGACGGGATCCACGGCGGCTGGCTGCTGATCGTGGTCGCCTCGCACGCGGTCGCGGTGCTCGGGGCGCAGCTCGCGCCGGCGATGGGGGCGGGCGCCGCGGAGGCGCTCCTCCTGTCGCTGACGATGTGGCTGGGCGGCTCGATGCTCTACATCTGGATCATCTCGCTCATCTTCTATCGCTACACGTTCTTCACGCTCAGCCCGAGCGATCTCGCGCCGCCGTACTGGATCAACATGGGCGCCGCGGCGATCGCCACCCTCGGCGGCGCGTCGCTCGTGGCTGCGGCGCCGAGCTCGCCGGTGCTGATGGAGGTGCTGCCGTTCGTCCGCGGGATGACGCTGCTCTGGTGGGCGACCGCGACGTGGTGGATCCCGATGCTGGTCATCCTCGGAGCGTGGAGGCACGTCGCGCGGAGGTTCCCGCTCCGCTACGATCCTGCGTACTGGGGCGCCGTGTTCCCGCTCGGGATGTACACGGTGTGCACCATCCGGCTGTCGCAGGCGGTCGACGCGCCGTACCTGCGGGTCATCCCGCGGGGGTTCGTGTTCGTGGCGATCGCGGCGTGGGGCGTGGCGATGCTCGGGATGCTGTCGTCCCTCCTGCGCCGCCGCGCGTGATCGTGGTCGGGCTTGACGTGCGGCGATCGGCGGTTATGGTCTGCGGGATGCCGCGCCGTCGCGAGCGCTTGCTGTTGCTTCCTGTCCAGGTCGCGCCGACGCGCGGCCTCGGGCTGGTCGTCTGCGGTCGGCTCGCCTGAGCACCCGCACCACGCCCGGCCACGCCGGGTGACGATGGTGTCCCCGGCCTCCCCGCTCTCACCAGAACGAGGTCCGTCATGCCGTCCACCCCTCCCATCATCGTCGCGTCCGAGGATCGCGACCGTTTGTCACCGCTGCTCGCCTCCGCCGGATCGGAGGTCGCGGCGTCGCTGCTGGCCGAGCTCGAGCGCGCGGAGATCGTTCCGCTCGCCGAGGTGCCGTACGACGTCGTCGTGATGGAGAGCGAGCTCGAGTACGAGGTCGTCGGGACGCGCCAGCGCCGCCGGCTGCAGCTCGTGTTCCCCCGCGACGCCGACTCCGACGCGGGCCGCGTCTCGGTGCTCGCGCCGCTCGGGTGCGCGCTCCTCGGGCTGCGCGTGGGGCAGCGCATCGACTGGGAGATGCCGGGCGGCATGCGCACGCTGCGCGTCGTCGCGGTCGACCGGTCGCCCGTCGCCGTCGCGGGGTGACCCTGGCGACGGGCCGCGTCTCTTGAGAGGCGCGGGCGCCACCTCGCCGCCGTTTGCGCTTCTTCACGCCGTCTCCGGGGCGCGCTTCACATCGGGGACGCAACGTGCCGCTCACGCCGCGCAGGGTGCGCGGCGCGGAGAAGGAGAGAAGGCGATGATCGGTTTTCTGGTGAGCGCGGCGTGCGCGTACGGGATCTTCAGGGTGCTGCGGCGCTCGCGCTGGCGCGGCTGGCGCGGGGTCGGGTGGGGGAGCCCGAAGCGCGCGCTGTATCGGTACCTCGACACGACGGCGGGGCAGGAGAAGGAGCTGTCCCCGGTGCTCGACGAGCTGCTCTCGGCGGGCGGTGACGCGCGCGACGACGCGCGGCAGGCGCGCCGTGACATCGCGGCGGCGCTCCGCGGGGAGCGCGTCGACGAGGCGGCGCTCGCGCGGGCGTTCGCGTCGCTCGAGCAGAAGCTCCAGCACCTGCGCGAGGCGGCGAGCCTCGGCGTGACGCGGGCCCACGAGATCCTCGAGCCGGACCAGCGCCGGAGGCTCGCGTCGGCCATCGAGCACGGCCCGCGGGGGCGCTGCGACCACGGCCGATGGAGCGCGGCGTGACCCGGCGCGAGAAGATCGTCGTCGCGCTGCTCGGGCTCGGCGTCGTGCTCGGGCTCGGCGTCGAGGCGGCGCGCGTGCGCCGGTGGCACCGGGGCTGCGCGGTGGTGTCGCGCGACGCGTGCGCGTGCGCTCACCACGCCCGCCACGCGCCGCCGAGGTAGAGTCGCGCCGTGGCCGTCCGCATCCTGCTCATCGACGACGATCCGCGGCTGGTCGAGCTCATCGCGTCCTACCTCGTGGGGCACGGGTTCGAGGTCACGCACGCCCCGGACGGCGCGCGCGGTCTCGCGCTGCTCGGGCGCGACGTGTTCGACGCGGTGCTGCTCGACGTGATGATGCCCGGAGAGGACGGCGTCACCGTGCTGCGCAAGATCCGCAAGGACAGCCGCATCCCCGTGCTCATGCTCACCGCGAAGGGAGACGAGGCCGATCGGATCGTCGGCCTCGAGCTCGGCGCGGACGACTACCTGCCGAAGCCCTTCTCGCCGAGGGAGCTGCTCGCGCGGCTGCGGGCGGTCTTGCGGCGCGCGAGCCCCGACGCCGAGGGAGAGCGCGTGGTCGTCGCGGGGATCGAGCTCGACGTGAGCGCGCGCGCGGTGCGCCGCGGCGGGCGGGACGTCGAGCTCACGGGGATCGAGTTCGACATCCTGCTCGCGCTCGCCCGCCGCGCGGGGCGCGTCGTGCCGCGCGAGTCGCTGCTCTCCGAGGCGGGCAGGGGAGACGTCACCGTCGGCGAGCGGACGGTCGACGTGCACATCTCGCACCTGCGGCAGAAGCTCGGCGACGATCCGAAATCGCCGCGCGTGCTGAAGACCGTCCGCGGCATCGGCTACGTGATGGCCAAGGATGCGTGAGCGGCCCCGCGGCGTCGCCGGGTTCCTGCGGCGGAGGCTGCAGCGGCGCCTGTTCGTGTGGTTCGCGCTCGCGATCTTCGTCGCGATGTTCGCGGGCGTCGTCGCGTCGTCCCTCGGCGGCGCGGCGCCCGGCGCGGCGTGGCGGCGCGACTGGGGCCGGCTCCGCAACCTCGCGTCCGACCAGCTCGCGCGCGTGTGGGACGACCCGCCGGCGCGCGACGCGCTCGCGAAGAACGTGGCCGAGCGGTTCGATCTCTCGGTGAACCTCGTCGACGTCGGAGGGCGGCCGCTCGCGGTCTTCGGCGGGCGCTGCGGCAAGCACGGGCTCTCGACGGACGTGCGCCGCGGCCACGACGTGCTCGGGAGGATCGTCGTCTGCGGGGAGCGCGTCCGGCCTGGGCCGGCCCGCATCCTCGCGCCCGTCGCCGCGGTGGCGCTCGTGCTGTGGCTGTCGGCGTCGCTGCTCGCGCGGCGCCTCGCGCGGCCGTTCCATGCGCTCTCGCGCGTGGCCGAGGATCTCGGGCGTGGGCGGCTCGGCACGCGCATCACCCGGACCTCGAGCGACGACGCGGAGGTCGCCGCGATCGCCGACGCGCTGAACGATCTCGCGGCGCGCGCGGAGAAGCAGCTGGAGACGCAGCGGGCGCTGCTGGCCGCGGTGTCGCACGAGATCCGCACGCCGCTCGCGCGGATGCGCCTCTTGACGGAGCTGTCGCGCGGCGGCGACGCGTCGGCGCTCGACAAGCTCGACGCGGAGGTCGCCGAGGTCGACGCGCTGGTCGCCGATCTGCTCGCGGGCTCGAGGCTCGACTTCGGCGCGGAGAGCCCGGTGCCGGTCGATCTCGGCGCGCTCGCCGCGGACGTGCTCGACAAGCGCGGGGTCGACGTGACGCGCCTCTCCGCCGACGTCGAGGATCGCGTCGTGCTCGGAGACCCCGCGCTGCTCGGCCGCGCGATCGGCAACCTGGTGTCGAACGCCGAGCAGCACGGCGAGGGGCTCCTCGAGCTGACGATCTCGTCGCCGCGACCAGGCGTGCTGCGCGTCGAGGCGAGAGACCGCGGGCCCGGGGTCGATCCCGCCGACGCGTCACGGATCTTCGAGCCGTTCGGCGCGCAGCGCGCGGAGGGGCCCGGCTCGGGCGGCCGCGAGAAGCCTGGCTCGGTCGGCCTCGGGCTGTCGCTCGTGCGCAGGATCGCCGAGGCGCATGGCGGGGGCGTGTTCGCGCGGGCCGCCGACGGAGGGGGCGCGATCATCGGCTTCGACGTGCGCCGGTCGCCGGCGGTGGACGAGAGGTCGGCGTGACGCTCGGCGCCCTCGCCCTGCTCGCGTTCGGCCTCGCGATGGACGCGGCCGCGGTCTCCGCGGCGCGCGGCGTCGCCTGCGCCGTCGTGCGCCCGCGGCACGTCGTGATGGTGGCCGCGTTCTTCGGCGGCGCGCAGGCGCTGATGCCCGCCGTCGGGTGGGCGATCGGCGCGCGCGTCGGCGGCTACGTCGCGGCGTGGGCGCCCTGGCTGGCCGGCGCGCTGCTCCTCGTGCTCGGCGTGAAGATGCTCCGCGAGGCGCGCGCGCGGCCCGAGGACGTGGAGGCAGACGGGCGCGATCCGTGGGGGCTCGGCGTGATGGCCGCGCTCGCGGTGGCGACGAGCGTCGACGCGCTCGCGGTGGGCTTCACGCTGCCGATGCTCGGCGCCGCGCTCGCGCCGGCGGTCGCGATGATCGGCGGCGTCACGGCCGTCACCTCCGCGGCCGCCTTGCTCGCGGGGCGCCGGCTCGGCGCGCTGCTCGGCCCGAGGCTCGACGCGGCCGGCGGGCTGGTCCTCGTCGCGCTGGGCGTCAGGCTGCTCTGGTCGCGCGCGCTCGGGTAGCGCGAGCGTCTACGGGTCTCCGTACTCGGCGGCGAACGCGCGGTGCGCCTCGAGCCCCGGCGCGTCGCGCTCGCTCGCGCGGTAGCCGCTGCCGAGCGAGACGACGGAGAGCACGCCGTCACCGACCTCGAACCAGGCTCGCCAGTCCTTCACCGAGATGCGCAGCCGGCCGCGATCGCGCTTGATGCGGCGGTAGGGCTTCGGATCGGGGCCGAGCGCGAGCGCCGCGTCGAGCGCCGGCCGGAGCGCCACGCCGCGCGCGCCCAGGAACCCGAGCTGCTCCCGCGCCAGCGGGGCGTACTCGACGCGCCACGCGGGCTTCGGATCGGCCGAGAGCCAGCCCGCCGACGCGCTCGGGATGCAGTCGGCGTAGGCGACGTAAGGCTTGAGATCGAGCACCGGCGTGCCGTCGAGGAGATCGAGGCCCCTCACGTGCACGGTGAAGCCCTCCACGCGCACGAGCTCCACGGCGGAGAGCCCGATGGGGTTGGGGCGGTGGGGCGAACGAGTCGACAGCACCCCGACGCGCCCGCCGTCGCCGCGCGGCGGCTGCACCTTGGGACGAAAGTCATGTGCCAAGTGAAACCAGCTGAGCACCCACAGGTGACTCCACGCGGAGAGCTCCTCGAGCGCGTGGCCCAGCTCCGCCGTCGGCGCGATCTCGATGCGGCCCTCGGCGTCGCGCGCGACCGACGCCTGTCGCGGCGCGTCCCGCTTGTCGACGAACGGTGAGCGGACGACGCCTATCACCTGGCAACAGACGCGGTCGCCCGGGGTCACGCGAGCACCCCGCGCGCCGTCAGGATGTCCTCCGCGCGCTCCAGCGAGTACAACAGCCCTCTCAAATACAGCCGCCGTCTGCGCGCGGGCGGCAGATCGCCCGCGCGCCCCACGCCCGCCGCGTGCAGGAGGAGCGCGGCGGTGACGCTGACGTTGAGGCTCTCGGCGAAGCCGCGCATCGGCACCCGCACCGTGGTGTGCGCGCCGGCCTGCAGGCGCGGATCGATCCCATCGTGCTCGTTGCCGAGGAGCACGCAGAGGCGCGGGATGCCCGCCAGCTGCTCGGGCACGAGCGCGCCGTCGGGGTGCGTCGCCGCGATGTGGAACCCGTCGGCGCAGAGGCGCCGGAGCGCGGCCTCCGGCGTCTGGTAGGTGAAGAGATCGAGCCACTTGTGCGATCCGCGGGCGACCGACGCGTGCAGCGTGAAGGGCGCCTGGCGCTCGACGACGTGCAGGTCCTGGACACCGAACGCGTCCATCGTGCGCACGACGGCCGAGCCGTTGTGAGGATCATAGGGAGCGTCCATCAGCACGCAGACCGAGGCGAGCCGCGCCGCGATCACCCCGTCGAGGCGCGCGCGGCGCGCGGGCGTGACGAGCGGCGCGAGGGCGTCGATCGCGGCCTCGACCCGGTCGTCTCCGAGGCGGTCCTCGAGGCCGCCGACGCGCGCGGGGATGAAGACGTCCTGGGTGCGCCGCCTCACTCGCGGCCCAGCTTCTGCTGCATCGCGGCCTTCTTCGTGAGGCAGAGATCGTGCTTCGTCGCCGACTCCTTCACGAGCGCGTCGGCCTCGTCGACCCTCGCGCGGAGCGCCTCCGCGTCCGCCCCCGGCGCGCGCATCGCGGCGCGGATCTCGTCCTTCATCGCGAGCGCGCGGACGAGCGGGCGAAAGGCCTCCACGCACACGCGCTGCGTCTCCTTCGCGGCCTCGGCGGAGCACGGCGCGCGCTCGACGGCGGTGAGCGCCGCCGGCTTCTGATCGTTCGGCGCGGCGATGAGCGCCTCGATCGCGCGGCCGAGCGCGCGCGACTCCTCCGTCTCCCTGGAGGGGCCGCACGCGAGCGCGGTGAAACTGAACAACATGAACATCGCCCGCACGGCTCAGTAGCCCTCCACCTTGCAGATGATCTCGTTCATGATCTCGCGCGTGCCGCCGCCGATCGGGTAGAGGCGCGCGTCGCGGTACAGGCGCTCGACGACCGTGTCGCGCATGTAGCCCGCGCCGCCGAAGATCTGCACCGCCTGATCGCAGACGAACGACGCCATGTCGGTCGCGGTGTTCTTCGCCATCGCGGCGTGGGCGGCCACCGCCTCGCCGCGCAGGTGCCGCGTGACCACCTCGCCGGTGAGCGCGCGCGCCGCCGCGATGCGGCTCGCCATGTCGGCCAGCTTGTGGCGGATGACCTGGAACGCTGCGAGCGGCTTGCCGAAGGCCTCTCGCTGTCGCACGTAGGCGCGGCTCTCGCGGTACGCGAGCTCGGCGATGGCGACGCAGTTGCCGGCGAGGAAGATGCGCTCGGTCGCGAAGTTCTGCATGATGAGCAAAAACCCGAGGTTCTCGTCGCCGAGGAGGTTCGACGCCGGGACGCGGCAGCCCTCGAAGACGAGCTCCGCCGTGTCGCTCGCCCACCAGCCCATCTTGTCGAGCTTCTTGCCGACGCTGAAGCCCGGCGCGCCGCGCTCGACGACGAGCATCGAGACGCCCGCGTGCCCGGGCCCGCCCGTGCGCACGGCGAGCGTGACGAGATCGGCGCGCGTGCCGGAGGTGATGAAGGTCTTCGTGCCGTCGACGACGTAGTGATCTCCGTCGCGCCGCGCGGTCGTGCGGAGGCCGGCGACGTCGCTGCCGGCGCCCGGCTCGGTGATCCCGAGCGCGGCGATGAGCTCGCCGGACACCACGCGCGGGACGAAGCGGGCCTGCTGCTCGGGCGTGCCCGCCGCGAGGATGGGCGGCAGCGCGATGCCGTGGCTGCCGAGGCCGACGACGGTGCCGACGCTGTGGCCCGCGAGGATGAGCTCCTCGGCGATGACGAGCGAGTGGGTCAGATCGCCGCCGCCGCCGCCGTGCGCCTCCGGGTAGCTCGCGCCGTGCAGGCCCGCCGCCGCTAGCTTCGCGTAGAGCTCCCGCGGGAAGATGCCAGCCTCCTCCCACTCGCGCGCGTGCGGCGCGATCTCGCGCTCCGCGAACCTGCGCGCCGACGCGCGCAGCGACGCGTGGGCGTCCGTCTCGAACAGGTACGTCATCGCGCGCGGAGGATAGCCCATCGAGGCGCGAGGCCGACGGAAGGCTGCTCGTGCGGTTTCAGCCCGGCTTGGCTCGAGCTCCGCCTCGGACTCCGTCCCCTGGCCCGGAGCAGGCGCCGAAGGTGTCGTCGTCGCGCGCCAGGGTTCGCATGGGCAGGCCGTCGGGGACGACGTCGGATCCCCTGGGGATCTCGAGGTTCCGGGTCCCGGGCGCGCGGTGGGGTCCGAGCGCGGCCTCGACGGTCTGCTCGAAGTAGCGCGTGGCGAGCTCGACGGTCGTCGTCGTCGCAGACAGCGCGGGCGCTACCTCCATCACGTCGCCGCCGACGAGCGGGAACCGCGCGCCGACCTCCGCGATCATCCGCGACACGAGCTCGGGTGACAGGCCGCCCGGCTCGGGAGTACCCGTCGCGTCGGCGAAGGCCGCGTCGGTGCCGTCGATGTCGTTCGAGAGGTAGACCGCGTCGACGCCCACGCGCTCGAGGTGCGCGAGGACGGCGCTGACCGCGGCGTCCGGATCGGCGTTGCACTCCGCGGCCCAGAGCTGCCGCACGCCGAGCGTCGACTCCCAGTGTTCGCGCGGGTGTCTCGACGCGCGCACGCCCACCTGCACGAGGCGCCCGTCGCGGCCCAGCCGCTCGTTGGCGTGGTACGACCAGGTCGCGAAGCAGAGCTCCACGCCGAGCCGCGAGGGCAACAGATCGGTGTGCGCGTCGAACTGCACGACGCCGAGCCTGCCAGGCCACGTGGCGCGCACGGCGTCGAACACCGGCCACGCGGTCGAGTGATCGCCGCCGATCGCGAAGACCTTCAGCCGAGGGTTCTCCCCGAGCATCAACGCGAGCGCGCGCGACGCGATCGAGAGCGGCGAGACCGGCAGGGGCTCGTCGCGGCCGGGGTACAGGGCGGCGCGGGTGCGCGCGAGCTGGGCGTCGGACAGCATCTCGTCGGTCTGCAGCTGCGGCACGACGAACACATCGCCGACGTCGACGAGGCCGCGCGCGCGCCAGCGCTCGAAGAAGCCTCTCCGCGCGAGCTCGACGCGGATCGCGAGCGGCCCCTGGTTCGCGCCGCGCCGGAACCCCGCGCCGGTGTCGGACGGGATGCCGAGGACCACGGCGCGGGCGTCGCGGAGGGAGGCGAGGGTCTCCTGGAACTGCGCGTCGATCTCGGCTCGATCGCGCGCGCGGTACAGCTCACGCTGGAGCCTCTCTTGCTCCTCGAGCCCGCTCGAGACGAGGTACAGACCGCCGCCCGCCGGTCGGAGCAGCAGCCCGAGCTCGTCCGCCGGGCTCGCCCCTGGCCCCAGCCTTGGGGTCCGCCCTGCGGCGGCGGACCGTAGCCCTGCTGGGGCTGACCGTACTGCGGCTGGCCTTGCTGGGGCTGGGCGTACTGCTGCGGCTGACCGTAGCCCTGCTGCGGCTGAGCGTAGCCCTGCTGGGGCTGGCCGTACGGCTGCGGCTGGCCGCCGTAGGGCTGCTGAGGCTGGCCATACGGCTGCTGCTCCGTCTGCGTCGGCGCGCCGGGCTGCGAGAGGCCCTGCTGCGGCTGCGTGAAGCCCTGCTGCTGCGCGAACCCGCCCGTGGGCGGCTGAGGCTGCGGCCCGAGGCCGCCGGCGCTCGGCGCGGCGCCGCCCTGCTTGAAGCCGAAGAACGCCGCCCCGCCGCCCGCCGCGAGGAAGAAGAACGAGAGCACGAAGCCGATCGTCCCCTTGATGCGGTAGTTGCTCGCCAGCTTGTCGGCGACGATGCGGCCGAGCGAGCCGCCGATCCCGGCGAAGCGGTCGTGCACCCCGAACGACTGGTACCAGTTGTACATCCCGTAGAGCGCGAACACCGCGCCGAAGAACGCGAGCCCGCCGCCGACCGCCATGAACACGATTTTCTTGTCGTTCCCCTGAGACATGCGCGCCAGCATACGCGGGAACCTCCGGCGCGCGCTCTGCTGTCTGGGGGCGTGGCTCATCACCGCCGCGCTCGCGTGCGGAGGGGTCTCCCCCGAGCCCCGCCCTGCGACCCCGTCGCCTCCCCGCGCGCCCGATGCGCCTCCGGCGACCAGCGCGTCGGAGCCATCGTCCACGCCCGTCAGCAGCGCCGCCTCCGCCAGCGGGAGCGCGGTCGCCGAGGCCTCGAGCGCCGCGCCGTTCGCCGAGCGCCCGCGGTTCGCCTGCGCCCCGCCCGATCGCGGGTTCGCCGACCACGCGCCCTTCGTCACCCGCGGCAAGCTCAAGATCAGCGTGCCTCTCACGAGGCCGAGATCGGGCGCGTACGACGTGGTGTTCCACTTCCACTTCTCCGACGCCGCGCGCCGCACGATCGTGTTCGCCGCGCCCGAGGTCGTGATCGCGGGGCTCGATCTCGGCGAGGGCAGCCGGGTGTACGGAGCGGCGCTCTCGGACCCTCGCGCGTTCACGGGCATGCTCGCGGACGTCGAGGCGACGCTGCGCGAGTCGACCGGCGATCCCGAGGCACAGGTAGGGCGCGTCGCCCTCTCGTCGTGGAGCGCGGGGTTCGCCGCGACGACGAGGATCCTGAAGCACCACGCCGCGCGCGTCGACGCGGTGTTCTTCCTCGACAGCCTGTACGCGCCCTACGAGAAGGACGCGGACGGTGAGCTGCGCGTGGGCGCCGTCTACGCCCCCGCGCTCTCCTCCGTCCTCGCGTTCGCCCGCCGCGCCGCCCTGGGAGAGGCGACGCTGTTCGTGTCGACCTCCGACGCTCCGACGACGGGCTACGCGTCGACGAAAGAGGTCGCGGCGTGGCTCCTCGGGAGGCTCGGCGCCAGGCTGCCGGACGGCGGCCGCCTCGACGCTCCCGCGCGGCTCGACCGCGGTGAGGTGCACGTGCGCGTCCACGGCGGCAACAGCGCGGCCGCCCACTGCCTCCACCTCGGGCTCGCCGGGGAGGCCGTCGCGCTGTGGCAGGCGCGCGCGCGCGGCACCGATGCGCCGCGGTCAGAACGTGTACGACGCTGACACGGAGGGCTCGATCAGCACCACGAACGCGCCGCTCGTGCGCTCTGCGCCGAACTCCGCCTGGGACGCGACGCTGGGGACGACGATGGGGCGCTTCGCGGGATCCCACCTGGGCGCCGAGAGCGCCACGAGCGCCGTCGCCGCGAGCCCCGCGCGGATCGCCAGCCTCTCGCCTGCGTACAGCGCCGCTCGCACCTCGGGCGAGAGCCGGGCGTAGCTCGCGCTCGAGGACTGCGCCGCGGTGGTGGTCACGCCCTCCACCCTCGTCACGCGCTCGTCTCGGACGCTTCCGAACAGCACCCCCGCCCCCAGCCTCAGCTCGACGACCGACCAGCTCGGGGGCGCCAGCCCCGCGACGGCGCCGACGAGCATGCCGTCGAACGCGAGCGCGTCCTCCGTCTGCGCGCTCCCGGGCGCCCGCGACGGGCCGATGGCGATCCGCGCGTCCGCGTTCTTCGCGGTCATCCGCAGCGCCATCGCGCCGACCTCGACCCCGAAGCGCCCTCCGCTCGGCAGCGCGTAGAGCCCCCCGACGAACGCTCGCCCGCCGTGGCCGAGCCCCGCGTCGCAGCCGCTGCACGTCGCGAGATCGCCGCCGGCGCCCCGCGCCGCGAGCGCGCCGCCGAGGGAGAGATCGAGCATCAGCCGCGACCGCGCGCGCGCCCCCCAGAACGGTGAGAGCGGATCGCGTGTGAGCGGCAGCCTCACCTGCTCGCGCCCGTCTTCGGCGATGGAGAGCGCGCGCCGCAGCGTCAGGAACCCTTCGGCTGACACCTCGACGACGTGCTCACCGGCACGCAGCCGCCCCTCCCACGGTCCGTAGCCCATCGTCACGCCGTCGATCGCCACCGCGGCCGTTCGCGGCACGGGATCGATCCGCAGGTGGGCGCGCAGGCGCTCCACCGCGAGCGACAGCGTCGCGGGCTGATCCTCACGGACGTCGACGGAGACGGGAGGCGTGCCGAGGTCGCCGCCGCCGTCGAGCGAGACGACGTGTCGACCGGGCGCGAGCGCGCCGTCCCAGGGGGTCGTGCCGACGATCAGCCCGTCGACGCTCACCTTCGCGGGGGCGGACCCCGCCGCTGTGAGGACGCGCAGCCGCCCCTGACGCACCAGCGCGGGCAGCTTCGCGTCCACCGTGACGATCTGGCCCGCCGCGACGGTCACGCGGTCCTCGAACACGGCGTGCCCCTCCCGCACGACGCGGAGCGCGTGGGTGCCGGTCGAGAGGCGCAGCGGCGCGGAGAGCGGCGTCGTCGCGCGCTCGCGTCCGTCGATCACGACGCGCGCACCGGGCACGTCGGCGCGTATCTCCAGGAAGCCGACGAGCCCGCGGAGCCGCGCCACCTCGCGCCCGATGGCGTCGCGCTCGTCCTGCTCGAGCGACGGAAAATCACGGAGCAAGGCGTCGAGCCGATCGAGCGCCTCATCGTGGCGGCCGAGCTGGTCGAGGCACACGGCGGCGTTTCGTGTGTTGCCCTTGGTCGGGTACAGCGCGCGCGACCGCTCGAACTCCGCGAGCGCCGCGTCGAACGCCTTCCGTTGCATGTGCACGTACCCGCGCTCGAACGCGAGCTTCGCCTCTGCTTGTGCCGCCGCGATATCCTCCGTCGGCCCCTCTGCCCGCGCGCTCGTCGGCAGGGCCAGCGGCAGCCAGAGCGCGAGGCAGAGCGCCATCGGGTGGCGCCGCGGGCGGCGTGGGCGTGCGGTCTCGGTCATTCGAACCTGGAGGTGCCGCTGAACGCGGGCGGGGGAGGGGGAGGCGAGGCCGACGCCGGGGGCGCCGCGGACGCGCGAGGCGCGGCGGCGGCGAGGCGAGGTGCGACGGTGGCGAGGGGAGGGGAGGTCGGCGGTGGGCGCTTCGCCGGCGTCCCGACGGAGGTCGACCCTGGCGGGCTGGGCGCCATGCCCACCTCCGCGCGGGCGCTGTCGTCCGTCGCGGCGGAGCGCGTCGTCGAGGCGCTCGTCGTGGGCAGCGAAGACATCGCGGAGACCGGGGGCGCCTCTCGCTCTGGCGACGCGCGCCGCGCGCTCGACGAGCGAGAGAGGGCAAGTCCGCCCGCGCCGGCGGTGACCACCGCCACCCCCGCGAGGATGGGCGCGGAGAGCCTCGTCCGCCACCTCGCGCCGTCGCGGGTCGTGCCGCCGGGACCGAGGCCGTCGTTCGACCGTCCCTCCACCCCGGCGGCCGGGGTCGCGGGGACCGTCTCGTCGAACGAGCCGTCGTTCGACGGGTGCGCGCAGGCGGGCCCCACCTCCGCATCGACCAGCTCACTCGCGGAGATGCCGTCGCGTCCGCCCACGAGCCGCAACAGGGAGGCGCGCAGCTCGTCGGCGCTCTGGAAGCGCGCGTCCCGGTCACGTCGCAGCAGGCGCGCCACCACGTCGCAGACCTCGGGGCGAAGATCGCTCGCGAACCGCTCGACAGGCGGCGCGTCGGTGTGACAGATGGCCATCAACAAGCGGCCGAACGACTCCTCGTCGTGGAACGGCGTGCGCCCGCAGAGCGTCTCGTAGAGCGTGACCCCGAGCGACCAGAGATCCGCGCGGTGGTCGAGCGAGCGCTCGCCCAGCGCCTGCTCGGGCGACATGTACAGCGGCGATCCCAGCAGCGAGCCGGTGCGCGTCAGCGAGTGCGCGTCGGGCCCGCCGGCGTCCGATCGGAGCTTCGCGATGCCAAAATCGAGGATCTTCACGACGATCTCGTCGCCCTCGCCCGCGGCGAGGAACACGTTCGCGGTCTTGATGTCGCGGTGCACGATCCCGCGCGCGTGGGCGCGGCTCAGGCCCGCCGCGCACTGCGAGGCCACGCGGAGCGCCAGATCCTCGACGAGGCGCCCGCGCCGCGCGACGAGCTTCGACAGATCCTCGCCGCGCAGCAGCTCCATCACGAGGAACGGCGTGCCCTCCGGCGTCGCGCCGGCGTCGAACACCGAGACGACGTGGCGCGTGTCGAGCTGTCCCGCCAGCTCCGCCTCGCGACCGAAGCGTCGTACGGCCGTCGCGTCGTGCCGGTCGCCGAGGATGACCTTCAGCGCTCCCTTGCGCTTCGTGGCGAGGTGCGTGACCGCGTAGACGGCGCCCATCCCGCCGGCGCCCACCTCGCCGTCGATCCGGTAGCGGCCAGCGAACGTGTCGCCGACCCTCACGTCGTGCTCCGCCTCCTCCTCGCGCAGAGGAGGGCGAGCGCGAGGATCGACCCGACGCCGGGCGCGCTCGACGTCGCCGCGGCGCCGACCGAGCACCCCCCGCCGGCGTCGTCGCCCTGCGGCGCCACGCAGCGACCGTCCGTCGCGCACACGTGCCCGGGCGCGCAGTCCATGCCCGTCGCGCAGCTCGCCAGGCAAGCGCCGCTGCGGCATCGAAAAGGCGCGCAGCTCCGCTCGTCGCCCTCCCGCACAGACAGGCCGTCCTCGGAGCACGTGGTGGGCGGGACACACCGGCCGGTCGCGCACCTCGCCGCGCCGACGCAGTCGGTGTCAGCGACGCAGCTCGCGGGGCAGCCCGCGTCGACGCCGTTGCAGCGATAGGGCCCGCAGCTCTCCACCTCGAGCCCCGCGCGCGCGACGCCGCAGATCCCTGTCGCCGGCGCGCCGGTCGCCTCGTCGCAGGTGCTGCACGCGCCCTCGCACGCGGACGCGCAGCACGCGCCGCGCTTGCAGTGCCCCGACTCGCAGCCGAGCGCGTCGCCGCACGCCGCGCCGAGGGGCAGCTGGTTGCGGTACACGAACAGGTGATCCGACAGGGACGTGCCGCCGAACACCTCGCCCGTCGTCGGATCGTACGCCAGGGAGAAATCGTCGTAGAGCCACGGGGTCGAGACGGTGATCTCGACCCAGTCGCTGCCCACCAGCTCGTAGGTGCGCCTCTGCCCGCCCACTTTGCAACCGACGTCGGCGACCACCAGCACCGCGCGCGCGCGCGACTCGTCCCACGCGGCCGCCGCCGACCGGCCCGCGGCCGGCGCGGTCGCGCCCTCGAGCTTCTCCCAGTCAACGCCGCTCCACGTCCACGTGTCGGCCAGGCAGTCGGCCCCCTTGCCGCCCACCATCACCACTCGCTTCAACCCGGGGTGGAAGAACATCGCCGCCTGGTTGCGCGCGGGCGGCGTCGTCGCGGGCGATTTCGGGTGCCAGCTGCCGTCGTACTCCCAGGTGTCGTGGCACGCGAGGGCATCGCAGACGCCGGGAGGCGCGCTGCCGAAGAGCGCGGTGCCGCCGAACAGCACCGCGCGCCCGCGGACGGGGTCGAACGCCATGGCCGCAGACCAGCGGCCCGCCGGCCCCGCTGTGTCGACCTGAGTCCAGCTCGTCCCGCTGAGCTCCCACGTCACATCCTTGTAGTCGCCCCCGAACGTGACCCAGGCGCCTCGCGCGGTGTCGAAGGCGGCGCTGAAGCCCCCGCGGCGCGGCGGTCCCCCGGGCGCGGTCTTCGTCCAGGTCGAGCCCTCCGCCTCGAAGCCGTTGAAGTCAGTGATGTCCGCGCCGACGAACCGCGCCCTCCTCGCTGCAGGATCCCACGCGAAGAAGCCCGAATAGGACTCCGTGAGTCCCAGCCCCGACACCGGCACCTCTCTCCACGCGGGGGCGGCGTGCGCCGAGGACGCCCAGGCGACGACGAGCGCCGAGGACGCGAGCGCCGCACGCGCCCGCATCACGCCCTCCGCTTGCGCTGCAGCAGCAGCAGGCCCAGCAGCGCGAGCGCCCCCCACGGCCCGCGGCTCGGCGCGTCGCTCACGTCGCAGCCGCCGCCGTCGTCGCTCGACGCCGGCGGCGCGGTGCAGGCACCCGCGGTCGAGCAGGTGGAGCCGGGGGCGCAGTCCGCGCCGGCCGCGCAGGTCGTCAGACACTGCCCCGCGCGGCATCGGTAGGGAGCGCACGACGTCGGCGGGCCGGAGCTCGCCTTCGCCGACAAATCATCTGCGCACTCCGACTCCGTGCACCTCCCCGCGCTGCAGCGCACGCCAGGCGCGCAGTCGTCGTCGCTCGAGCAGGACGTCGGGCAGTCCCGGGACGAGCCATCGCACCGCGCCGCCCCGCAGGACGGCGCGCCGTCGTCTCCGCGTCGCCTCGGTGAGCACACGCCGTCCATCGTTGCCCCGGCCTTCACGCTGCACGCGTCGCACGCGCCCGCGCACGGGGCATCGCAGCACACGCCGTCGGCGCAGAACCCGGACGCGCAGTCCGCCGGTCCGGTGCACGACTCGGCGCCCCCGAGCGAGAGCCTCGCCCGCCACGTGCCGATCTCGGCGGCGCCGAGCGCCCCCACGAGCAGTCCGCCCTGGGGATCCGTCGCGAACCCGAAGTCGTGCAGCTCGTAGAAGTCGCCGGTCACCTTGTCGCGTGGCGGAGCGCTGTCGAGGGTCGCGAGCTGCCAGCCGCCGCCGCCGAGCACCCACGTCTCGGGGGCCTCCACGTCGACGCCGCCGAACAGCGCGACGAGACCCGACGCGGGATCATACGCGAGCTCGGCGCCCTCACGGGCAGGCGGCGCCACGGCGCTGTCGCGCGGCGTCCACGTCGATCCGTCCCACACCCAGGTGTCGGCGAGCGGCGCGCCGTCTTCTCCGCGCCCCCCGAACATCACGACGCCCACGCCCTTCGCCCACGCCATCGCCGCCTTCCGTCGAGGCGACGGACCCGCGGCGGAGATCTTCTTCCACGACGCGCCGTCCCACTCGAGCGTGGTCAGGCACGCCGCGCCCGACGGGCAGGAGCCGCCGAACACGACCGAGACGCCGCGGTCCGCGTCGAACGCCGCCGCCGCGTCGTAGCGGTCCTCGTCCGACGACGTCTTCGGCTGCGACGTCCACGTGGATCCATTCAAGATCCAGGTCATCGCTGGCGTCTTGCTGAGCACATCGTGCGGCGTCAGCGCGACGACCGTCTGCGAAGGCCCCTCGACCACGGTGGCGCCCTCCACCGGCAGCGTCGCCGGGCCCCCCGTCGTCTTCAGCGCCTTCCACCCCACGCTCGCCTGCTGATAGGCGCTGAACACGTACCCGCCTGGCTTCACCCAGTCGAGCCCGACGAGGCGCGTGGTCGGGCCGGTCACCGCGAGGATCTCGAAGTCGAGCGACTCGACGCCGCTGTCTGCGTCGAAGTCGCCGACGGGCTCCCACTTCACGCGCACGCCGGCCTGCGCGTCGCCGAGCGTCGCCAGCGTGAGCAAGGCCACCGACAGGTACGAGCGGCCGCGCCTCATGGAACGTCAGGCTATCGTGGTTTCACCGGGCGGCGCTTGGCATCGTCCGCGAGGCCACCCGCGTCCGTCGCCGGGGTGGAGCGGCGCTCAGTGCTCCTTGACCTTCGCCTCGGAGCCCTCTCCCTCCGTCTGCTCCTCGGGCGCGGCGCCGTACGCGGCCACGTACGAGACGGTCGGGGGCGGCGGATCGCCGTGCAGCTCCATCTGCGCCGCGCACCAGAGCTCCTCGTTCACGAGGGTCGTGTACTCGGGCGTCGCGCGAGAGCCCTCGAAGTGATCGATCTTCTTGTCGAGCTCCTTCAGCTCGGCGCGCACGGCGACGATGTCGAGCTCGGGCTTCGTCAGGTACTTGTCGGTGAGCACGCTCGCCTTGCCCTGCGACACCTCGAGGAACCCCCACGCGACCGCCGCCGCGCCGCCGCCGCCCTTCGACTTCCACGTCACGATCCCGGGGCGAAGCGCCGCGAGCAGCGGCAGGTGGCCGGGGAGGATGCCGACCTCGCCGCCGACGCTCGGCGCCGTCAGCTCGGTGACCTCCTCGGACAGCTTCGCGCCCGACGGGGTGACGATCTCCAGCGTGAGGTGCTCGGCCATGGCTCAGCTCTTCGCGAGCTTCTCGGCCTTCTCGCGGACCTCGTCGACGTTGCCGACGAGGTAGAACGCTTGCTCGGGGATGTCGTCGAGCTTGCCGTCGAGGATGGCCTCGAACCCCGCGATCGTCTCCTTCAGCGGCACGAGCTTGCCGGAGAGACCGGTGAACTGCGCGGCGACGAAGAACGGCTGCGAGAGGAACTTCTGGATCTTCCGCGCGCGCGCGACGATCTGCTTGTCCTCCTCGCTGAGCTCATCCATGCCGAGGATGGCGATGATGTCCTGCAGATCCTTGTACTTCTGCAGCGTCGCCTGCACGCGCCGCGCGACGCCGTAGTGGTGGTCGCCGATGATCTGCGGGTCGAGCATCGTCGAGGTCGAGTCGAGCGGATCGACGGCCGGGTAGATGCCGAGCGCCGCGATGTCGCGCGAGAGCACGGTCGTCGCGTCGAGGTGCGTGAACGCCGTCGCGGGCGCCGGATCGGTGAGATCGTCGGCCGGCACGTAGATGGCCTGGACGCTCGTGATCGAGCCCTTCGTCGTCGACGTGATGCGCTCTTGCAGGTTGCCCATTTCGGTGGCGAGCGTGGGCTGATAGCCCACCGCCGAGGGAATACGGCCGAGCAGCGCGGACACTTCCGAGCCGGCCTGCGTGAAGCGGAAGATGTTGTCGATGAACAGCAGCACGTCCTTGCCTTCCTGGTCGCGGAAATATTCCGCCACCGAGAGGCCGGTCAGCGCCACGCGGG
>JADLFU010000305.1 GCA_020849655.1 Polyangiaceae bacterium | reverse complement strand
CACCCGAGAAGCCCCTCTGGCCCCGGGGTTTGGGGGCCGGGGAGGCCCCCAACCGAGAGCGCCTCCACGCGCCCCGGGGCCCGCCACCCCGGCACGGCGACGTGACAAAGCCCAGCGCCAGCGCTCCGCCAGCGCTCCGCCGTCACTCCTCGTTCGACACGCTGTCGAAGATCTCCGGCTGCGGGCGCGGCGGACGCGGGATCGGCGTCACGTCACCCTCGACGATCATCTTCATGCGCTTGTACGGCGGCAGACCCGTCCCGGCGGGGATGAGGCGGCCCATGATGACGTTCTCCTTGATGCCGCGCAGATCGTCCGTCTTGCCGCAGATCGCGGCCTCGGTGAGCACCTTCGTCGTCTCCTGGAACGAGCTCGCGCTGATGAACGAGTCGGTCGACAGAGACGCCTTGGTGATGCCCAACAGGAGCGGCTCGGCGACCGCCGGCCGGCCTCCGCGCCCGATGATCTTCTCGTTCTCCTTCTCGAACACGTGCTTCTCGACGTGCTCGTCGACGAGGAACGAGGTGTCGCCAACGTCCTTCACGCGGACGCGGCGGAGCATCTGGCGCACGATCGTCTCGATGTGCTTGTCGTTGATGGTCACCGCCTGGCGCCGGTAGACCTGCTGGATCTCGTTCACCAGCCACGCGGCGAGCTCCTTCTCGCCCTTCACGCGGAGGATGTCGTGCGGGTTCTGCGGGCCGTCCATCAGCGGATCGCCGGCGCGGACGCGGTCGCCCGCGTGCACCTGGATGTGCTTGCCCTTCGCGATCAGGTACTCGCGCGTCTCGTCCTCGAGGCGCTTGCCGTTGTGGTCGATCGGCGTGACCAGCACCTTGCGCTTGCCCTTGGTGTCTTTACCAAACGACACCTCGCCGTCGATCTCGGCGACGATCGCGTGGTCCTTCGGCTTCCGCGCCTCGAACAGCTCGGCGACGCGCGGCAGGCCGCCCGTGATGTCCTGCACCTTCGTCGTGTCGCGGGGCATCTTCGCGAGCACCGCGCCGACGTCGACCGCCTCGCCGTCCTGCGCCACGACGTGCGCGCCGACCGGCAGGTTGTACCGCGCGTCGAGCTCGGAGTTCGGCAGCTTCTTCGTGTCGCCCGCCGCGTCCTTCATCGTGATGCGCGGGCGCAGATCGGCCGACTTCGACTCGATGATGACGCGGTTGGCGAGGCCGGTGACCTCGTTGACCTTCTCCTGCACCGTCACGCCGTCGACGAGGTCGCCGTACTTCACGACGCCGGCCACGTCCGCGAGGATGGGGCTGAGGAAGGGATCCCACTCCGCGAGGCCCTGCCCACCCTTGACGCGCTGGCCGTCGATGACCTTCAGCGACGCGCCGTAGACGAGGCGGTGGTGCTCGCGCTCGCGGCCCGTCTCGTCGACGAGGATGAGCTCCGAGTTGCGGTTCATGACGACGACCTCGCCGTCCTTCTTCTTGGCGGTCGCGATGTTGCGCAGCCGCACCACGCCGTCGTTGCGCGCCTCGAGTGACGACTGCTCCATCTTGCCGCCGGCCGCGCCGCCGATGTGGAACGTGCGCATCGTCAGCTGCGGGCCCGGCTCGCCGATCGACTGCGCCGCGATGATGCCGACGGCCTCGCCGATGTTGACCTTGTAGCCGCGCGCGAGGTCTCGGCCGTAGCAGAGCGCGCACACGCCGCGGCGGGTCTCGCAGGTGAGCACCGAGCGGATGACCACCTCCTCGACGCCGGCCTCCTCGATCGCCTTCGTGTGGGACTCGTCGAGCTCCGTCCCCGCCGCGACGACCACCGTCTCGCCGTTCAACGGATCGATCACGTCCTCGAGGAGCACCCGGCCGAGGATGCGGTCGCCGAGCGGCTGGATCGTCTCGCCGCCCTCCTCGAGCTTGCGCGTCTGGATGCCGTTCAGCGTGCCGCAGTCGAACATCGTGATCACGCAGTCCTGCGCGACGTCGACGAGGCGGCGCGTGAGGTAGCCCGAGTTCGCCGTCTTCAGCGCAGTGTCGGCGAGGCCCTTGCGCGCGCCGTGCGTCGAGATGAAGTACTGGAGCACCGTCAAGCCCTCGCGGAAGTTGGCGGTGATGGGCGTCTCGATGATCTCGCCGGACGGCTTCGCCATCAGGCCGCGCATCGCCGCCAGCTGGCGGATCTGCTGGGTCGACCCGCGGGCGCCCGAGTTGGCCATCACGTAGATCGGGTTGAACGACGCGTGGGTCACGCTGTCGCCGGTCTCGGGCTCGATGGAGGTCTCGTTGCCGATCTCCTTCATCATCTCCTCGGTCACCTTGTCGGCGACGCCGGCCCAGATGTCGACGATCTTGTTGTACCGCTCGCCGTCGGTGATGAGGCCCTCCTGGTACTGGTCGACGACCTTCTCGACCTGGCCGTGCGCGTCCTCGAGGAGATCCTTCTTCTTCGCCGGGATCACCATGTGATCCATGCAGATCGAGACGCCGCTCTTGGTCGCGAACTCGAAGCCGAGGCTGCGCATCCGGTCGGCGAGCAGCACGGTCTCCTTGTTGCGGTGCAGGCGGTAGGTCGCGTCGATGACGGACGACAGCGCCTTCTTGTCCATCGTCTTGTTGACGAGGTGGAACGGCACGTCGCTCGGGAGCACCTCGCTGATGAGCACGCGCCCGACGGTCGTCGTGTACGTGCCGCCCTCGTGCCGCACGCCGACGTAGGCGTGCAGCGCCGCCGAGCCCGCGTCGTAGGCGCGGCGCACGTCGTGGATGTCGGAGTAGAACCCGCGCAGCGCGCCGAAGCGCTGCAGCTGGAAGCGCTTGACGGCCGTGAGCGCGCACCGCTTCGCGTGGTCGCGCGTGAAGGCCTCGAGGGCCTTCTCGTCGTCGACCTCGTGGAGCCCGCGCGGCGACGGGTCATCGGGGATGAACGTGCCGGTCAGGAGCGCCGTCACCGCCGCCTGCCACTCGGCCGCCTTGACGGTGACCTCGACCGTCTCGCCGGACGACTTGACCTTCACCTTGCGGCTCGTCGTCTTCGCGGGCGGCAGGCTCTCCTTCATGTCCTTCGGGACGGGCATGTAGCCGGTGTCGAAGGGGCGCTCGCGCGTCGCGTAGTACAGCCCGAGCACGATGTCCTGCGTCGGGTTGATGATCGGCTTGCCGTTCGCGGGCGAGAGGATGTTGTTCGTGCTCATCATGAGCACGCGCGCCTCCATCTGCGCCTCGACCGACAGCGGCACGTGCACGGCCATCTGATCGCCGTCGAAGTCGGCGTTGAAGGCGGTGCAGACGAGCGGGTGCAGCTGGATGGCCTTGCCCTCGATGAGCACCGGCTCGAACGCCTGGATGCCCAGGCGGTGCAGCGT
>JADLFU010000304.1 GCA_020849655.1 Polyangiaceae bacterium | reverse complement strand
CTTCGAGTACTCCTTGACGAGCGGGCCGGAGTCGAGGCCGGTCGGGCCGGTGCCGAGATCGATCCACGAGCGGCGGAACGTCTGCTTCTGCCGCGCGACCTCCGTCTCGAGGTCCTGGATCTTCGAGCCGCTGGAGCCCGCGTCCTTGAACTTCTGGCGGAAGTCGGCGTCGATGAACTTGTCGACGAGCTTCTCCATCTCGGCGCGCTGCATGCCCCACTTCATCCCGTCCGGGACGAGCTTGATGGGGTTCTTCGTCATCGGCGCCTCGGTGGGGGCGGCGGGGGCGGCGGCCGTCTCCTTCTTCGGCGCGGCGGACGCGAGCGGCGGCACCACGGCGAGCGCGACGAGGGCGAGGGCGGCGACTTTGTGCGAGCGGCTGATCATGTCCTGTTGTCCTCCGTTGGCCTGGCCAAGGTGTGCCATGGTAAAGCACGGACGCCGCCGGGTTGAAAGCCGCCGGCGCCACACGTTCGACGAGGCGACCCGAAAAAGAATGCGAATCTTGTCTGCGCTGTTCGTGGCCGCGGCGCTCACGGGCGCCGTGGCGTGCGGAGGCCCCCGCGCCGCCTCCGATCCGACGGCGTCGCTGCCCGCCTGGGAGGGCCGCGCGGCCGAGCTGTTCGACGACTCCCTCGATCCCGCCGTCCTCGGGCTCAGCATCGAGCGGCCGATCTACCGCGGCGATCTGCTGTTCCGCGAGCGGTGTCAGGCGGCCGAGCACGTCGCGCGGATGAAGCTCACCACCGTCACCCTCGGCACCAACGAGGGCAAGAAGACCGTCACCCTCGGGTTCACCACGCTCGAGCGGCTGGCGGGCGCGCCGCCGCCGCCGACGCTCGAGGCGTCGTTCCGCGCGGGCTCGCCGTCGTTCGGCCTCATCGAGCGCATGCAGGGCAAGCTCCGCGGCAAGACGGCCGTGGTCGCGTGGCGGACCTTCCGCGAGGACGGCGGCGCGGTCGTGCACTCGGTCGTGGCGCCCGACGATCCGGAGGTCGTCGCGGCCGTGCACGAGAACGTCGCGCTCGAGGATCTCTCGAAGTGAGCATCGAGCTGAAGTCGCCGCGCGAGGTGGCGGCGCTCCGGGTCGCCGGCAAGATGGCCGCCGAGACGCTGATGCTCGTCGGCGATCGCCTCCGCGTGGGCATGACGACGGACGAGATCGACAGGATCGTCCACGAGGACACCGTGCGCCGCGGCGCGCGCCCGGCGCCGCTCAACTACAAGGGGTTCCCGAAGAGCGTCTGCACGAGCGTGAACCACGTCGTCTGCCACGGCATCCCGGGCAGCTACGCGCTCCGCGACGGCGACATCGTCAACGTCGACGTCACGACCGTCGCCGAGGGCATGCACGGCGACACCTCCGCGACCTTCTACGTGGGCGCGCCCTCGGCCGACGCGCGGCGCGTGACGGAGGCGGCCCGCCAGGCGCTCCAGGTGGGCATGTCGGTCGTGAAGGACGGCGCGCGCGTGGGTGACATCGGCGCGGCCATCCAGGAGTACATCGAGGGACTCGGGCAGGGCTTCGGCATCGTGCGCGACTACTGCGGTCACGGCACGGGCCGGAGGTTCCACGAGGAGCCCAGCGTCGCGCACTATCGCCAGGGGCGCGACGAGCGCAACGCGCGCGTCCGCATGAAGGCGGGCATGGTCTTCACCGTCGAGCCGATGATCAACCTCGGCACGCACGAGGTCGAGACCCTCGGCGACCGCTGGACGGTCGTCACCGCGGACAGGAAGCTCTCCGCGCAGTTCGAGCACACGCTCCTCGTCACCCGCGCGGGCTACGAGGTGCTGACGGCACGCGACGGCGTGCTGCGCAGCAGCGAGGGCGTCGTCGGCGTCAGCGCTTGACGACGTCGCGGTGGAGGTAGCCGGCGCCCCCGCTCCACTGGACCTGCAGCCAGCCTCCATGGAGCTCGGACACCACGGTGATCGTCGTGCCGTTGTCGAGCCGCGCGACCTCCGCGGCCTTGAAGTCGGGCGCGGCCCGCACGATCCCGCGCCGGGGCGACCCGTTGGGATTGTTTGGGGCCGCGATCGTCGCGGTCTGGGCGGCCGCGACGGGCGCGGGTGCCTGCGGAGGCGGTGCGGCCGGTGCCACCGGAGCGGCGGGCCCAGCGGGCTCTGCCGTGGGCGCCGGCTCTCGCCTCGAGCAGGCAGCGAGCAGGACCGAGGCGACGATGGGCCACGTGTGCTTCAGGTTCACCATGATGATCTCCCTCCTCATTTGAAGAACCAACCAGCAGGCTTCGCTATCCGCCGACCGCGACGCCGATCTGGCGACGCAGCTGCGCGTAGCGATCGCTGGTCGCGAACACGAACAGATCGTCGAGCCGCTCGCGCGCGTGCGGCGCGGACTCGAGCTCGAGCATCGCGGCGGCGGCGGCGAGATCGCCCGAGAGCACGAGCCCCGCGCGGGACGCCGTCTTGTCCGCCGCAGACGCCCAGCGCTGCAGGTTCGTGCGGCCGCCCTCCTCGACGAACCGCAGGAAATACCCGCGCAGCCGGTCGATCAGGATGGGCTCGAGGATCGGCTCGCTCGCGCGCGCGATCGGCGTCACGCGGGTCTTCATCTCGGCCGTCAGCGGCACGCCGGGGTTGCCGATCAGGAGCGCCGCGAGGAACAGATCCTCGAGATCGGGGATGCTCGGGACGAGCAGCCGGACGAAGCGCTCCTCCCGGTACCACGCGAGGTGGCGCCCCGCGAAGAACGCGAGCTCGCGCGGCTGCCGCCCCGAGAGCGCGAGCTTGCCGAGCCGCGAGCACGGCGGCACGCCCGGCACCATCTCGACGATCCCCGCGAGCGACGGATCGGCGTACAGCGTCGGCGCGCGCATCCCGAGGATCGACGCGCCCCACGCGAAGCACCGGACGGCCTGCACCGTCGACTTCGCCGGATCCTGCTTCGTCGCCGGATCGAGCGTCGGCAGCAGCTTGTCGCGGCGGAGCGCGGAGACGCGCCCGAGCAGCACCGCCGAGACGATGACCGAGAAGATCTCGCCCGTCAGCACCTCCTCGTCGGGGTGGAACAGCAGCCGGCGCCACGCCTCCTGCGAGATCGAGGTCGTCGGCTGGATGAGCGCGGCGACCCGGTGCTGGACGTGCAGCGAGCGCTCCTCCTTCGTCGCGACGCCGAGCTGCGCCAGCACCTCCGCGGTCGTGAACGCGCGGTCGACGTCGCCCTTCGCCGTCCACGCGCGGAACAGCGAGTGCAGCGCGCGCTCGTCGCGCGGATCGTGGCGGAGGCGCCGCTGCAGCACCTCGGGCGACTCGTCGACGGCCTCGACGACCGGCGCCGCCGAGACGTCCGAGAGATCGACCTCGACCGCGACGTGCGCGCGCGCGTCCTCGAGCTCGCGCGTGAGCTCGGCGACCCGCGCCTCGAGCGCCGCCACCTTGCGCTGCAAGGCGAGCGTGCGCGGATCGGTCGGCGCCTCGATCGGCATCAGCGAGCCGCGGGGCGAGTCGTCCTCGTCGGTGTCGCTCAGATCGCGGATCTGCACGCGGTGGCGCGCCTCGTACGCGGCCTGCAGCGCGATCTCGAGGCTACGGAGGCGCACCTTGTCGAGGCCGAGCGAGTCGGCGGCGCGGTCGAGCCGAGCGCGCTCCTCGGCGGTGATCACGCCGTCCTCGATGACCTCGGCGAACAGCTCCTCGTACTGGGCCTCGAACCGCCCGAGGCGCACGTTCCCGGTGACCTCGCCCTGCTCGAACCCGGCCGAGACGTCGAACGTGGTGTCGCTCATGTGGGGCATGGAACGCGAAATGGGGCGACCCGCGCAAGCCGAGAACTCGCGCGGCGTCCGGTTGGACGCTAATCTTGCGCGTCGAAGGGCCCAGACCCTCACCTCCCTCCCCTCCAAAGGATCCCAACATGAAGCAGCTTGCTCGCTTGTCCGTCCTGTTCCTCGGTGTGTCGCTCGGCGTGTTCGTCGGCTGCGGTGGGTCCGACGACGAGGCCCCGCCCGGAGGCGCCGCAGCGGCGGGCTCGGCGGGATCCTCGGGAGGCGGCGCGGGCAAGGCTGGCGCGTCGACAGCAGGCTCCGGTGGCTCGTCGACCGGTGGCTCGTCGACCGCGGGCTCCGGCGGCTCGTCCACAGCGGGCGCCGGCGGCTCGTCCACCGCGGGCTCCGGCGGCTCGTCCACCGCGGGTGCGGGCGGCTCCACCGCGGGTGCGGGCGGCTCCACCGCGGGCGCCGGCGGCTCCACCGCGGGTGCGGGCGGCTCCACGGCGGGCGCCGGAGGCTCCACCGCGGGTGCGGGCGGCTCCACCGCCGGCGCCGGCGGCTCCACCGCGGGCTCGGGAGGCGCCACCGCGGGCGCAGGAGGCTCCACGGCGGGTGCGGGCGGCTCCACCGCGGGCGCAGGAGGCGGCACCAGCGACTGCACCCAGGCGGGCTCCAAGGCGCAGTGTAAGACTTGTTGCGCCAAGACCCACGCCCCGGGACGGGACGTGCTGCTGGCCCAGCTCGCGACGCAGTGTGGCTGCCAGACCGGATCGCCGTGCGAGACGGAGTGCAGCGCCAACGTCTGCGCCGGGCAGGCGACCGACCAGGCGTGCGGCGCGTGCCTCGCGACTACGGCCAACACCAGCCCGCCCGACAAGTGCTTGTTCGCCGTCATCTCGGAGTGCAACAAGGACGCCGGCTGCAAGGCGTTCTTCGACTGCGATCAGAGCTGCAAGTGAGCTGAGGTCAGGAGAGGCCGGGCGCCTCCCGCCCGGTCTCTCCCACGTACTCGGTGTAGCCACCGCCGTACGTGCGCACGCCGTCCTTCGAGACCTCGAGCACGCGGTTCGACAGCGCGGAGAGGAACCTCCGGTCGTGCGACACGAAGATCATCGTGCCCTCGAAGTCCTTGAGCACCCGCACGAGCATCGCCTTCGTGTCGAGGTCGAGGTGGTTGGTCGGCTCGTCGAGCACGAGGAGGTTCGGCGGATCGAAGAGCATCTGCGCGAGCACGAGGCGCGCCTTCTCGCCGCCCGACAGCACCGAGACGCGCTTGTCGTGATCGTCCCCCGAGAAGCCGAACGCCCCCGCGAGCGTGCGCAGCACGCCGAGGTTCGACGTGGGGAAGGCGTGCGTCAGCGTCTCGATCACCGACAGCTCGGGCTTCAGGATCTCCATCGCGTGCTGGGCGAAGTACCCGAGCCTCACGCTCGCGCCGACGGTGACCTCGCCCGCGTCGGGCCGCGACTCGCCGGCGATCAGCTTCAGCAGCGTCGACTTGCCCGCGCCGTTCACGCCCATCACGCACCAGCGCTCGCGGCGGCGGATCAGCAGCTCGAGATCGTCGTAGATCACGCGCGGGCCCCACGCCTTCCTCACGTGCGACAGCTTCACGACGTCCTCGCCGGAGCGCGGCGGTTGGCGAAAGTCGAACTCGATCACGCGTCGGCGCCGCGGCGGCTCGACGCGCTCGATCTTCTCGAGCTTCTTCACGCGTGACTGCACCTGCGCCGCGTGGCTCGCGCGGGCCTTGAACCGCGCGATGAACTCCTCCTCCTTCTGGAGCATCGCCTGCTGGCGCTCGAACTGCGCCTGCTGCTGGGCGGCGCGCAGCTCGCGCTCCCGCTCGAAGAAGTCGAAGTCGCCCGAGTAGGTCGTCAGCTCGCCGCCGTCGATCTCGACGATCTTGGTGACGAGGCGGTTCAAGAACTCGCGGTCGTGCGAGGTCATCACGAGGCCGCCCTCGAACCCGCGCAGGAACCCCTCGAGCCACAGGATCGACTCGAGATCGAGGTGGTTGGTGGGCTCGTCGAGCAGGAGCGCGTCGGGCTTCATCAACAGGATGCGCGCGAGCGCGACGCGCATCTTCCAGCCGCCCGACAGCTTGGCCACGTCGTCGTCGACGATCTCGGGGCGGAACCCGAGGCCCGCCAGGATCTCCCGCGCGCGCGACTCGAGGGCGTAGCCGTCGAGCTCGTCGAAGCGCGCCTGCACGACGCCGAAGCGGTCGACGAGCCCCTCGAGCTCGTCCGCGCGCGCGGGATCGCCCATCGCGTGCTCGAGCTCGCGCAGCTCGTGCCACACGGCCGAGATCTCGCCGGCGCCGGACATCGTCTCCTCGACGACGCTCCTGCCCGCCATCTCTCCGACGTTCTGATCGAAGTACCCGATCGTCACCCCGCGATCGACCGTCACCTGGCCGGCGTCGGGCTGCTCCTCGCGCACGATGAGCCGAAAAATGGTGGATTTTCCGGCGCCGTTCGGGCCGACGAGCCCGACCTTCTCGCCGCGGAACACGCTCATCTCCGCGTCCAGGAACAGGATCTGGGAGCCGTGCTGCTTGCTGACGCCGTCGAGTCGGATCACGCGGCGCCCGGTAGTACGGATCGCCTCGCACTTCGAGGGTCTTGGTGCTCGCGGGCAACGCTGGTAGCGAGGCCGCCGGTGCCGCCCACCCGCGACAAACAGAGGGTCGCCCTGACGGGCGCCGCGTCGTTCCTCGGACAGAACCTCGTCGGCCTGCTCGAGGACGATCCGCGCTTCGTGCGCATCGTGTCGCTCGACGTCACGCCGCCCGCCACGCGCGGCGACAAGACGGTGCACGTCGAGTGCGATCTGACGCGCCCCCAGTCGGTCGAGCTCGTGGCGGAGACGCTGCGCGCGCACGGCGTCGACACGCTGGTGCACCTCGCCTTCCTCTCGTCACCCTCGCACACCGAGGTCTACGCGCACGAGCTCGAGTCGGTCGGCACGATGCACGCGCTGACGGGCGCGCGCGGCGCGGGCGTCACGAAGCTGGTCGCGTGGAGCCAGACGATGCTGTACGGCGCGCTGCCGACCAATCCAAACTTCCTCACGGAGGACCACCCGCTCTCGGCGCGCAGGAGCCAGGCGTACTTCGCGGACAAGATCGCGGCGGAGGGGGAGGCGCGGAGGTTCGGCGCGTCCGGGGACGCGACGGTGACCATCCTGCGCACGGCGCCCATCCTCGGGCCCACGGTGCGCAACTTCCTCTCGCGCTACCTCGGGGCGCGCGTCGTGCCGACGATGATGGGGTTCGATCCGCTGGTGCAGCTGGTGCACGAGGTCGACGCGCTCGCGGCGTTCAAGCACGCGCTGCTCCACGACGCGCCGGGGACGTTCAACATCACGGGCGACGGCGTGCTGCCGCTCTCGACGGTCGTGAAGCTCGCGGGGCGCGTCGCGGTGCCGCTGCCGGGGCCGCTCGTGTCGCGGGCGCTCGGCGCGCTGTGGCTCGCCGGGGCCGGCTACGCGCCGTCGAGCTTCCTCGACTACTTGCGGTTCCTCTGCGTGGCGGACAACCAGCGCGCGCGGGACGTGCTCGGCTTCGCGCCGGCGTACGCGACGCGCGAGGCGGTGCTCGATTTCGCCGCGGCCCAGCACCTGCGCGACGTCCGGCTGATCTCCGATCTCGAGGGCGCCCGATGAGCGAGCCGCGCACGCGCCCTCCCCCCGCGCCCGCGTCGGTGCGCGTCCCCGAGCCCGCGCCGAGCGAGCACGCGACGCTCGAGCGCCCCGGCGGAGAGGACGGCAACCTCGCCGACGCCGCGCGCGAGCTGCTGTCGGGCGACTACTACGCGAGGCAGTGGGGGCGGCTCGGCATGCGCAACCGATCGGAGGAGGTCGACGAGTTCGGGCTCGATCCGATCTACGAGCGCAGCCTGCTCCCGGCGCTCGATTTCCTTCACAACAAGTGGTTCCGCACCGAGGTCGAGGGCGTACAGCACGTCCCCTCGGAGGGGCGCGCGATCCTCGTGTGCAACCACTCCGGCGTGATGCCCACCGACGGCTTGATGCTGCGCACCGCGCTCCGCCTCGCGCACCCGGCGGCGCGCGAGCTGCGCTGGCTGACGGAGGACTTCATCACCCACCTGCCGTTCGTCGGCGCGTTCATGACGCGCATGGGCGCCGTCCGCGCGTGCCAGGAGAACGCGACGCGCCTGCTGAAGAAGGAGCAGCTGGTCGCGGTGTTCCCCGAGGGGGTGAAGGGAATCGGGAAGCTGTACCGCGATCGCTACCAGCTGCAGCGCTTCGGCCGCGGCGGGTTCGTGCGGCTCGCGATGCGGATGCGCGCGCCCGTCGTGCCCTGCGCGATCGTGGGCGCCGAGGAGTCGTCGCCGATGCTCGCGCGGATCGAGGGGTTCTCGCGCTCGCTCGGGCTCCCGTACGTGCCGATCACGCCCACCTTCCCGCTGCTCGGGCCGGTGGGCCTGTTGCCCGCGCCGACGAAGTGGCGCATCCGCTTCGGCGCGCCGATCGAGCTCGGGGGCGAGGGCGACGACGCGGCCGACGATCTCGTGCTCGTGGGGCGCGCGAGCGAGAGAGCGCGCGCGGCGGTGCAAGGGATGCTCGACGAGCTCGTCGGCGCCCGCCGGAGCGTCTTCTTTGGCTAGCCCGAGCGGGCTCCTGCTCCTCGACAAGCCGCG
>JADLFU010000303.1 GCA_020849655.1 Polyangiaceae bacterium | reverse complement strand
GGGGCACCGCCCCGCCTCGGACGCGGCGCGCGCGCACGGTCCGCGCGCGGGGCGCCAGTCGGCGGCCGACGCGCACTCGCTCGCCGCCGGCCCCGGGCGCTCGGCCGGCGTCGACGCGCAGCCCGCGAGGAGGGAGAGCAGCGCGGCGGGCCATCGCATCGGCGCGGGAGGGTAGCCCGGAACGCCCCGGGGCGCCTGGCGTCAGAGCTTCTCGCAGGTCACGTCCTTCACGGCGCCGGTGTTGTTGCTCTCGATGCACTCGTTGACGACGCCGCCACCCATCGCGTTGCCGTCGACGACGACGTAGAAGGACGCGGTCTTCGTCGCGGTGGTGGGGACGCTCACCACCAGCGTCTCCGACTGCCCGGGCAGCAAGGGCTTCGTCGTCACGGCCGTGCCCACGACGGCGCCGCCGGGGGCCACGCCCTCGTAGAAGGTGACGGTGACGCCGGAGGGCACGCCGAGCGTCCCGCTGTTCGAGACGCGCGCCTCGAGGAGGAACTGGGTCGGGCAGCCCGAGAGCTTCGCGGACAGGCCCACGAGCAGATCGGCCGCGTTGTAGACGGCCTTGCCCTGCGTCGACTGGCGATAGTTGTTGAACCCCTTCGCGCCCCAGCTGTCCGGCTCGGGGCTCGCGACGCCGCCGGCGTTGTCAACATTCGTGACATGGTAAGAATGTTGATTCCACACCCGGCGCGTGCGCACCCAGCTGTCGCTCGCGTCGCCGTAGACGAACACGCCGTGCCGCGAGCCCGCGGGGCCGTACGGGCAGGTCGGGCTGCCGCCCTTGTGGTTGGCGTCGTTGGCGACGACGACGATCTCGGTGTTGTTGTCGGCGTCGACGTCGACGAGCACCGGGTACTCGTGGATCGTGGCGCTGGAGTTGGCGGTCTCGAAGAGGACGGCGCCCGTCGCGCCCTCGTACACCCGCAGGTAACACTCGTCGTTGTAGATGACCTCGGCCTTGCCGTCGCCCTGGAAGTCGAACACCGTCGAGCCCGTGCGGTTCGACGAGCCGTCCTGGGTGACCTGGCTCCACAGCACGCTGATGGCGGGCGTGGGCAGGCGGTCGTAGTGAAAGACCGCGTAGGCGGTGCCGTTCGCGGACGCGAACTCCGGCCCGCCCTGGCCGTCGAACTGCGCGACGGTGGGCGGCCCGCCCTGCCCGGTGCCGGGCATGTCGAGCGTGGCCAGGACGGCGCCGGTCAGCGGATCCTGCACGCGCACGCCGCCCGCCGCGACGACGACCAGCTCGGGCGTGCCGTCGAGATCGAGGTCGGCGATCGCGGGGTAGCCGTCGGTCTCGGCGTTGTCCCACAGCACCGCGCCGGCCGCGGTGAACGCGCGGCGCCCGGTGACGATCTCCTGCACGCCGTCGCCGTCGACGTCGGCCACGATGCTGACCGCGCCGTACGATCCGTTGTTGGAGCCGGAGAGCGGGCCCCGGTCGAACCGCAGCTTGCCGGTCGCGTCGAACACGACCCCGCCCGCGACGATCTCGACGGCGCCGTCCCCCTCGAGATCCGCGAGCGTGACAGCGGTCGACTCGAAGCCCGCGGTGTACGGCGTGCCGTTCGCCTGGGTGGTGCTCCACTTGACCTTGCCGTCGTGCTCGAACGCGATGAGCCCGCCGCCCATCTTCGCCGCGACCAGCTCGACGAAGCCGTCTCCGTCGAGATCGCCCGCCGCCGGGGTCGAGCGCGGCTGCACGCGGTGCGCGTCGGCGTAGACGTCGGCCGCCGCGCTCCACTTCTCGGCGCCCGTCTTGCCGTCGAGCGCGCGCAGGTACGCGGGGCCGCCGGACGAGAAGCCGTCGCTCGTGACGATCACGACGTCCGGCGTGCCGTCCTTCTCGAGGTCGACGACAATCGGCGTGTTGATGACCTGGACGAAGGTGGGCTTCGTGGCGGAGGACGTCCAGCTCCACTCGAGCTCCGGTGTGAGCGGCCCGGTCGCGGGCTTCCACTCGCAGGTGTTGGGCACGAACTGCGTCAGGCACTTGCCGAGCACGGGCTCACAGAACTCGGTCTCCGCGCAGTCGAAGTGATCCACGCACGTGGCGCCCGGCGTCGTGCAGGCGCTCGCGACGCACGCCTGCGCGGCGGCGCAGCAGACGGCGCCGCTCGCGCCGCAGCGCACCCCGCTCGCGCAGGCAGGGACGCACGCGTCGGCCACGCACTCCGTCCCCGCCGCGCAGCACGCGCCCTGTGCGCCGCAGAGCACGCCCGACGGACACGCCGCGCCGCCCGCCCCCGCGCCGCCGCCCTGCCCTCCGCTCGCGCCGGCGCCGCCCGCGCTCCCGCTGCTGCCACTGTTGCCGCTGCTGCCACTGTTGCCGGCGCTGCCGCTGTTGCCGCTGGTGCCGCTGGTGCCGCTGTTGCCGCTGTTGCCGCTGTTGCCACCGTTGCCACCGTTGCCACCGTTGCCACCGGTGCCGCTCGTCCCGCCGCTGCCGCCCGCCCCGCTCTTCCCGGCCGCGCCGCTCGCGCCGCCTTTCCCCGCCGCGCCGCCCGCGCCGCCTCCCGCCGCGCCGCCCTTGCCGCTCGCCCCTGCTCCTCCGGCCGCCGCGCCGCCTCCTCCTGTCGAGGTGCCCGAGGCGCCCTTGCCGGACGCGCCGGCGCCGCCCGCCTTCGCGGAGCCTCCGGCCTGGCCGGCGGCGGGCTGCGCGCCGGGGCTGCTGGTCTCGCCGCTGCCGCCGCACGCGACGACCAGCGAGAGGGAGACGAGGGACGTCGTGAGGAGGAAGGACCGGACGCGCGCCATGGCGCCCAGGCTAGCGCACCCGGCGCGGCTCCGTCACTTGCAGCAGCGGAACCCCGTCGAGTAGTCGTGATACTTCGCGTCGTGCGCGGTCGTCTTGTAGTCGCAGCCCTCGCCGTTGATCTTCGTGTCGAGGTAGTACCCGCCGCGAAACGTGCCGCCCTTGTCGGCCGTCCACTCGTGGAGGTTGCCGACCATGTCGTGCAGCTTGAACCCGTTGCGACACCTCCCGAACCCGCCCGTCTTGCCGAGCCCGCCCGGCACCTGGTTGAGCCGCGGATCGTTCATCGTCGAGGCGCCGTACTTCTCGCCGTCCGGCCGATCGGGGAAGAGCTTGTTCAGCGGGGAGACGCCGCTGTCGTTGCAGTAGCCGTCCTTGTGCTCGTCGCCGTACGGGAACTTCGTCGGTTTTCTCCCGCGGCACGCCGTCAGCCACTCGTCGTCGGTGCACAGGCGCTTCTTCGCCTCCTTGCACGCGGCCTCCGCCTCGTCGCGCGAGATGTACCCCTGCGGGAACACCCCACGCTTGCTGACCGCGCGCACGCGGGCGCCGCCCACAGGCTGAAAATGGGGGTGGGGCAGCGTCTTGCCGCCCGTGACCTCGACGAGGGACGCCTCGTACTGGTCGACGCAGAAGTCGCGCACGCGCGCCATGCCGCTCGGGCACGCCGCCGCCTCGACCGACAGAGAGGGCGCCAGCGCCGCGAGCCACGCCCCCGCCGCGGCGACGAGCCAGTGCGCCCTAGAGCTCATGCGGCATCGTGTCGCGCGGGCTGCGGAAGTAGTGCAGCGGGGAGTACAGCGCGAAGTTCGACACCCGCGACGTGTAGACGCACGCGTACTCCTCGACCTGGCTGCCGAACGACGACAGCTCGACGGCCTCCTTCATCAGCGAGCCCCAGTAGCGGTGGAACCGCAGATCGAGCGCGGCCTCGATGCGCGACACCTCCGCCTCCGTCTGCCGCAGCACGCCGCGCACCCGCTCGAGCCCGCGCTTCGTGCGCAGGCGCTCCGCGTCGAGCACGGCCTCGGGGACGAGCCCCCGCTGCCCCGCGCGGAACGCGTCGAGCTGGCGCGTCACGTCCTTGAAGCGCGCCTGCAGGTAGCGGAGCTCCTCCTCGGCCTGCTCGCGCAGCTGCTCGAGCTCGACCACGCGCGCCACCTCGGCGCGCGACTCGGAGAGCGCGCGCGTCTCGTCGACCATCTCCTGGATGATCATCGCCGTGCGCCACGCCGACTCCTTCTTGCTGCGCAGGATGTCGCCGTAGATGTGGTCGCCGACGTAGAGCACGCGGTCGCCCGTCGTCTCGAGCAGGCGCTCGAGATCGAGCAGGTTGCCGCCCTCGAACACCTTGCCGCGCTCCGCGTGCAGCACCGCGGGGCGCACGTCGCCGGCCGCGTCGCGCTCCTGCATCGGCCGGCGCTCCTGGAAGAAGCCGGGCTTGCCGGCCGCGACGACGACCACGTCGAAGTAGTGACGCCACGACGGGTACTCGGGCATCGCGCCGTCGAGCAGGTACGTCATCACCTTGTCGGTGTACGAGCCGCGGCTGTTGGTGAGCACGAACAGGCGCTTGCCGGCCGAGCGCCACTTGTGGAGCGCGACGGCGAGCTCCGGGTCGCGCGCGACGTAGCGGGGCAGATCGCCGGCGACGGCGTCGAGGATGGTGCCGTCGCGGTGGGCCTCGTCGATCGCCTCGCGGATGTCGGTGAACAGCCGCGCCGGATCGAGCTCGAGCCCGCGCCGCTCCATCGCGTCGACGATCGTCGCGTACATCGTCACCTCCGCGAGCGCGTACAGCGTGTCGACCCAGTGGTACCGGAGCGGCAAGAGGCGCAGCTTGGTCGCGTAGTAGGTCTCGCGGATGCGCTCCTTGTCGAGCCGCTCGAGCCCGTGCCACGCCTTCTGGACGATCTTGTAGCGGTCGAGCTTGAGGACGTTCCCGAGCTTCTTGTCGACCATCAGCCCGCGGATGGGGAACCGAAAGTCGTACTCGAGCTCGAGGAGGAGCGCCGGGTAGCCGCGCGCGACGAGCCTGGGGAGGGTCGCCTCGATCTGCAGGCGGTCCATCTCCTTCTGGTCGTAGATCGCGAGCGTGTAGTCCATGTCGAAGCCGATCCAGTCGACGTCGGTGAGGCGCAGGCCGCGGTTCACGAAGACGCGGCGCTCCTGCGGGATGGACCACGCGTCGACCGTGGGGAGGACGTCGGGGAGCGGGAGGGACAGCTGCTCGGAGTCGGTGTCGAGTTCGGTCACGGAGTCGGGGCGGGCACAGTAGCTCGCCGCGCCCGCTGGGGCACGCGTCAGGCGCTCACGCGGGGGGCGTGACGTCGGCTGCCAGCGCGTCGAGCGTGCGCGCGCGATCGACCGTCAAGAGGTGCACCCGCCGCTGGCCCGCGACGGCGACGAGCACGAGATCGATCGGCGTGGCGCGCGCCTCGACGAGCGCGCGCCACGGCACCTGCAGGCCGTCGAGCGGCCCGTCGGTCACGCACCACGCGAGCTCGGCGAAAGGATCGTCGAGCGGGCCGTCGGTCGACGCCAGCGCCCGCGCGACGTCGAAGGCGCCGGCCGCGGCCGCGAGGACGGAGAGCCTCATCACGAGCGCGGGCGACGCGCCCTCGGCCACGCGCGCGACGGCCGGTCCGATCGCCGACTGGTCGCTCGCGCGACCGGCGCACTCCAGCATCACGAGGCCGAGCCCGGCGGCCAGCACCTCGGCCGCGTCGTCGGACGCCTCGCACGCGTGGGCGAGGTCGCCCGCGCGCGCGGCGAGCGCGTCGACCACGGCCGCGCCGCCGGACGAGAGCGCGCGCGCCGCGCACCGGGCGACGAGCGCGCCGACGGGATCGGTGCCCACGGGCTCGGGGGGCGTCGCCTGCGCGTCGTGCTGGGACATGGGCGGCGCGCATACTCGCGCGGCCCGGGCGTGGCGAGCGCCGACTGACCGAGGTATGAGCGCCGGCGATGTCCCTCTTCTCCACGATGCCCGAGGAGGCCGCGCGGCTGTCGTTCCTCGGAGACGCCGGGCGCGCGGCGATCGTCGACCTGCTGGTCTTGATGCTGTTCTCCGAGGGCGGGTCCGAGGAGCACGTCGACGCCTTCGTCACGCTCCTCGCGGAGGTGCCCGGCCTCGACGCGCTCACGAACGAGGCGCGCGGCGAGCTCTTGACGCGCTCGCTCACCAGGCTGCGCGAGCTGCCGCCGACGGGGCTGCAGGCGGAGGTGGCGAGGCTGGCGTCGCCGCTGCCCGCGCCGGTGCGACCGACGGTGGTGGCGCTCGCGGGCGTCGTCGCGTGCTTCGGCGGCAGCCCGACGGCGACGCACAAGGGCCTGCTCGAGCTGTACGCGACGGCGCTCGAGGTCGACGCCGGCGAGGTCGAGCGGACGATGGATGCGCTGTCGTTGTCGTGAGCGCGCTGCGATATAGGGCCCGCATGCGCCCCCTCCGCGCGCTCGCGCTCGTGGCCCCGCTCGCGCTCGTCGCGCTCTCGCCCGCGGTCGCGCGCGCCGAGCCCGGCGACGAGCTGACCGTGTCGGTGCTCACGTTCGGGCCGGGCGATCACCCGTTCTTCAAGTTCGGCCACAACGCCATCCTCGTGCACGACGAGCGACGAAGGGTCGACCGCGTCTACAACTACGGGACGTTCGCGTTCGAGTCGTGGACGCTCATTCCTAATTTCTTGAAGGGCAAGCTCAAGTACTGGCTCTCGGAGCAGTCGCTGCGCGGCACGCTCGCGCTCTACCGGCGGGAGAACCGCACCGTCGACGAGCAGGTGCTCGATCTGACGCCGGAGCAGCGCCTCGAGATCGCGGGCGCCCTCGCGAAGCAGGAGGCCGATCCGGTCGCCCGCTACTACAAGTACGACTACTACGAGGACAACTGCTCGACGCGCGTGCGCGACGCCGTCGACGCCGTCACGCGCGGGCGCCTGCGCGCGGCGTCGACGGGCCCGGCGAGCATGACGTGGCGCGATCACACGCGGCGCCTGACGGCGGACGACACCCTCGTCGGGTTCGGGCTCGACCTCGCGATGGGTGACTTCATCGACAAGAAGACCACCGTCTGGGAGGAGATGTTCTTGCCGGCGAAGCTCGAGGAGACGCTGAGGAAGGCGACGATCGTCCGCCCGGACGGGACGTCAGCGCCGCTCGTCAAGCTGGAGCGGCGGCTGCAGACGGCGCCCGGGCGCGCAGACCCGCTGTCGGCGCCGCCGTCGCGCACCTTGCCGATGCTCGCGATCGGCGCGGCAGCGGGCGGGCTGCTCGCCGGGCTCGGCAAGGGGGCGCGCGCGTCGCGTGGCGCGAGGGCGCTGCTCGGCGGTACCTCGGCGCTGCTTGGCCTCGTGCTCGGCGTGCTCGGGAGCATCTTCGTGATGTTCTGGGTCGCGACGGATCACCGCGTCGCCTACGCGAACGAGAACCTCTTCGTCTGCGCGCCGCTCGCGCTCTGGCTCGTCGGCCTCGGCGTGAAGGTCGCGCGGGGGAGGCCGGGGAGCGACGAGCGGTTCGCGAAGGTGACGGCGGCGCTCGCAGCGGTCGCGGTGGTGGGCGTCCTCGTGAAGGCGCTGCCGTTCTGCGATCAGTCGAATGCCCGCGCGCTCGCGCTGCTCGTGCCGGTGTGGCTGGGGATGGCCGCTGGCGCCGCGCTCCTGCTCGGCCGCTCGCCGCTGGCGCCGCCGAAACCCGTTGACGGATCCGCCGAGGCTGCTAAGGTGCCGGCTCCCAATCAGGGCGCATAACTCAGTGGTAGAGTGCGACCTTCACACGGTCGAAGTCGCAGGTTCAAGCCCTGCTGCGCCCACGAAGAAGTACCAAGGGTTTCGGTTGGTTAGACGAACCCTCGTGCTGCTCGGGGGCCTATGTCTCGCACCTCGGCGGCAGGGGCGAGGTCCTGAAACGAGCACCGCATCGCCCGAGCAGAGATCTACTTCTTGATCCCGAGCTTCGCGCAGATGTCGCGGAACGGCTTGTCGAGCACGCTCGCCGCCCGGAACTTGCCGAGCTCCGACGCGAACAACAGATCGCTCTCGAGCTGCGGGCCGTGACGGAGCTGCGTGTCGACGTGCCACCGCAGCACGTCCATCAGCTCGGCCGGGACGTGGACGCATTGGTCCTTGGCCGTCTTCGTGCCCACCATCGCCTCGTCGCCGCGCGTCCGCGACCGCCGAACGAGCAGCTTGTTCTCGGCCCAGAGAACGTCGGGCGATGTGCCCTTGCGGCGCAGAGGTCGAAGCGACGAGGGCCGGAGGCCCGTCGCGAACCCGAGGAACGTCATCGCGAAGTGCTGCGGGTATAGCTCCCGCATCTTCTCGAGAAACGCGCGCGCAGCTCGTCGGCGGTCAGCGAGTTCGGTTCCTCGTAGCTGTACGTGCGCTGGCGCGACGTGTCGAAGCCGGCGATATCGGCGGCGACGTCTCGCGAAGCCCGAGGTCGAGACGCGCGTGCTTCAGAATCACCTTGAGCACCGAGAGCTGCGTGTTCGCCGTGCTCGGCTTGATCGCGCCCGACGAGATCTGCTTCGCCATCGCCGCCTTCCACGCGAGGATGTCGCTCGTGCGGATCTCGCCGATGAAGAGCTCGCCGAGGTTGGTCGCGATCAAGCGCGTGAGGACGTAGCCTTCAACGCCGGCCTACCACTGATCCACTTCCGCCCGCAGGCCAGATCCACCCGCCCCGCCGCCGAAGCCCGGCAGCGCCGAGATCGTGATCCACCTCCCCGCGCCCCCCGCGCCCGCCGAGTCCAACGTGGCTCTTCTTGCTCTTCTTCCCCCTGCTTCCTTCCTTGTCCCTCGTCTACTTCCGCGGAGCGGGCGACGAGCGGCGTGCTGGACCGTGGCTGGACTACCGCTGGGAGGAGCGCAGCGAGCGGCGGATGCGAACCCGCCTGGCGAACCGCGTGGCGCCGCAAGCTTGATTTTGCTGTACGGCGGTGCAGGGGTTCCGGGAGCGAGGCTACGTCGGGGATCGCCAGCCGGACGGCCCGGGCCAGCGGGTGCAGCGATCCTGGCCGGTGCAACGCAGCGTCCCTCCTCGGAGGATCCCCAGAAGGCGGCAGGCCCGACCATCGCAGCCGAGCGCTGGCCCGCCGGAGTCTCCGAGACAGGGCGCTTCGCCGGGCGGCGACCGGATATCGATCTCCCCGTCGCGGACAGACGACACCGAGGCGGCGGCAAACGACAAGGCCGGGGGATGACCTCGCTGCCGCCGGACGGTGAACACCGCACACCCGCCCCGCGAGGGCAGGTGCCCCGGCGGCGCCGAGGCCGGCACGTGATCGCCCAAGACGCGAAGGATCGCAGCGTCACCCTCCCCGGACACGGCAACGAGCTGGGCCGCTGCACCGGACACCGCGAGGGAGCGTGCCTGCTCCACGCAGTGTCGCGCTGTTGCCACCCACTGGTCGCCGAGGCCTGCCCCCAGGCAGCGTCGCGCGTCACCCCACGCCGTGCGAGCGACGACCTCGACGATCTCCGACACCACCGGATCGACCACCGTGGGATGGGGATCCCCAGCATCGCCCGATGCCGTCGCCATCACCACGCCGACGGCAGGCGCACAGACAGCCAACGCCAGCCGTCGACCGAGGGCTCGATCAACTACGGAGCCGACGCCCCGCACACGCCCTCCACGCACGCGGGCAGCGTTGGGCCGAGCGCACACGATCCACCCGCGCCATCCGTCTCGCCCAGGCACGCCGAACGCGCCGCGTCGAGGGCCTCGATATTCGCCTTCGCTGCGCTCGAAACGTAGAAAATTCCAGCGCAATTGCCGCTCTCCGCTTGCAACGCGGGCGCGACGTACGCCGTGCAGTCCTCCGCCGCCTGGCACGCCGCGCTGGCCTGAATCTTCTGCACCAGCGCCTGGTGCTCGTCGGCGCAGGCCCCGGATCCAACCGGATCACCTCCGCCGCCCCCGGGCGCGTCCGCCCCCGACGCCCTGCACACGCCCT
>JADLFU010000302.1 GCA_020849655.1 Polyangiaceae bacterium | reverse complement strand
GAGCGTCGCCGACGACGGGCAGCCGAAGCCGCTGGTGATCGGGTGGAGGCTGGTGGCGCAGTCGCCGCCCGGTCAGCCGACGGCAGACCCAGTGGAGCCCGGCGTCACAGCTTCACCAGGCGGCCCGTCGTGCGGTCGCGTACCACGCTGGTGAGGTCGTCATCGAGGCCGACCTCGTCGAGCGAGTACTTCTTCCGGAAGGTGCGGTACGCCTGTCCGAAGCTCGAGGGGGGTGCGGAGTCGCTCGAACGCCTCGTGGGTCCCAAGCCTGTCCGAGTCGTGCCCAGCGCTCGTGCGCAGGCGCCCATGTGACCTCACGCCCACGGCCGGGCCGTCGCGCGGAGCAGCTCGGCCGAGGAAGAGAGCTCCGGCGCGACGACGAGCAGAGGTGCGGGGGCCGGATCGAAGGCTGCGCGGGGATGTGCTATCGGCGCGCATGCCAGAGGGGGGAGGGGCCTCCCGCCGCTCCCGCCGCTCCGCCGTTCCCCTCCCGGCGCGCCGCGCGAGGACCGCCGGGGGCAGCCTAACAGCTTGCACTCTCCGCTGACGGGGCCGAAGGTGTTGTTGGCAGGCCGGCACTCCGTCCACGACGGGTGCGGCGCGCCGCCGTCGTCGACGACCACGTAGTACGTCCCGATCTTCACCGCGGGGTCGCTCGTCGGCAGCGACACCACCTCCGACTGCGCGGGGTAGAGCGGCGTCGTCGTCGCGACCTTGCCGAGCAGGGTGCCGCCGGGCGGCGCGCCACGGTAGAACCCGACGAGGACGCCGGCGGGCAGCGGCGCCTCGCCGACGTTCGTCACCGTCGCTGTCAGCGCGTAGCTCGCGCCACAGTCGGGCGAGGAGAGCGTCACGACGGCGTCCGGCGCGGAGAACTCGCCCCCAGGCTGCTTGTTCTGGCGGAAGTTGTTGAGGCCGGGCACCGTCCAGTTGTGAGCCTCGACCGCCGGGACGGAGCCGTCCTCGTCGACGTTCGTCACGCGGTAGCCGTGCTCGTTCCACACCCGGCGGGTGCGCACCCAGCGCCCCTGCTTGTCGCCGTACACGCGGACGCCCGAGGTCTTGCCGCCGCCCGCGCACGTGAGGGGGCTGTACGCGTTCGAGACGACGACGATGTCGGCGTGCCCGTCGTTGTCGACGTCGGCGACGAGCGGGTACTCGCTGATCGTCCCCGTGGTGTTGCAGTCGGAGAACAGCACGTTCCCGGTCGCGCCCTCGTAGACCCGCAGCGTCGTCTCGTCCGCGTAGACGACCTCGGCCTTGCCGTCTCCGTCGAAGTCGAACAGCGAGCTCCCGGTGCCGGCCGAGCTGCAGTCCTGCGTCTTCTTCGTCCAGAGGTGCGTCGAGCCCGCCGCGACGCTCCCGTCCATCAGCTTCTTGCCGTCGAACACGGCGTAGCCGACGCCCCCGGCCAGCGCGACGTCGGGGAAGCCGTCGGAGTTGAAGTCACCGACCGTCGCGGGGCCGCCGCCCCACTTCGACCCGGCGCTGCCCGAGGCGCAGTCGCCGGGGTTCAGCGTGCCGTTGATGTCGATCGACGCGCGCACCACCTTGAACTTCTGCGGCGCGGCCGCGTCGTACTGCCACACGGTGATCGCGTGCTGCAGGAAGTAGACGCCGATGATCTCGGGCTTGCCGTCCTTGTCGAGATCGGCGACCGCCGGCCCCGGGTTGAAGTAGCCGGTCGAGCCGAACGAGTACCCGGTGACCCCGGTGTCGACGAACAGCGCGCCGTCGCCGTGGAACCCCTGGCTCGCGGTGACGATGTCGAGCTTGCCGTCGCCGTCGATGTCCGAGATGGCGAACGTGCCCAGCACGGGCGCGGAGTACGCGTGCTTCACGGTGCCGTCGACGCCGTTCAGGATGGCGCCCTCGACGATCACCTCGGGCTTGCCGTCCTGGTCGAGGTCCGCGATCGCCGGGTAGCCGCAGGTGTGGGCCGCCGCGGTGGTCCACAGCACCTTGCCTGCGCCGTCGTACGCGACGACCCTGCCGTCGGCGAGGCACCCGACGACCTCGTTGCCCGGCTTGCCGTCGATGTTGCCGCCCGCCAGCTCCTTGCCTGGGTGGATGCCCGCCGCGGACCACTTCTCGACGAGCGCCCCGCCCTGCACGCTGAGGGCGTGGACGACGCCAGCCGAGGTGTACGCGCCGCCGGCGAACGTCGAGACCACGATCTCGGGGATGTCGCGCGCGGTGATCTTGCCGTCACAGTCATCGTCGTCCAGCTGCACGACGATGGGCGTCATCATCACGTCCGAGGCGGTGGGCGGGCTCGTCTCGCCGCCCCACGCGTACATCACCTCCGGCGTGATGGGGATCGACGGCGGCTTGAATTCGCACGCCTCGATGCACGTCACGCCGGGCTGGCCGCCCGCGCCGCCCGCGCCGCCCGCGCCGCACGTCGGGGGGCGCGGCAGGCACTTACCCTTCGGGGGCTCGACGCCGCCCGCGCAGGTCGACCCGGCACCCGCCGATCCTGCCGCGCCGGCCTTCCCCGCGCCGCCCGCCGCCCCCCCGGCGCCGGCCTTGCCACCCGCGCCGGCCGACCCGAGTGAAAGCTCACAATATTGACCAGCTGCGCAGTCCTCCGCGTCGACGCACGTGAGGCCGGGGCTCACGCACTTCTGGAAGGAGCAGACGTCGCCCGCGCCGCAGCACACCGCGCCGCACGCCTGGGTCTTCGGGCAGCAGACCTCCGCGACGCACACGCCGGACTTGCAGGTGTCGGCGCACGGCGCGCCGCCGCTGCCTGCCTGGCCGCTCGCGCCCGACTTGCCACCGACCCCCGCCTGGCCCGCCCCGGCCTGACCGGCGCCCGCCTGACCCGCCTGACCCGCCTGACCCGCCTGACCCGCTTGAGCGGCCGCGCCCGACGCGCCGCTCTGGCCGCCGCCGCCCGCCTTGCCGGCCTGGCCCGCGGCGCCCGCGCCCGCCTGGCCGCTCGCGCCCGCGCCGCCGACACCTCCCGCCGCCTTTCCCGCCGCGCCCGCCTGCGCCGCGCCGCCGCCCTTCGCGGACGCTCCCGCGCTGCCGGCGCTCGCGCCCCCGTGCCCCGCGCCGGTGGCGCCCGGCGGCCCGGCCTCGGTGGCGTCACCGGAGCCGCCGCAGGCGACGAGGAGGAGGAGAGAGACAGAGGTCGTCGAGAAGAAGGTGCGCATGCAGGAACGCTACCCCGTCCTGGCCGCCGCGACGAGCCTCGGGTAGAGCGCGCGCCGCGTGCCGCACACCGCAACCCCACGGCCCCCGCAGAGCGACGGCGATCTGCACCTCCGCTTCCTCGAGCGCAACCGCGAGTGGAGCGCGCGCATGCTGCGGGAGCACCCGGATCTGTTCGCGGAGCTCGCCCGCCACCAGACCCCGTTCGCGCTGTGGATCGGCTGCTCCGACAGCCGCGTCCCGCCCGACCAGATCACCGGCACGATGCCCGGCGATCTCTTCATCCACCGCAACGTGGCGAACATGGTCGTGCACACCGACATGAACCTGCTCAGCGTGCTCGACTTCGCGATCGGCACGCTCGGCATCCACCACGTGATCGTCTGCGGCCACTACGGCTGCGGCGGCGTGAAGGCCGCGCTCGGCGGCGAGGGGCACGGCCTCGTCCACAACTGGATCCGCCACATCCGCGACATCTACCGCCTGCACCGCGACGTCATCGACGCCATCCCGAGCGAGGACGAGCGCATCGCGCGCCTCGTCGAGCTGAACGTCGCCGAGCAGGTCTACGCGCTCAGCCGCACGTCGGTGGTGCGCGCCGCGTGGGACGCCGGGCGCCCCGTGAAGGTCCACGGCTGGGTGTACGGCCTCCACGACGGGCTCATCAAGGATCTCGGCGTCACGCGCACGCGCTACGAGCCCGACATCGGCCCGCCGCCCGCCTCTCCCTCGGGGCGCGCCGCGGTCTGATCGGCCCACGCGAATCTCCTTGACATCGGAGAGACCGCGAGTAGTTTCCGCGCCCCCACGCCTCCGGGCGGGCTCTCGGCGCTCCGAGACGCCGACGACCCGAGCGTCACCGACTCTCTCCTCCGCACCGTCCCCGCACCGCAGCACCGACCTACATGCCGACGATCAACCAGCTCATCCGCCAAGGCCGCGAGGCCGTCCGTCAGAAGACGGCCTCGCCCGCGCTCAAGTCCTGCCCCCAGAAGCGCGGCGTCTGCGTGCGCGTCTACACGACGACCCCGAAGAAGCCGAACTCGGCGCTCCGCAAGGTCTGCCGCGTCCGCCTGACGAACGGCATGGAGGTGACGAGCTACATCCCCGGCGAGGGCCACAACCTGCAGGAGCACAGCTCGGTGCTCATCCGCGGCGGCCGCGTGAAGGATCTGCCGGGCGTCAGGTACCACGTCGTCCGCGGCACGCTCGACGCGTCCGGCGCCGTCGGCCCGTCGTCGACCAACAAGGCCAACCGCAACCGCAGCCGCTCGAAGTACGGCGTCAAGCGCCCGAAGTCCTGAGCTCGTAAGGACAGACCACCATGCCTCGTCGCCGCGAAGTTCCCAAGCGCCGCATCACCCCGGACCCGAAGTTCAAGGACAAGCTCGTCGCGAAGTTCATGAACGTGCTGATGTACGGCGGCAAGAAGTCCACCACCGAGGGCATCGTCTACGGCGCCTTCGACGTCATCGTCGACAAGCTGAAGGAGGACCCGCTCGAGGTCTTCCGCAAGGCGCTCGACAACGTCAAGCCGAAGCTCGAGGTCAAGAGCCGCCGCGTCGGCGGCGCGACCTACCAGGTCCCCGTCGAGGTCCGCCCCGAGCGCCGCGTGTCGCTCGCGATGCGCTGGCTGACCAACTACTCCCGCGAGCGCGGCGAGAAGACGATGCGCGAGCGCCTCGCGGCGGAGCTCATCGACGCCTCGCAGGGCCGCGGCAACGCCGTCAAGAAGAAGGACGACACGCACAAGATGGCCGAGGCCAACAAGGCGTTCGCCCACTACCGCTGGTGATCCCCACGAAATGACGAACCCGACATAAGGATCGGGTGAGGCCAACCGGGCGCGCCCCTCGCGCGCCCACCGAGCTTCCCCCGACTCCCCCTCTGGACGGCGACACGCCGGCCTGCATCGCAGGCGAGAGGTCCTCCCCGAAAGGGGGAGGGCGACGGGCTCCAGAGGGGGATTCGTGCGTCTTCTGCGCCCCCCTCCTCTCTCTCCACCTCCCTCCACCCCCTCTCCGACGAAGACCCAACTCATGTCTCGCGAATACCCTCTCGAGCGCACCCGCAACATCGGGATCATGGCCCACATCGACGCGGGCAAGACCACGACCACCGAGCGCGTCCTCTACTACACGGGCGTCAACTACAAGATCGGTGAGGTCCACGAGGGCGCGGCCACGATGGACTACATGGTGCAGGAGCAGGAGCGCGGCATCACCATCACGTCGGCCGCGACGAACTGCTTCTGGACGCCGGCGGAGGGGCCCAACAAGGGCGTCTCGCACCGCATCAACATCATCGACACCCCCGGCCACGTCGACTTCACCATCGAGGTCGAGCGCAGCCTCCGCGTGCTCGACGGCGCCGTGGCGGTCCTCGACGGCGGCAACGGCGTCGAGCCGCAGACCGAGACGGTCTGGCGCCAGGCCGACAAGTTCAGCGTCCCGCGCATCGTGTTCGTCAACAAGATGGACAAGCTCGGCGCCGACTTCGACATGAACGTCCGCAGCCTGAAGGAGCGCCTCGGCGTGACGCCGGTGCCGCTGCAGATCCCCGTCGGCGAGGAGGATCAGCACAAGGGCGTCGTCGATCTCATCAAGATGAAGGCGTGCATCTTCGACGAGGAGTCGCGCGGCCAGAAGTACACGTGGCAGGAGATCCCCGCCGAGCTGAAGGACAAGGCCGACCGCGCCCGCGAGGCGATGATCGAGGCCTGCGCCGACATCGACGACGCCATCATGGCGAAGTTCCTCGACGGCAACGTCGCGGGCGTGACGGAGCCCGAGATCATCGCGGCCATCCGCAAGGGCTGCTGCGCGTTCAAGTTCTTCCCCGTCATCTGCGGCTCGGCCTTCAAGAACAAGGGCGTGCAGCTGCTGCTCGACGCGGTCATCAACTTCCTGCCGTCGCCGCTCGACATCCCCCCGGTGAAGGGCCTGCACCCGGACAAGAACACCGAGGAGACCCGCAAGGCCGACGACAAGGAGCCTTTCTCCAGCTACGCGTTCAAGATCATCAACGATCCGCACGGCAACCTCACGTTCTTCCGCGTGTACTCGGGCACCGTGTCGTCCGGCACGATGGTCGCCAACTCGACGCGAGGCAAGCGCGAGCGCATCGGCCGCATCCTGCGCATGCACGCCAACAAGCGCGAGGAGCTCACCGAGGCCGAGGCCGGCAACATCTACGCGGCCGTCGGGCTGAAGGACACGCGCACCGGCGACACGCTGTGCGACGAGGACAAGCCGATCCTCCTCGAGAAGATGGTGTTCCCCGCGCCGGTCATCGAGGTGTCGATCGAGCCGAAGACGAAGGCCGACGTCGAGAAGCTGGGCATCGCGCTCGCGAAGCTCGGCCACGAGGATCCGAGCTTCCGCACGTACACGCACGAGGAGACGGGGCAGACCATCATCGCCGGCATGGGCGAGCTGCACCTCGAGATCATCGTCGACCGCCTGAAGCGCGAGTTCAAGGTCGACTGCAACGTGGGCAAGCCCGAGGTCGCCTACCGTGAGGGCATCAGCCGCAAGGTCGACGCCGAGTACAAGTACGCGAAGCAGTCGGGCGGCCGCGGCCAGTTCGGCCACGTGCTCATCCGCGTCGAGCCGGGCGAGACGGGCTCGGGCTACGTCTTCGAGAACGCGGTCGTCGGCGGCGCCATCCCGAAGGAGTTCATCCCGGCGGTCGAGAAGGGCATCGGCGAGGCGATGAACCGCGGCGTGCTCGCGGGCTACCCGATGGTGGACGTTTCCGTAGATCTCTACGACGGTTCCTACCATGAGGTGGACTCCTCCGAGATCGCCTTCAAGATCGCTGCTTCCCAGGCATTCCAGGAGGCTGCGCAGAAGGCAAAGCCTGCCATCCTCGAGCCGATCATGAAGGTCGAGGTGGTTATCCCAGAGCAGTTCATGGGCGATATCACCGGTAACCTCTCCGGAAAGCGCGGTGCTATCGAGAGCATGGAGGATCGCGGCATGAACAAGGTGGTGAACGCCAAGGTGCCGCTCTCCGAGATGTTCGGCTACACCACGACGCTTCGCTCCATGACCGAGGGTCGCGGCTCCATGACCATGGAGTTCGACCACTACGAGGTTGTGCCGACGAACGTCGCGAACGACATCATCGCAAGCAGGAAGTAATTTCTGTTCAAAGCACACCGGCCGCCTACACGGGCGGCCGGTGTCTTTGTATGCTTACGCTATATGAAGCACCTCATTATTGCCCTCGTGGCGCTCGCCCTCATTATCGGCGCTATCTACCTCATTAACCGGAACGATGCGGTAATGCCGGAAGGCCAGATGCCTACCGAAGAGAACGCTGCAGCAGGGGGTATCGCTCCGGCCATCGCCTGGGAGTTCGAGAGCGCCGGCGAAGTGGACGGCATCCCGCAGACACGCGTGAAGGCGTTCATCGATGGAACGACTCACGAACTTGGCGTTAGCCAGGGTTCCTGCGCGGAGATCGCGGCAGAGAATATGCAGGAGAATCAGGTCTCGGGCGCACTCTGCTGGTATGCAGGGGCAGGGGACGAGTACGCCATTTTCGTCGAGAATGAGCGCTATGTCGTGAAGAAGGGAGTGCAGGAAGAGGGGACTGCGGAGTCCCAGGGCTTCCGTGGCGACTTCAAGACGGTCCTCTCCCTCTAGGGGCGAGCGTTCGCTTGACCCCACCCCGCGAAGAGGGTACCTTACGAATAACGCGAAACACGACGCTCTTTTTAGATATCCCACCCGTTTCGGGCCCAGGGATGGCTAGAAGGCGTTGCGCGGGTTTTCCGTCCAGCGCCTTTTGGCTTAATTAAGGCAGGTCGGGTCTTATTTAGAAGCTAGTTTACGCTTAACGTTACACGTATGGCAGATGCATTCGATCGCTCGAAGCCGCATATGAACGTAGGTACCATCGGTCACGTCGACCATGGTAAGACCACGCT
>JADLFU010000301.1 GCA_020849655.1 Polyangiaceae bacterium | reverse complement strand
TCGACGAACTGCTGCCCTGGACGGTCGCCGAGGCGCTCAAACCCGAGCTTCCGCTCGCTGCCTGATTCACCTCGCCGTCGTCAAGACGGTGTTCGTCGGACGCTTACGGACTTCTGTCACGGCCCCCGCTCCGGTGGCTCACGTGGCGAACCACTCGCACCCTTAGCGAGGAGGCTCCTTGTCGAGCAAGGCGAGACGACGATGTGCGAGGAAGGCTGGAAGTTCAGCGAGGAGCCCCTGGAATTCGATCTGGGCGCGCGCGTCCGCAGGTGGTCGAAGCGCGAGGGCCTGTGGAAGGTCGGGACCGTCCGGGGTCTGCTCTGGGTCCCGGGCCAGCGCTCCGGGGACCCCGGGTACCGCGAGGTGATCTTCGACGGCACGGCCGAGCGGGTCACCCGCCGCGCGAGCGATCTCCGCGCCGTCCTCCCGGGCGATTTCAGACCGCCGCTGACCGACGACGAGCACCTCTTCGAACCGGGTGACCGCGTCCAGGTCCGCGATGCGCGATCGGACGGGTGGAGACCGGGTACGGTCCGCCAGGTGGTCGTCACCCTGGGCGAGGAGGTGAGGAAGGGCGAGTACGCCCTGAGCGTGAGCTACCTCGTCGACCTCGACGCGGGCGGCTCGGGGCGCTTCGGTCCCGCCGACATGGCGTGCGTGGACGCCCGCGGCGCCTTCGCGCCCGGGGATCCCGCGTGACGCTCTCGCAACTCGCCCTCGCGCTTCTCGCCTGCCCGGTGCTGGGTAGCGTGGCCGTCTCGCTCGACTGGTCGGCATTCCTCATGGCGGCCGACGCGGCCGCGATCGAGGTCGCCAGGTTCTTCATGCCCGTCTGGGACGTGCTGGAAAGGCTTGTCTCGTCCTGACCGGAGGAAGTCCATCCAGCGGCTCACCCGCCGCGCCTGACCGGGAAGACGACACGGAGAAGGCGATCCCGGTACTTCATGCCGCGCGAGATGACGGCGCACGTCGAAGGCGAACCCTGGTCCCCCACGAGAACATGGGCTGGTCGAGCGGACGCCTTCCTGGGAGTACGTCGACCGATGCGCGCGAGCAGTGCCTGGGCGCCGCGAACGGGGAGCCCGGCGAAGGTCGGTGCGTTCGTGGCTTCCCGGCTCGGGAGAGGAGCGATGTCAGTCAGCGTCCGGCGGTGCGATGCACGTCCGGGACGAACCCCTCGCGGAGCACCCGCACGATCGATGGCGGCGTGAGGACGGTGACGACCGACCTGGGCGTCGCATCCGACCCGGTGCGCGAGTACCCCTCGAACGACCACGCGAGCGAGGCGCCCCTCCATGCGAGATACGCCGAGCCGCTCTGCTCGAACATTGCGCCGTCCGGCAACTCCTCCCGCCGCACCTCGAAGGTTCGCTTCCCGCCACCGCGCACGGCGCGCTCGGCGTGCAGCGCACGGTCGAGGTCGTCGATCGTGCGGACGGTGTATCGGTCAGCGTTCGCTCGTTGCCAGGCCGTCCTGAAGGCGACGTGACGGTCGCGCTGGCAGTGCGCGCACGGCCGGTGCCCGGCCGCTAGCGAGGTCGCCTCGTCCAGGAAGAAGAGCTGCGAGTACCGCCCCGGCGCGAAGAGCGTCTGCCTCCGCCCCTGGAACGAGAGCACGCAGGCGACCCAGTGATTGTGCGCCCACGGCTTCGTCACCCTGCGTTCGGCGTCGTGCAGAATGCCGCGGTTGCCCATCAGCGCGCCACGCGCGCTCACCGCGCACAGTCGTCCCCACGGGTCCACGCGATTCTGGAGCGGCACGCCGGTTCTCCGGAAGTTGGATGTCTGGATCGACCCGGCGTGGGACAGGGCGGGATGGCCGCGTCGGGTTCGAGCGCGACGAGCCTATCGCTGCGGGAGCGATCTCATCGAGGAACAGTATCTCCTCGACTGTCAGGAGGCCGCGCTGGTCTCGCCTGACCGCGACGCGAGTCACGGCGGTGGTGCGTCCGAGCATGTGTCCGTGGGTCTCGGGACCACCCCGATGGGTCAATGCCTCGACACGAGGCACGCGTTTCACGAAGGTTTGCAGTGCTCCAACAATTGTTTGCAGTTCGCGGGGCCTCGGCGGGTCTGTGGCTCACGCAGTGAGCCACTGACTGCGCATACTGGCCGCATGCGCACCTCGACCTCCGCGGCCGCCGTCAGCGCGCGGCCGGAATCGCAATCTCCGATCTCCGCGGTTGCCGCGGCCGCTGCTGCGATGGCGATCGTGGTTCCCACGCTCGTCGCGCTCACGCACGGGTGGGACTACCGGCTCGCGGTCCTCCTCGGTGCGCTGATCGCCGTGGGGTGCGTGAGCGCCGGCCGGCGGTGTCTGCCACGGGCCGATGTCGCCGGCCGGCTCTCCCTCGAGTTCGACGCTGCATTCGCCGCGGTGCTCTTCTGCGTGTACGCGGCGGACTGGCTCGACTGGCGCCCCTTCGGTCTCGACGATGCTTTGGCCGGACTGGCCGTGGGACTCGTCCTTCTCGTCGCCGGGCCGGTGCGTCGTGCGCTCCGGCACGCGTCGAGCGCGCCGGGCGAAGCGAGCTTTGCGCTGCAGCTCGTCGCCATCGGGCCGGGCGCAGCCGCGGTCCTGACGTTCGTGTTCGCCGACGGGATGGGGGGTCCGGAACAGCGCGACTTCCTGTTCGCCGGTCTTGCCGCGTCGCTCCTCCTCGCGTGGCTCGGCACGGCGTTCGCCCTACGGCGCCGCTGGCACGGGACCGCCTGCCTGCTCTCGGCGCTCTCCGGCCTGGTGGTGTTCGGTCTCCTCGCCGCGGGCGGCGTTCCGCAGCGCGACGCCACACTCCTCGGCGTGCTCGCCGGGGCGTGGCCGCTGCTCGCCGTGCTCTACCTCGGCCACGAATCGGCATCCACGACCGGGCTCGCACCGCTCGAAGGTCTGCTCGTGCTGCTCGGCGTCACGCTGGTCGTCTCGCTCCTGCTCGACGCGCAGGTCCTCTCGTGGTTCGCGGCCGCCGCGCTGCTGGCGACCTGGTGGTCGGGGTACTACCGGCGAGGGCTGCCGCTCTTCCTGGGCAGCGTGGCGACGCCCGGGAACTTGCGCCGCACCGCCCTCTCGGCGTTGCGCTACGGATCGCTCGGTATCGCGTGCGGCGCGTACGGACTGCTCTTCACGGCGGGTGCCGCGAACCTGACCGGCGCGATGCTGCTCTCGGTGTTCCGCGACATCGGCCCT
>JADLFU010000300.1 GCA_020849655.1 Polyangiaceae bacterium | reverse complement strand
AGTCCAGGGTGCCGCCCTGACTGAGCTTCGAACGGCACGCCGTCAGCGCGCACTCGACCCTCGCATCCTGTGTCGCGCCGCCCCCCGCGCACTCGCAGTAACGAAATCCGTACCTCGCAAATGAAAAAGGCGCCTGCGCGTGCAGGTTGCCTTCGAGCAGGGACCGGCTGACGGCAACCGTGCCGGGCACGGTTCGGTCGACGAGGCTGGCGCGCACGAGGTTCACCGGCTCGCACGCGTCGCCAAGATAGTGGTTCGTTCGAGGCTTGATGAGGTCCGACGCCGCGTTCTCCGTCGTCACGCGCAGGTTGTTGTCGTGGGCAACGGAGTCGAAGTTGACCAGCTCGGCCTCGAGGTTCGAGTTCAGCTGGTCCACGTTGTCGGTCGTCGGGCAGTTGTCGCATGCGTCACCGACGCCATCCGAGTCGCTGTCGAGCTGGTCGGGATTGTAGTCGAGCGGGCAGTTGTCGTCAGCGTCGTCGACCTGATCACCGTCCGCGCCCAGCTGGGGGCTGTCCTCTCCCCGCCATCGGTCGAGCGAGACTGGGTGTCGCATCGTCTCCTCGATCCACTGCGCCGTCGGGCCCCGGTACGTGGGGATGAAGGACGCGTCCGCACAGGTGGCGGACGATGCCACTCCCACCTGGCGCGATCCGTCAGGAAAATTCAGGAACACGGGCCCTCCGGAGTCGCCTCCCGTGACGCTTTGAGCACTGTCGCCCAGCGGAGTGATCATGTGAAGACTCTCTCCTGGCGCGTAGACGAGAGGCTCTCCGAGGGTTGCATGCCCCAGCTGCCGCACGCCAAACGGGCCGGGCTCGACCCCGGGGCAGCGGTCGCTTGGGTCCGCTCCATAGCCGCGCCACTCGGCGTCGAACCACCTGCGTCCGTTCGAAGTGAAGTCCGGGGCCAGACCGATGAGCCCGGCGTGCGGCCGCCTGGCGCGCGCCTTCTCTGGTAGCACGCGCCGTTCAGCCGCACGATGGCGAGGTCGTTCACGCCGAGCTGGGGCGACGAGACCCAGCCCGGCATCGCGCTGCCGCCCTGGATGGTTCCCTTCACGATCGCCGACGCTCCGATGCGGCCGACGGAGAACGTTCCCGTCGGCGTCCCGGAGCCGACACAGTGTCCGGCTGTCAACACATGGCTGGGCGTGATGAGCGTGCCGGTGCAGACGCCGAAGTCCCCGAACGTTCCGGAGCTGCCCGACTCGAGCATGACAACGTAGTCGCGGTCGGGGCCGTCGGTGTCCGGCTCGCCGTTGTTGACCGCCCACGAGGAGGCCCCGACGTGTTCGCCGGGGCTGACCTGCGAGGCGCACGCAGCAAGCACCGCGGACGCGAGCAGCATCATCGTGGCCGTCCCCAGGCGAGGATCCGTGCCGCTCGGCGGTGCAGAGGGATTTGCGGGGCTCCGGTTCATCGTGACTCCTTGGCCCCTGAGTGCATCAGGCAGCTGCAGAGTCGTCAAGTCGACCGGGAAGAGGCCGCGCGGCGCTGCGCATTCAACAGGGACTTCGGGAGCCCAAGCAGCGAGTGTCGGAGTCCGAAGCAGATTCGAGCCGCACCAGCACCCGGTACTCGCACGCCCGCGCCGCCGCCACCGACACGGGCCGATCTCGCACGGCCTCTCTCAGCTCCAGCGCTCTCGCGGGTGGACTCACCCGGGCGTTGTCGCTCGCGGCGCCGAGCTTCGCGAGCACAGACTCGTCTCGTGACCGCAGAGATGTAGGACATAGTGCGATCGTTGCGATCAAACCCTACATCGTCCCCCTACGAACTTCGGGCGCGAGGTACGAGCCCGGCTCGCTCGCGATCTGGGACACCTCTCGCGCCTGGGCGCCGTCAGGTCTCGGTCGCGGGGGCGCGCATCTGCTGGGGGTGCGCCCCGAGATCGATGATGCCCACCGCCGCGAGCGCCCGCATGATGACGTACGCGGGATCGATCTCGAACCACCTCGCGGCGAAGCAGGGGCTCATCCCGTACTTGTGGTGGTTGTTCTGGAACAGCTCGCCGAAGGTCAAGAAATCGAACGGGAGCGTGTTGCGCGAGTCGTCGCCGTTGTCGAAGTTCTTGTAGCCATACATATGGCCGCACCAGTTCACGATCGCGCCGTGCACCGGGCCCATCACGTAGTGAAAGGGCAACAGGAGGAACACCCACCAGTGCGACGCGAGCGCCACGTACACGCCGGTGTAGGCGAGCGCCCAGACGCCGCGCGCGAGCCAGCTCTGGCCCAGCCTGTCGAGCGCCGGCCACTCCGGCGTGCCGCCGAGGAACCGCGCCTCCGGCTCCTCGCGCCGGTACGCGTACGCGTCGTAGCGGCGCTTCGTGAACAGCATCATCGACACGACGTTGGAGAAATTCGTCGGTGAGTGCGGATCCTTCTCGGTGTCGCTCCACGCGTGGTGCTGGCGGTGCAGGATGGCGTAGCCGCGCGGGTCGAGGTAGCTCGGGCCCTGCGTGAGGTACGTCATCAGGTGAAAGAACCGCTCCCACCCGCGCGACATCGAGAACATCCGGTGGGCGCCGTAGCGGTGCAGGAAGAACGTCTGGAAGAACACCGAGCTCGCCCAGTGCACGACGAAGAACGAGACCAGGATGAGGTCGCCGCGGGCCATTCGGCGATCCTCCTACTCCTCTCATCTGCGAAGCGCCACTGTCGCGCGGTCAGGCGAGCGTCGCGGCGAGATCGTCGTACAGCTGCGCCTCTTCGGCCGCGCCCCGCGCGCGCGCCGCGCCGGACAGCCGGCGGAGCGTCGCCCGCGCGAGGGGGACGAGCGCCGCGCGCGTCTCGTCGTCGCCCTCTTCCAGGCGCGCCGAGAGCAGGGCGTACAGCTCGAGATCCCGCCCGCGCCGCTCGAGCAGCGCCGCGAGCTCGAGCGCGACGTCGAGGCGCGAGGGTTCGGCCCGCACCGCCGCGGTGAGCGCGTCGATGCGCGCGTCGTCGTCGTCCGCCTGGACGTCGGGGACGTCGTCGAGGTCGAGCGGCGCCGCCCAGCCGGGGTGAGCCGGCGCGGGCTCGTCGGGCGCGGGGTCGGGCTCGTCAGGCGCGAGCGCGGGCTCGTCTGGCGCGGGGTCGGAGCGCGCGATCGCGGGGCGCGGCGCGGAGAGCGCGGCGGAGACGCGCCGGAACGCGGCGACGGTCACGCGGTCACGCGGCGCGATCGAGAGGGCGAGCGACAGGT
>JADLFU010000299.1 GCA_020849655.1 Polyangiaceae bacterium | reverse complement strand
GAACGGCAGCCCAGAGTCCTCGGCGGCGGAGATCGCGCCCCAGCTGTTCCCGTCGACGACCAGCGCGTCCGGTCGAGCGTCGGCGAGGGCGGCACGGAGATCGTCCACCTCGTGCGGCGCGCGCGCGGCGATCGTGGTCACGTCGCCCGAGAGGATGACGGCGCGCTCGACGACGTTCTTCCGCTCGCGCACGTTGCTCGCCTTGATCACCGAATGGGCCGGGGCTAGGTTTCCAGGCGGCAACATGAGCGTCTCCCAGAAGCTCTCCACGAACCTGCGTGTGCTCGTCACGCGCTCGGAAGTCCCTGGCGAATGGGTCTCCCACTGCCTCGACCTCGACGTGGTCTCGCAGGGATGCAGCGTCGAGAGCGCGCTGGAGATGCTGCGGGAAGCCGTCTTGCTCTGCGTCGACGACGACCTTGCGGACGGGCGTGTTCCGCCGCTAGGTGGTCGGCAGAGAGCTCCGAGCGAGTACCTGGAGACGTGGGGGAAGATCATGATGAACGGGACGCAGGTCGAGCAGCTCGACAAGGTGGCAGCTCCCGCCGTCGCGGCGATCCTGCGCGTCGAGCTGGAACTCGTAGCGGTGCCCATCTCTGCGGGGGCGCCGGAGAAGTTCCAGGCTCGGACGCCCGCGACCCGTCCGGCGAGCGACCTCTCTTACGCGTGCGTGTAGTCGGTGGCCGTCCGTCTCCGAGACCTCACGCGAGCGCTCGCCACGTTCGGGATCTCGGTAGCGCCTGGCAAGGGCTCACACCAGAAGTTCCTTCGACCACCGGCGAGGAACTACCCTGTTCCCGCGCCCAACGGCGACAAGTCGGAGATATCGGACCAGTACGTCAAGGGCGTCTGTCGACACTTCGGGCTCGACGAGGCGAACGTTCGCGCGCTGCTCTAGGCCGCCTAAGAGCTTCACCCCGCCCCACGTGAGCGCGCAGCTCGCGGACGCGCGCAGGTTGCCCTTCCGCGGGCGCGCGAGCACGACGCGCTGCTCGTCGGCCGGGACGAGAAGCGAGCCACCCGTGACGTTCGACGTCACGCCCGCGGGCACGAAGAGCCACCAGTTCGGCGCCTGCTGGTCGCCCGAGATCAGGAAGAGGTCATGGTCGCATCCGCCGGGCGTGTGGATCTCGCTGAGGACGAGCGGGCGGGGTAGGTACCTTTCTCTGCGTCCTTCCGGGCGACCTCCGCCCGCTCATCCGCCCGCTTCCTCCACGCCTCGCGAAGCGCCTTCGCCTCCGTGGCCTCGGGCGTCCCCGGGTGGAGCTTCTCGAGCTTTTCGGAAGCGGCAACGCACGAGGTGTCGTCGTCGGCACACTTCGCGCGAACGACGGCCGCGAGGATGGCGGGGCGCTCGCGGGTGATCCACTCCTTCGCCTTCGGTGCGACCGAGACGGGCTGCTGCTCCAACTCCTCCATGACCGGCAGGATGCGGCTCTAATCGGTCAGCTTCAGCGACTCCTCCCATCGAATCCCCGAGGTGAGGTCTTTCGACTTGGCGAGCGCCGCCGCCTCCGACGCCACGTGCTTCACGGCGGACGGAGAGAGCCGATCCAGATCGGTGCGAGCGTCCGTGAACGCGAGCTTCTCGAGCTTTCCTTCCGCGATGCGGAGTTCCAGCGCCGCCGCGTGCGGCTTCGCGAAGCCGCACAGCTCTTCGTCGGCCGGCGCCAACTCGCACACCCGCCCGTAGGCGGCGACCGCCCCCGCGGCGTCGCCGCTGGCCTCCAGGCGTTTCCCGAGGGAGAGGGCCTCCTTCGCCGGCCGCGGCCACAGGACGAACGCGCCCAGGGCACCCGCGGCGACAACCATCGTCGAGCCGTTTCGAATCCACGTCGATCTCCCGCAGGGAGAGATCTTGCTAACACCTTCTTGGGCTCGCCCGGCACGGGTGCTGCCTCGGGCGGGGCGTTGTCGGGGGCTGTCACTTCGCCCTCGAGGTGCTGGCTGGTCCGCGGCCGGGGCGGAACGGCTTTTCGAATCGTCATCATGTCCCTCCGAGCGCTCTCGTGCGCTGATCCACCGCAAGTATTCCTGGGAAGCTACAACACGAGCGAGTGCGTCGGCAACGCCACCGATTGTTCATCTCGAGAGCGCCATTCGCGACGCTCCGGCCATGGACTTCGGAAAGGCCGTACGACGCAGACGCCAGGCGCTCGGGCTGACGCTCGAAGAGTTCGCCGAGCGCGCGTCGCTTTCCACCAACTACGTGGGCACCATCGAGAACGGCCGACGGGACCCGTCGCTCTCCGCCGTCACCGCCATCGCGAAGGCCCTGGGCGTCAGCGCGAGCGAGCTGCTCGGCGCACGGGTCGCGACCGGCGAGGCGCTCGAACTCGCGCGCCTCTTCGACGCGGTGCCGGGCGAGCATCAGGCTCCGCTCCTCGCCCTGGTGCGCTCGCGCGCCGCCGGCGGTGACGCCCGTGCTCGACCGACGCGGCCTCGGCGAACGTGGCTGCGCGGCCGGCACGAGCCAGACGAGCGTGGATCCGAGGCGTCGGCGGCCGAACCCCGGGCACGACGAGGCCCGAGGAGCGGTCGAAGGGAGGCGGAATCGCGGATATTCAGCGACATTCTCGCGAAGCTGCCACACGTCCGCCCCACGAACATCGTCGCCGATGTCGTCGTGTCCGCCGCGCGCCTGATCACGCCCACGCGTCGTCGCCGCTGCCGAGCGCCTCGCGGCGCAGCACGGTGCTCTTCCAGTACGGCGGGCCGCGGCTCGGGCTGCGCTCGGGCACGTCGCAGGGCTCGCCGATGCCTCGGAGGTACGCGCGCACGCTCTCCGGATCGGTGACCGTCGCGACGAGCTTCCTGCGGCCGCTGCACCTGGGGCACGGGAGCACGTCGATCGCAAAGGTGCGCGCGAGCCGCTCGGCCCAGAGTCGGCGGGCGCCTCGGCGCCTCGGCTTCTCGTCAGGCTCACCCGCGGCATCGGCCGGCCCCGCGGGCCTCTCCGGGGCGATGCGGGCGCGCCCCTTGTGCGCCGACGCGAGCACGCCCGCGTACTTCACGGACTTCACGGTGTGGAAGCGCGGCGGCGGCACGGCGGCGGCGAGGCGCGCGACGAGCGACAGCGGGTCCATGTCGACGGCGACGGTGCCGTCGCCGCGCCGACGAGCGTCGCGGGCACGAGCACCGCGACCATCGTGTGCCTTCGGCAAACGGCAGCGGTCCGGGACACCCGGGCTGCGGAGCAGTCGCTGCGTGACGTGCTCGCGTCGCTGACCCACGCGAGGGCGACGCTCACGCGGCTCGTCGCCTCGCGTGACGAGGCGGCCCGGGCGTCCCAGTCTGCCATCGCGCGCCTGCGCCACGCGACGGCGCTGGCGTGGGAGGGCCAGCACGCGAAGCAACGCGAGCTGGTCGGTGCCGTTCCCCGGCTGCGCCGGGTGGCGAAACGCGTCCACGGGCATCGTCGCTGCACGCGCCCGTGACGCCGCGCGAGCAGGGGGACGGGGAGAGTCGTCTCGCGCCTGTCGCGGCGGTCTTATCGGGCTGTCCAATCCATACACACGAGCTGCAATCGCCCTTTTTTGGCGTTCAAAAGACCCACGCCGCCCGGTGCGCGCGCGCGGCGAGGACGCCGAGAGTCGGACTGTCACTCGTACGCGGCACGGTGGACGCCCAGTCGTCGCATTCCCGCCACTCACCGACGTGAAGGCGGCGAGATCGACGCCGAGCGCGACGCGCGCGCCGACGACCGCCGAGAAGTACGCCGTGTCGGAGCGAATGGACGGTGTCTCGTTCAGGCTCGCGCCGCGGTGCTCGTCGACACGACCGAGGCCGACGCCGAGGTACGGATCGACGCGCGCCGTCGGGTTCGCGAGCGGGTGGACGAGGACGACGGGACCGACGGTCGTGAAGCGCTGGGGGCGACGGTCGTCTGCCTCGTCTGCCATGAGCGTCCACCGCCGCGCGAGCCATTGCCCCTCGACGCCGAGGGTCACCGCGTCGCCCAGCCGCAGGTAGCCACCCGCGCCGAGCAGAGGGCCGGGGTCGGCCTCGTCGCGGCCGGCGGCGATTCCGCCGAGGAGGGCGAGCTAGAGCGTTCGCGGCGGCTCATCGGCGTGCGCCGTTCGCATCAAGGCCGATGCAGACAACGCGAGTGCGACACGCCTCACGATCCTCATCAACGAATTCTACCACCGCGCCCGCTCGTGTCGCTGGGGCGCGGGACAACTGCCGGTCGCGTGAAGATCTGGGCGTAGCGCGTTGACGGGAAGCGGCGAGGGGCGTAGGGTTCGTGGTGATGCCAAAGCAAGATTGGCTCGGCTCGGCTCGGCTCGGCTCGGCTCGGCTCGGCTCGGCTCGGCTCGGCTCGGCTCGGCTCGGCTCGGCTCGGCTCGGCTCGGCTGTTGGCGCGCTGCTGGTGACGGGCGTGGCGTTGACGGTTGTCGGCGCCGGAACGAGCTGCGGTCCGCCGCCTCTCGAAAACGTCCCGGGCACAGGCTCGAAGAGCGAAGCGATGAGCCGCGTTGGTATCGAGCGCGTCGTACCGCTACGCTTCGTGCTCGTGCAGGAGTCGGCGGTCTCGGCGGACAAGGTCACGTGGCAGAACCTCGTGGCCAGCGTGCAGATGGCCAACGAGACCTTTCGCAACGCGGGAATCCAGTTCCGGATCTCGTCCGCGAATCGCTACGTCATGCCGACGTTTGGCCATGACATCGCCTCCCCACAGCAAATCGAATGGGGACTCGTCCAGTCCGAGCTCTTCTCCGTGTTCTCCGTGGGCTGGGACGGAACGAACCTTCCAGTCGGCACCGCGCTCGACTCGAAAGCCGGCTGGCTCTACTACGCCTCCACGCGCTTCAACGACCCCTCCGATCTCGTGATCTACGTGGTGGGAGCGAACGGATGCTGCCACACCTCCGCGGTGCCGTACCACGCGCGCGGTACGATCATGATCGGCGGCGGGATGGGCACGCACTCCAAGCTCAGCCACGAGCTGGGGCACACGTTCGGGCTGATGCACTCCATGGGGGGAGGATGGCCCGACGCGCTCCAGTGCGACCCGTCGGCGAGCGTCGACTGTAACATCTACGGAGGGTCGGGGACATTCACGGGGGTGAACACCCTGGCCGACTTCTGGGACCAGGTGTATCTGCCGGGATCCTCGGCAGCGTCGCCGCACCAAGTCTTCACCAGCCGTGCCGCAGCCACGGCGGCGGGCCTTGGAAACCTGCGGTACATCAACAGCGGCTCCAACTGCGTGGCCAACTGGACGGGGAACGGCTCCTTCTCCTGCACGTTGCTCGGCAACCCGCCGACCTACAGCGAGGTGTGGAGCTCGGCGAACCCGGCGGCGTTGCCCAAGCTTCGAGGCTTTGCGTTTCCGTCCGCGGGCGGCAAGCTCGGCGGCAACGGGCACTCGCTACTGGAGCCGCCCACTCTGGGCTGGCCGGTGAGTCTCGCGGATGGCCAGGTCGACCAGATCCGCAAGACCATCCGGTACGACCAGAAGATCCAGGCCGGTGCGTCGCAGCGTCTGGCGGCGCTGGGGTACTCGGGGGGCCGCCCCCTCCTGGGTGGAATGCAGCGAAAACAGCCGTTCGAGAAGCTCGACCTCGACGGTGACGGCAAGCGCGATCTCGCTGTCTGGTACCCGCCCCCCAACACGGCCGGGACCGGCACGTTTCGCGCCTTTCTCAGCGGCACGGGCCACGCTGCCGAGACCTCCGTCGCGTTCGGCACGCTGGGCGACATCCCGGTCCCCGCGGACTACAACGGCGATGGCGTCACCGACTACGCCGTCTTCCGGCCGCCGTCGGGCGTGGGCAACGACGCCAGCGCCGCATCGTGGGTGCGGTGCGTGTCGTCCACCGGCCCGGTCGCGCACAACTGCGCAGCGCCATTGACGACTGCCTGGGGAAATCGCGGCGACGCCCCGTTCCCGGGGGTGAACTTCGATGGCCTGGCCTCCACGGGCGAGGTGGCCGTCTACCGCCCGGGTACGGGTGAGTTCTTCGCGTACAATCTCGCGACGGGTGCGTCCTGGACTGTCTCCGTCGGGAGCGGGATGCCGTTCGTCGGCCTGTACGATGACGACGACCAGACCGACGTCGGGGTCTTCGTTCGCCAGGCGGGCCCTCAGGTCGCTGCGTTCTCGCTCCAGCTCTCCAGTGCAGGGTATGCGAGCAACACGTGGGTCGATTTCTGTGACTTCTGGAACCCCAACTACTACTGCAAGTACGCGCCGAAGATGACGGGGACGAGCGCCGATCGCGGCGGCGCGATCCCGGTGACGGGAATGGTCCAGATGCGGAGCATCGGCGGCGTCGCCAAGGCGCGAAACGCGCTGGGCCTGTGGGACCCGAGCGACGGTACGTGGAACATGCGCTGGGCGCCGACCACCTCCACGACGACCAGCACGTACACCTGGGGCGACCTCGGCGACATCGTGGTCGCCGACGCCGTGGGGCGAAATGAGCAGGACGTGCTTGCGCAAGTGGGCAAGCGGAGCGAGGTCGTCATCTTTCGCTCGGAGTCATCCGCTCCTGGGCCCGGGTACTTCTGGCGATGTCCGTTCACGAGCGGTGGGCTGTACTGCGACGGCGGTACCGAGCAATCCATCGCGGTCCCGCTCGGCCAGAAGCGGACGGAGGCGTTTGCGCTGCAGGACATGGTGGGCGACGGCAAGCCGGAGCTGTGTACCCTGCACGCCGACCCCATGACCGTGCGGTGCATGACCTCGGACAGCGGCTACACGACGGCCATCACGGTGACGTTCTCGCAGAGCGGAGGAGAGTTCCTATGAAGAGCCTGGGTCGCGGCGGGTGGTCGTTGGTCGTGGGCCTCGCAGCCGTCGCCGGCTGTGGGCAATCGAAGGCGCAGCCTGACCCGAGCGTCGTCGTTCCGGGCAGTGGTGCGGGCTCGGCGGGGACCGCCGGCGGGTCGTCGGGCGGTGGAGCGGGCGCAGGTGCCATGACGACGGGGGGCTCGGCCGGCGCGGTCGCTGGAGGCGGCGGCGCGGGCGCAGGCGGCAGCGCGGGGATCGCCGGTGGCGGTGGTGCAGGGAACGCTGGAGCGGGCGGCGGCACCGCTGGGAAGGGCGGCGACGGTAGCGCCGGTTCCGCGGGCGCCGCCGCAGGGAACGCCGGCACCGGCGGTGGCAGCGCCGGCTTCTCGGGCGCCGGGCAGGGCGGCACGGGCGGCGAGACGACGGACTGCCCGAAGGGGCCGGGGCCGGCGATGGTGCTGATCGACGTGCCAGGCGCGGCGGCGTACTGCATCGACAGCACGGAGGTGACGCAGGCCCAGTATGCGGCCTTCCTGACGACCAAGCCCGACGTCGCCAAGCAGTCGCGCGAATTCTGTCAGAAGATGAACTATGCGTTCGAGCCCCCGGTGTTTCAGGAGGGCCTTCCCGGCGGCTGCCCCGAGGGCACGTTCGCCCCGGACAAGAACCCGGATGCGGCCGTCACGTGCGTCAACTGGTGCGACGCGATCGCGTACTGCGAATGGGCGGGCAAGCGTCTGTGCGGAAAGATCGGCGGCGGGCCGTCGGCAGGGTTGAAGTACGGGCTGGGGAACCAGCGGGACTTCGCCTGCTCGCAAGGGGGAAAGACGAAGTACGCGTACGGAAACGACTTCAAGGACGGCGTCTGCACGTCCGCCGATCCTGGAGCGCTGGGAGCGCTGACGAAACCCGTGGGGCAAGGAGACTGTCACGGGCAGGCGCCGCCTTTTTCCGCGCTCGACCGGCTTTCCGGGGGCGTCCTCGAGTGGCTCGACGCGTGTGAGGAGAGCGCTCCCAACGAGTGCCGCTTGGCAGGGGGAGCGACCGACAGCAGCACGCCTGCCGAGACGGCGTGCGATCACGGAGGGCAGGCGCCTGCCACCATCGACCTTCCCGGCGCGGGGTTCCGCTGTTGCGCGGACTGACCGTCCGCGACGCCGGCCCGAATTCGTGCTGACATCTCGGATCGTGTCGCGCGTCACCCCTGCCATCGTGCTCATGCTGGTCGCTCCGTGCGGCAGCGGGGAATCGCTGGAGGGGGCTTCCAGCGCGGCGGGAGGCGGCGGATCGAGCGGCGGCAACCAGGGAGGCGGCGCCGCCGGGGGGGGGCGGAGGAGCCGAAGCGTGGGCGAGCGGAGGGGTGGGGGCGGGCGCTGGCGGTGGGGTGAGCGCCGGGAGTGGAGGTGGAGGCAGCACCGCCGGGAAGGGCGGCGGTGCAGGTGTTGCCGCCCACGCTACCTGATGGCACCTCGCAACGGCTGCGTGGGGTGGATATCCAGCCCGGTACACCCACCCTAACATTCGTCACGCTGCCGTCACCTTCGCCCAGTACCGCGCTACGAGCTCGCGCATGAGGACGGGGAAGCGGCCGGAGAGGACGGCGGCGCGGAAGGTGAGGATGGTCTGGCCGCCGTGCGTGTCGTAGCGAGCGCCTGCCCGCTTCATGCGGACGTTGACGACCGTCTTCGCCGCCGCCTCGGTCGTCCCGGTCCCGATCGGGTAGGCGTCGTTCGCTGCGGTTGCGTAGTCGAGGCGGCCGTCGCGCTTGTGCTCGGCGAAGAAGTCGATGATCGTCCCGAGTCGCTTGGCCTCCTCTGACTTCGGACCGCACACGCCACGCTGGTAGCGCCGTTCGGGACCTCGAGGCGCCGCCGCTCTCCGTCCGGTCGGAGGACCTCGAGCACCGTCGGAACCGCGGTCGCCGCGCTCGCGAGGCCCGCGAGCTCGACGAACGTCGCCTCGAGCGCCTGGCCATCCGAGCCGTCGTGGCGCACGGACATGCGGGCCGCGAGGCGCCGTCGGTCGAGCTTCAGCGCTCGCGCGGTCTGTGCGACGCCCGCGTGCTGCGCGATGTCGACCGCGCGCTGCCAGAGCCCGTCGGGGATCGCGCGCCCTCGCCCGCCGAGCTCCTGCCGCCACGCCATCAACGCCCTGCTCGTCGCTTCGGGCTCCGTCTCCTGCGGTCGTCGCTTCGCCATCCGTGCGCCCTCCTGTGTGCGCGAGCGCGAGGGTCTCAGCCGGGGGCGGGGGGTTACGCACTCTTGCCGAAGGGACACCAGCGACTCCGGGCACCTCGCGCAACGCAGCCGCGCGAAGCCGCGGCACAACAGGCCACAGTCGAGGTACGCGTCGAGCTCCCTCCTCGCGTGCTTCGGGAGCTTCACGGAGAGCGCGCCGTCGTCGACGGCGCCGCACAGCGTCTCGAGGTTGTCGTCGGCGCGATCGCGTTCGTGATCACGCGGCGCGCGAGGCGCCGACGCGGGCGCTGACGCACGCTCGCGCGTGGTCAGCACCGCGAAGGGCCGGCGTCACGCGCCCGTGATCGTCGCCTTGATCGTCGCGAGCCCGCCCGCGCGACCGGCCGCCAGCACGGGCCACTCGTTGCATTTGTCGAAGAACGCGATGAACGCCTCCGAAGAGGTGAAGAACTGGACGACGTTCTCCATCGTCGGGTCCGCGTGCTCGATGACCACGCCCTCGAGCGCTCCGCGACCCCAGCTGATCGCGATCATGCTGTTGCCGCCGCTGTCGGCCGTGAGCAGGACGGTCTTCGTCGCGTCGAAGCCCGGCACGGCCTCCTCGACCGAGGTGCCGAGCATGTCCACGGACTGCTCGACCGTCTCCGACACGTCCCAGAGCGCTTCGCCCATCGAGCTCGGCGCCCACATGTCAAAGGCGCCAAGGTCCACGCGGTAGCTGCGGGTCGTCATCGCGTCGATGAGGTCCTTCGCGTCCTGGGGAGCGCCATCGAGGTTGCCGCGAAACGTCGACGGGTTCTTCCGGACGTTGCCCGATTTGATGATCGTCGTGAGCGCTCTTGTGAATTCTTCCATGGTCACGCATGCAATAGAGGATTGCGCCTCACATTAGCGAGATTTTTGTGATCGGGGGGTCGTCCGCTATCGATCTGCGTTCGACGCCGTGTAGCCCCCTCACATGACCGCGCGCGGGCAGAGGCCGTGGTACGGCGGGAAGCCGATGCCGACCTCGTTCAGCGCGGAGGCGCTACTCCTAGTCCGAGTCCGAGCGTCTGCGTGTGCCACCTTTCGCTGCCGTCGCGAGACACGCGAGCACACGGGGCCTGTCCTACGTACGCTCGCCTGTGCGCCGGCGACGCGGCAGTCCCTCCGCGACGACATCACGCACGCACGAAGCCACCGGTGCTCCGTATCCGCGTCGAGGCGCGGGTGCCAGAGAAGCGAGACGGTGAACTTCGGCATCGCAAACGGGAGCGAGAAGCTCGTCATGCCGACGCGCAACGAGTCCGTATGACGTTCGGGCACAGGTCTTGGCGCCCCCGGTGGCCCCCGGGAGCAGCTCTGCAAGCTCTGCAGGGGCGCCGCCTGGACCGCCGGTCACGCTGTCGAGCGCGTCCCCGATGAAGCTGGTCCTGGTCCTCCTGGGCGTCGCGGTCGCGGGCGCGGCGCTGATCATCGTGGCCGCCGTGGTGGCGCTGCTCGT
>JADLFU010000298.1 GCA_020849655.1 Polyangiaceae bacterium | reverse complement strand
GTAGATCGGGCGAGGTGACGAGGTCTCGGTCGGCGAGCCCGAGTAGCGCCGAGAGAGCGACGTCGTTCGCGACGCCCAACCGCGCGGCGAGTTCGTCGGTGGTCCTGGGCGCGACGCGCAACAAGCCCATGGCCGCGCCGTCGATGGCGTCGAGCTCGGACTCGGCGTCGGCACACCACCGCACCGGCACCTCCCAGGCGGGAACCGGCACCCAGCATCGTCCACCCTTTTCTCCACTCACGAGATCACCTCTGACGAGGACCGAACGGCCCCCGCACGCTGCCGCAGTCGGGTGAGCACCTTGCCGAACGGATGCTCCGGATCGCGTCCCACCGTCGCCACGTCGCCCACGACCACGACCTGCCGCTGCGCCCGCGAGAGTGCGACGTTGACGCGCTGCGGGAGCCTCAGAAATCCGACACTGCCGTCAGCGTTGCTGCGAACGCACGAGAGGATGACCAGCGGAAACTCCATCCCCTGAAACGAGTCGACGGTGCCGGTGCGCACCATCTTGTGCAGTTCAAGGTCGAGTCCCTGGAGGCGCTGGTGCACCCGCGCGACCTGCTGACTGTAGAACGGAATGACCCCGACAACCTCCTGCGTCCCCGTCTCCTCTTGCATGCGTCGCAGCGCCGCGCGATCCGCCCTGCGGAGGATTTCGAGAACGATTTCGACTTCGTACTCGTTCGCCTCCGCGATCGGCCATGTCAGCTTGTGCCGCCGCCTTGTGGCGTCGTCGCGTACCGCGGCGCTCGTATCGATCCAGACCATCGCACGGTCGCCGAAGAGCCCGAAGCACGGTGCGCGGCGCGCTGCCATTGCGCCGGTGTGGTGGTGTCGAAGCGTCAGCTCGGGCTCGTAGAACACCTCCGATACGACGCTGCCGATGTCCTCGTGCATGCGGTACTGGCATTGGAGCGCGACGCGATGGGTCTCCGGCAGACGCTCCCAGAGCCAGCGGAAGAGCGACTCGCTCGGCGGCGCGGCCTCACGGATCTCCTGCTCCATCCGCGCGGCGACCTCCTCTTCGACGTGCGGCGGTAGCTGCTGGTGGTCGCCGACGAGGACGACCTGCCGGCCGAGCCCCATCGGGATGAACACGTCGATCCCCGCGCGCGCCGCCTCGTCGATGATGACCAGGTCGAAGAGGTCCTCGGCGTCGGGCTCGCGATCGGGCGCCGCGAGTTGGCAAGTTGCAGCGACCACGGGTGCGTGACGCTCCTTCATCCTGCGCAGCGCGCCGGGCTCGTACCGAAGCGTCTCGATCCAAGCGCGCAGTACCGCGGCTTCGCTGCGGTCGGCCTCGACGAGCTCGGCCTCGAGGGCGTGTCGCGCCCGGTGCACCCACGCCGCCACTTCGCCGCGCCATCGCGAGGTCGTCGCCGTCGCGGTCGCGTTGCGTGGCTGCGTCGGCGTACGCTCACGTGCCTGGTGCCATGACGCGATGAGAGACGGCTCGATCTCACCTTGACGCACAGCCCGCAGGAGCGCCCGCTGCGTTCGTCGCCACTGCGCTGCCGCGAGCGCGTGGGCGTCGTCCGAAACCTGCTCGAGCACACGCACAAACTCGTCAATGGATGCAGCCTGGGCCTCGCCATCTTCCAACGAAGGGGGCTGAAGACGCGCGTCGGGGATCGTGCTCTGCACCTGCGACTCGGCGCGGGTCGCTGACGCTAAAGGCACGGTTCGAAGGAGCTCGTCCAGATCGGAGCGCATCGCATCCGCGAGCACGGCTGCCGACGCATCCTCGAAGACACCCCGCATGGCGTCGGCGAGTGCCTCATCGCTGTGCGCGGCGTCGACGACGTCTTGAAGCACCCGTACGCGCCTGAGCAGCGCATCGACGCCGGCACGACGCGCGTACTGGGGATCACGGGCCAGCGAAGCCTCGAGCCGTGCAGCGAGGATCTCGCCCTCCGACTCATCCCCGGTCCGCCGCTCTCGGCTCACCCGGCGGAACACCTCCACTCCGTCAGCCGCGAGACGCTTGAGCGCGTTCTCGACCGCATCGTTCTGGACGCTGCTCACGAGAACCCGGAGCGGAGCGTCGACGGCCTCAGCGCCACGGATCCCGCGCCGCCGATCGCGTAGCTGCATGACGATCTCGGCGATCACCTGGGTCTTGCCTGTGCCCGGAGGCCCTTGCACGAGGGTGATTGGATGACCCGCGAGCACGCGCTCGACCGCGGCGCGCTGCGCGTCGTTGAGTGCTCGCGCGCCCGGCCGCGGGGCCATGCGCGACGGAAGCCCCTCCCCCTTCACCGCCGCGGGATCGAGGAGACACCGCAACAAGTCGGGACTCGCGACGGCGCCCGCGACGAGGCGCTCCAGCGCGCTGCGGCGGCGTTCCCGTTCGCGCGCCCGACCCTGGTCCAGCGTCGCGCAGATCCTGCCGCGAGCAAAGAGCCGGGCGGAGGGATCGCGCGGCGAGAACGACGCCTCGATCGCGGCAGCACGGGCGCGCACGGCAACCACGGTGCCCGTAATCGGGCGCGCACTCCCGTCGAGCGAACGCAGCTCGGCGGCGATGGAGACCTTCCGTCGTAGTTCGCCGAAAAGGTCGTCGCACCATCCTTTGAGGCGTTCGTCGTCCGCGGCGACGACGCGCAGCGGATATGTCGGCTTGTCACCGTATGGGGGATCGACCTCGTTGAACTCGAGGGGGCGTTCCTCACGGAGCCTGAACCGCTCTTCGTCGAGCTGATCACGGCGAAGCTCGTACTCCAGCCAGCCCCGGAGCCGCATATGGTCGACCGGTGCCAGCAGCGCGAGGTCCGAGCCCGCGGCGGCCTCCTGCGAGACAACTCGCAGCTGACTCCTGCGCGGGATCTCGATGAAGCGCAGCGCGCCGACCCGAAGCGAGCACGACTCCACCGCGCGCACGACCAGTCGTTCGCGCCCGGGCGTGCCCGCGATGTCGCAACGCAGCACGAATCCATCGGCGTGAAGGAGCGACACTGTGCCCGCTGTGTCTGCCCCAACGCCGAGGATCGGCGTCTGCACCAAGAGCAGCGCCGCGTCCGGCGTCACCAGGACGAGTCTTCGGAGCCATGCGCCTATCTCCCGCTGCGTCGGCGCCTCGACGCCCGGCGCGACCTCGCGAACGGGAGGTGCCGCGAGGGAGGAGGGAAGCGCGCTGCGCGACACGACGAGCTCGCCTTCCGCGATCGAGGCTCCCGTCATCGTCCACTCCAGGCGAACCAGGATC
>JADLFU010000297.1 GCA_020849655.1 Polyangiaceae bacterium | reverse complement strand
GCGAGGATGCGGTCGCGCGGGTTGTCGATGTCGTCGAAGAACGCGCGGCGCGTCGTCACGTTGTAGATGGTCGCTGCGAGCGAGTAGACGTCGGCGCGCGGATCGAGCTCGAGCGGATCGAGCACCTGCTCGGGCGCGATGTAGCCCGGCGTCCCCGCGACGAACCGCCCGCCCGCGTCGCCCTGCACCCGGATCGGACGCACCATCCCGAAGTCGATGACGACCGTCGCGAGCGGCGGCGCGACGGCGGGGTTGCGGTGCAGCGCGGGGTCGAACCTCGCGCCGCCCCCGAGCGGCAGCCGCAGCCACAGGTTCGCGGGCTTCACGTCGCGGTGCACGAGGCCCGCCGAGTGCAAGGCCGCGAGGCCCGCGCACGCCTCGGGCACCACCTGCCGCAGCTCGAACAGCGACATCGGGTGCGCCTGCGCGTACTCCTTCAGGTCGGCGCCGATGAGGTACTCGAGCACGAGGAAGGGCGCGCCGTCGGCGACGCCTCGGTCGATGATGTTCGCGACGTTCGGGTGGTAGAGCCCCGCGAGCGCCTTCGCCTCCTCGACGAACGACGCGAGGATGCCGTCGCGCTCGGCGTCGGTCGCCGTCGCGAGCGCCTCGGCCTTCGGGATCTTCAGCACGAAGAGGCGGTCCGCGCCGGGCTTGCGCACGAGCCACACGCTGCCGATGCCGCCCTCGCCGAGCGGCCGCACCAGCTCGTAGCCGTGGATGGTCTTCGGCTCGGGCTTCTTCGGCTGCGGGCGCGGCGGCGGTGTCTTGCGGATCGCCGCGACCACCGCCTGCTCGAGCAGCTGCGACGCGATCGGCCCGAGCGACGCAAACCACACATCGAGCAGCGACGTCTCGCGGGCGCGGATCGCGCGCGCGACGAGGCCGGCCACGCGCGGCGCGTTCTCGGTCGCCCGGCGCGACAGCGAGTCTTCGAGGGCGGCGTCGCCCACTGCGTGGAGCGCCTTCACCGGGTCGGCGAGCGCGCCCTGCAGGCGCTCCCCGGCGAGCACGAGCGCGAGGCACATCGGCTCGAGCTCGGGCAGCGGGCCCTTCGCGTCCTTGAACTCGGCGAGCGCGCGGGCGAGCCCGGCGAGCGCCGCCGCGAGCTCGGTCTGGTCGGCGTGCAAGGCTCCGAGCGCCTCGGTCGCCGCCTCCCTCCAGTCGCCGTGCGGCTCGCCCGCGGCGACGGCGTCCCGGAGCGCGGCCGCCCGCTCGCAGCAGAGCTCGAGCGCGCGCCGGTCCATCATCGGCAGCGCCGTCGCGAGCTGCATCAGCACCTCGGGTCGATCGATGACCAGCGCCCACCACGCCGCGAACGGGCCGAGCCACCGCGCGTCGTCGACCTCACCGAGCGAGGTGCCCTGCGTCGTGTCGACGAGGCGCCAGAACAGCGTGCTCAGCGCCGATCGCAGGCTCGGAGGCAGCTCGCGCGTCCCGTCGGCGAGGCCCGCGATCTTGCGTAGCCACAGGCAGGTCTCGTGCGCCGTCGCGCCGCGGCCCTGACCGTCGAGCTCCTCCTCGCCGCACGCGTCGAGCACGTACCCGCCGAGCCGCACGGCCAGCACCTCGAGCGGCAGCTCGCGATCGAGATCGCCGGCCTCTGCCAGACGCCGCTCCTTCACGACGTCGAGCAGCTCGGCCGGCGCGCGCGAGAGCGCGCCCCACGCCTCCTGGAGATCGGGCTCCTCGATCGGCTCTCCCGCGGGGCGCGTCGCGAGCATCGGGGCCCACAGCCGCAGCGCGAACGCGCGCGCCGAGCCCTCGAGCGCGTTGATCGCGGCCGCGCGCGCGCGCAGTCGTCCGGCGCCGAGGGCCAGCCTGCGCGCCTCCTGGAACGTCGGCAAGAGGGCCCCCGCGAACCGCGCAGCGCGCGCGTCGGCCTCCTCGTCGTCGTACTCGGCGGCGACGCGCACGAGGTTCTCGATGCCGAGCTCGAGATCGAGCGGATCGCGCTCGGCGGCGTCGAGCACGTCGGTCACCGCGGTCACCTCGATCCACCTGCGGGTCTCGTCGAGCGACGCCGCACGCGCGCCGCGCGCGAGCTCCCGGAGCGCGCGCAGCGAGGCCTCGATCTCGGGCGACGGCAGCCCTCGACGCCGAAGCGCCGCGAGCCCCCGCGCGAGCGAGCGCGCCGCGATCGCGCCGCCGTCGCCGGCGAGCACGCGCTTCGCCAGGCGGTCCCACAGATCTCGGCGCTCGAAGTACAGGTACGGCGTCGCCGCGCCGATCGACGCGAGCACCCACGGCTCCTCGTCGCGCGACTGCAAGACGGCCGCGAGCTGGCCCGAGACGAGCTGGAGCCGCTCGGCGGGGAGCGACGCGAACGCCGTCATCGCGCGCTGCCGCAGCACCTGCGACTGACCCATCACCCAGTCGAGCAGCGAGCCCTGGAGCTGCTCGACCGGCCCCGTCATCCGCCCGAGCGCGCGCGCCGCGTGCACCCAGACGAGCGGCTCCGGGTGAAACAACAGCGGCTGCAGCACCTGCAGCGTCTGGCCGACCAGCGCCTCGGGGGTGTCGACCGGCATGCCCCCGACGGCGACCTCGAGGCAGCGCGCCGCGAGCACGCGATCGCGCAGCGCCCCCCGCGCCGGCCGCAGGACCAGCTCGTCGAGCGTCGTCTGCGAGCCCCACAGCCACGGCCCGAGCGCCGGCACCTCCGTCGCGCTCGCGCCGGCCTCCCACAGCAGGATCTGCAGCCGCGCGCGCGCCTGCGCGACGTCGGGGGCTCGCAGGGCGTCGCCGTCTCCGATCAGCACCGCGCACGCGAGCGCGTCGTGCAGCGGCCCCTCGACGACGCGGCGGCGCGCGGCCTCCGCCACGGCGTCGGGGCGCGCCTCGCGGGCGTGCGCGAGGAGCGGCGCGAGCCGCGCGCGTCGGCGCCACACGCTCTCCTCGCACCACGCGAGCAGCGTCTCGCCGGGCGGCGTCGACAGCAGCTCCAGCAGCTCGGGCAGCGCGGCGTCGTCGCGGGAGAGGTCTGTCAGCTCGCGCGCGAGCGTGTCGGCGGCCTCGCGCAGATCCTTCGGCAGCGCGCTCGGCGCGACGTCGGCCCCCGCGCGAAACCGCCGGCGCACCGCGTCCTCGAGATCGGGGCGCCCCTCCGTCGCGGTCGTCAGCGTCCAGAGACCCTCGTGGATCGTTTCCGGGAGCATGTGGGCTCGAAGGTAGAGCATCCGTGGGCCCCGAGGGGCGCGCTCGTCGAGAGCGGCCGCGAGGGCGCGCTCCACAGGGCGTCCGGCCGGGACGCGAGCGTCAGTGCCGGGCCGTGGTGGGCAAGAACGCTCTCCACAATCACCGCGACGCCGCAGTTGTTGGCAAGTGGCGACCACGCCCGCCCGCCTCCTCGCTGGTCGACGCCCTCCGGCGCTTCGACCGCTTCGACCATCGAGGCGCCCGACGCCCCGAGGCCATGGGCACCGCGACGCTCGCGGCGACCTCCGCGCGCTCGCCAGCGACACCGGCCTGCCCGAGGTCGGCTTCGGCCCGCCCCACCACGTCCTCTGCCGGTCCACGACGCTTCACTGGTGGGAGGGCCGTCGATCACGCCACCGCGCTCGTGCTCGGCGCGGGCGCACCGGGGCGTCTGTCGCTCCTGCGACACGACGTGGTATCAGGTCTCGCATGCCCCTCCCGACCTTCCCGCTCGAAGGTAGCTGTCGCTGCGATGCCGTTCGGTTTCGTGTGACCGAGTCCCCACTCATCGAGTGCGCCTGTCATTGTCGCGGCTGTCAGCGCATGTCCTCGAGCGCGTTCTCGCTGACCGCGACATGTGCCGCGTCCGGCTTCGAGCTCACGAAGGGCAACCCGGTGATCGGAGGCCTTCGCGATCCAGCGCTTCGGCATTTCTTCTGTGGCGACTGCATGACATGGATGTTCACGAGGCCCGCGGCGCTTCCGCAGGTCGTGAACGTGCGCCCCACCCTTCTGGAGGATCAAGCGTGGTTCGCGCCGTTCCTGGAGACGTACACGTCCACGCGGCTTCCGTGGGCGCAAACAGGGGCCGTGCGGTCCTTCGAGGCTTTCCCGCCGATGGACACCTTCGACGAGCTGCTGGGGGAGTACCGATCGTGGAGAGAGGCACGCCGGTAGCGCGGCTCAGCATGGATTTCGGGAGCCCAAGGAGCGAGTGTCGGAGTCCGAAGCGGAATTCGAGCCGAATTGGGCTGAAACCGCGCGGAGGCGTGGCCGCGCCACGTCGAGCACGGGATTCACCCAAGGCGG
>JADLFU010000296.1 GCA_020849655.1 Polyangiaceae bacterium | reverse complement strand
CGCGAGCGAAGCAAGCGGCCCAGTTCTCTTCCGCCGCTCTCTCCCGCCGCTCTCTCCCGCCGCGAGCGAAGCAAGCGGCCCAGTTCTCTTCCGCCGCTCTCTCCCGCTCTCTCCCGCCGCGCCGCTCTCCCTCGCCGCGCCGCTCCTCCCACAACCGTCGCCCCTTTCGTCCCCCGGATCGTCGTCACCACCGGCCCGCGGTCCGCGCCGCCAGCGGGATGCGATGGCGGGCGTTCGCCGCGCGCAGCCGTACACAAGTACGGCGAGCACGCGAACCCCGCCAGCGCGCCCGCTGGCGGATGCGGCCGCGGGTCGGTAAGAAGAGGATGCCGGTGTACCAGCGTATGACTTGCGCGGTGCCCGTGTCGAGGCTCACGTTGTAGGTGCGCTGGGTGTCGGCCACCTCGCGATCCATGTATCCGAGGCCGCCGAGGGGGAACAGCACGCCGTACTGCAGCATCGTGTAGAAACCGCCCATCTTGTCGGGATCGTCGTTCAGCGCGCCGTCCTTCGACTGGTAGTAGAGCGTGAAGTCGAGCTCGAGCCCGAGGTCGCGCTTGTGGCCGGGCGCCTGCACGAACTCCGACGCGCGGCTCCAGATGACCGCCGCGCCGCCGCCGAACTTCTGGCCGTTCAGCGAGCGCATGAAGTCGTAGTCGACCGACGGGCGGAAGTAGTACGCGCCCTGCACCCGCGTGAGGATGTTGCGGAACAGGATGAGGTCGACGCGGTAGTTCGGGTGGAACCTCGCCATCGAGAAGGTGCGGTCGTACGAGCGCTGCGGCTGCAGCTGCAGCGAGGTCGGCGCGATGCTGCCGTCCTGCAGATCGGCGTCTCCCGAGGCCCAGCCGAACCCGAACTTCACCCGGAGCCTGTCCTCGACGGCCTTCAGCTCCGACTCGGTGGCGATGAAGTACTGTCGCAGCTTCCAGCCCTTCGGCTGAAACGGCGCGCCGAGGTAGTCGTCGCCGTTGACGGCCGTGTTGGACATCGAGCCGCGGATCATCGCGCCCTCGGCCTCGAACCGGAACTTGCGGTACTGAAACTGGAACCAGGCGTCGGGGATGATCGCCTCGGCGGAGCGCCGGACGAGGCCGGACTTCAGGTTGCCGCTGCTCTGACCGGGGTGGTTGTCGCGCGCGGGATCACTGAAGTTGTCATTGGCGAGGTACTGGTTGCGGTAGACCACGTACATGCCGCCGTTGACCACCGCGCGGCCCTCGGCGAGGTCTTGCTTCGCCTTCTCCGGGGCGCGGCGGCGCACCAGCACGAGCACGTACTGGTTGACGTCGTCGAGCTGGCCGAGATCGTAGGGCTGACCCTGGATCTCGTAGGGCCTGGCGCTGATGGCGCCCTCGTTGGGGAAGTCCCACGCGCCGCCCACGTACAGGTCGAGCGACGGCACGCCCGTGATGAACATGATGCGGTCGGCCGTCGTCTGCCAGTCGGAGTCGTAGGTGTCGCCCGAGTTGGCGAGCACGCCGAGGCCCCAGTGGCTGGGCTGCCTGCCGAACCGCAGCAGGCCGACGGGGGTCTTGTACTCGCCCCACACCCGCTTCACGACGACGCTGTTCTGCAGCGAGTTCTGCCCGGCGGTGGGCGCCTCGATGGTGTTGGAGAACGCGCCGCGCGGCGCGTAGCCGTTCGGCTGGCCGACCTGGGTGCCGCCCTTCTCGAGGTAGTAGCCGTTGGGCGTGGAGCCCATCACGACGTTGTCGAGCAGATCGATCTGCGACAGGATCCGCAGGTTGTCGGAGATGTGCAGCTCCGGGTTCAGCCTGAAGCGGAGGTTCGCGGACGACTGGGTGCGGTTCTCGCAGCGGGTCTTGACGCCGTCGAGCGGGCCGCAGAGGTCGACGGCCTGCTGGTTGCCCTGCGAGTCCTTGTAGCCGTAGTCGAGCGGGCGCGCCCAGTACGACGTCTCGGGCGGATCGTCGCGCGACAGCGCGAAGTTGTGGAAGAGCTCCGCGCGCACCCGGAAGTACCCGTGGATCTCGAAGACCGGGCGCGTGCGCGACCACCAGTCCTCCGCGTACACCTGGCCGGGCTTCGCGCCCACGGTCCCGCGGGCCGCGTCGAGCGACCGACCGTCCGCGGGCTTCGTGACGGGCGCTGCGGCGTCCCCGGCCTTCGGGTCGGGCCTCGGCGCAACGGCAGCCGTCGGCGGATCGGCGGCGGGCTTCGGCGGATCGGCGGCGGGCTTCGGCGGATCGGCGGCCTGCGCGAGCGCGTGTGACGAGCCGAGACACAGGCCGGACGCGATCAGGAGCGAGAGCGCCCTGTGGGTCGAGAGCATCGGGGCGCGAACCTATGCCGAGCCGATCGACCCCACAAGCGGAACCGACGGCGCCGTGCCGCGCCGCGGCGCGGCGATGACAGGGATCAGCGGCGTCCGACGAGCGCTCGCAGCGCGTCGATCGTCGTGAAGACGCCGACGACGGCGTGTCCGTCGACGACGATCGCGCAGCCGTAGCGGCGCGCGGCCATCTCCTCGGCGACCTCCGCGACGGGCGTGTCCGGGGGGACGGCGTACGGCTCCGCGCTCATCGCCTCCTCGACCGGGACGCTCGCGGGATCGACGTCGCCGCTCGTCTCGACGAGGCGGAGATCCCCGAGCGACACGACGCCGACCAGGCGCCCGCCGTCGAGCACGGGGAGGTGGCGGATGCGGTGCCTGCGCATCAGGTCGTAGGCCGCGCGCATGGGCTGATCGCGCCCGATGGTGTGGGGGTCGCGGCTCATCAGCTTCGAGATCGGTTGCTTCATGTGGTCTCCTGGTCGGATCGGTCGGACGCTCGACGGGGCGCGAGCGCGTGGGTGAGGCCGCGGCCCGGGTGTCAGGTGCCGGGACCGGAGCGGGAGGGGACGATCTTCGCGTCCCCACGCGCGAGCTCGAGCCGGCCCTCCGCCACGGCGCGGACGACGTCCCACGCGCCGAGGACGCCGACCACCCGATCGCGCTCGCGGACCACCAGGTGGTGCACCCCCTCGTCGGCCATCTCGCGCAGGGCCGCGGCGAGCGGTCGGTCGGCGGCGACCGTGAGCAGCGACCTCGACACGATGCTCGAGAGCGGCGCCTCCAGGCTCCCGTGCGCGGCGACGTGCGACAGGACGTCCGTCTTCGACACGACCCCGACCGGGCGCCCCGCGTCGTCGGCGATCACGACGAGCCCGATCTCGGCGCCCTGCATCACCCGGAGCGCGTCCGCGACGAGCGCCGAGCCCGGGAGCTCCTGCGCGCCTGGCCGCATGATCTCGCGAACGGTGGGCACGCGAGAGCCATAGCGCGTTCCGTGCCACTCGCACGCCCCGCGGGGGCAGCGGGGGTTCAGCGCCGGTTTTGCGGCGCGGACGCGCAAGGTCGACGCTCCGTGCCGCGGCGCCGGCCCCGCCGGAGCGCGCGCGCCGCGGCCTCTCCCTTGCAACTGCGCCGCGCATGACGTCCCCCAAGAAGCTGCTGGTAGGCACCGATTTCAGCGATCAGGCGGAGCGCGCGGTCGTGTACGCGCTCGACCTCGCGCGCGCGCTCGGCGCGGAGGTGACGCTGCTGCACGCGTACGAGCTGCCGGTCCTCCCGCTGCCCGAGGGCGCGGTCTACGCGACGGCGGAGATGGCGACGCGCGCGTCCGTCGTGGCGCAGGCGGCGCTCGACGCGGCGGTCGAGCGGTGCGCGGGATCCGGCGTCGTGATCCGGGGCCTGCTCCGTGACGGCGCGCCGCACCGCGAGCTGCAGCGGGAGGCCGAGGCGCTCGGCGCGGACCTGATCGTCGTCGGCACCCACGGGCGCACGGGGCT
>JADLFU010000295.1 GCA_020849655.1 Polyangiaceae bacterium | reverse complement strand
CAGGGCAAGAGCGACGACGACGCGCAGCGCATCGTCGCCGACGCGAAGGCGCTCGAGTCCGCCGGCGCCTACTCGATCGTGCTCGAGGGCATCCCGTCGGACCTCGCGCGCAAGATCACCGCCGCCGTCGACGTGCCGACGATCGGCATCGGCGCGGGCGTCGGCTGCGACGGCCAGGTGCTCGTCTCGTACGATCTGCTCGGCCTGTACCGCGACATCCGCCCGAAGTTCGTGAAGCGCTACGGCGAGCACGGCGACGCGATCGTCGAGTCGGTCGCGCGGTACGTCGCGGAGGTGCGCGCGGGCGAATTCCCCGGTCCCGAACACTCGTTCGGCGAGGTCGCGCCGCGCCCGGTGGCGGAGGCGACGGGTGCCGAGGTGCTGCCGCTCGCCCGGGGCGGCTACGGCCCGACAGAGTGAGGGCGTCGCGAGTCGCGGCGGGAATTCACGAGGGGCCGTGTGGGCGGGGCGCGCGTGGGCTACGCTCCGCCGCGCGTGGCGAACATCGGCTACATCCAGGTCGTCCGGCACTGCAACCACTTCTGCGGGTTCTGCTCGAACCCGACGACGCCGTACGTCCACACGCTCGACTCGATGAAGGTGCTCGTCGACGATCTCGTCGAGCGCGGCTACTTCGGCGCCATCCTGACGGGCGGCGAGCCCTCGCTGCACCCCGAGCTCCCCGCGATCGCGCGCTACGCCTCCGGGCGCGGCCTGCACGTGCGGATGATCACGAACGGCCATCGGCTCGCCGACGCCGAGTTCGCGCGGGAGATGGCCGACGCGGGGCTCCGGCTCGTGCACGTCTCCATCTACTCGGTTCGACCCGACGTCGAGGAGGCCCTGCGCGGCGCCAAGGGCACGCTCGAGCGCGCGTTCGCCGCCCTCGACAACGCGCACAGGTTCGGCGTCGAGGTGAACGTCAACTGCGTCATCAACAAGCTCAACGCCGACCACCTCGACCAGAACGTGCGCCACCTGTTGCGGCACCACCCGCACATCACGCATTTCGTGTGGAACAACCTCGACCCCTCGATGGGCCGCGCCGAGGTCAACCAGGCGACCTACACGCCGCGCCTCGCCGACTTCGAGGGCTCGCTGTACCGGGCGATGAAGCTGCTGCACGCGGCCGGCCGGAGCTTCCGCGTCGAGAAGGTGCCGCTCTGCTACATGACCGACTTCGCGTGGGCGAGCACCGAGACGCGCAAGATCGTGAAGGGCGAGGAGCGCGTCGTGCACTTCCTCGACCAGAAGCAGACCGTGCGCCAGACCGACTGGGAGCACCTCTACGCCGAGGGCTGCGCCGAGTGCTCGCTGCGCCCCATCTGCGGCGGGCTGTTCGACCGGGGCAACGGCTACGATCCGGCCGAGCTGTCGCCGGTGTTCGTGCCCTTGCGGCGCGTGGTGGAGCGCATCATCCAGGATCCGCGCGATCCGTCGTACCCCCTGCGCGACTACGACGCCTGGCGCGCGGACTTCGACCGCAGGGTGCGCGAGGCGCGCGTCGAGCTCGCCGAGCTGCAGGCGAAGGGGGGGCCGGCCGTCGGGGTCGTGACCGAGCAGGGCGAGCGGCTCTACCAGGCGAAGCGCAAGCAGGAGGCGAGGAAGGCCGAGGCGCTCGGCGTCGCGCAGGAGCGTGAGCCTGGCGCCTTCGTGTCTCACGCGGCGCCGGGGCGCGGCACACTCCCACCCGCGGCGCAATGATCCATCGCAGGGAGCGCGTGAGATCTGCGGAGTAGAGTGGTCCGGCTGCCTCGGAGAGGCCGGGGCCGAGAGGAGGAGACGAAAATGGGGAGCGGAGTCGGAGCGTTTCTGGTCGGGGTGGTGGCGCTCGCGCTCGTCGCGTGCGGCGGCGACAGTGACAAGGGGGGCGGCGGAGGGTCAGGGGGCAGCGCGACCGGGAGCGCCGGCGCGGCCGCGGGCGGCACGACGGGCGCGGCCGGCTCGGGCGGGGCTGCGGCTGGGGCCGCGGGGGCGGCCTCGGGCGACTGCGGATGCCAGAAGTGCGCTGCGGCGGTGGCGGCGGGCTGCGCCGCGTGCCCCACCGATCCTGACTGCGACGAGCCGGGAGAGGCGTGCGACACGGCGAAGGCCATGGACGCGCAGGTCGGCTGCGACGCCTGCGCCGCGGCAGCCCAGAGCGCGACCTGCGACGGGACCTAGCCGATCTGGCCGCGACGGGCCGGCGACGCCGAGCGCAGGGTGTGCCTGGACTGTCCGCCGCCTGATCCTCGTCACGCGCCCCGCCCGTCTCCCTACCCCTGCGCGCGCACGACGCGGTAGACCTCCCTGCCATGCAGCACGACTGGAGAGCTCGCGCCGTCTCGCCCGAGGAGGTGGTCGGTCACATCGGATCCGGCCACCGCGTCTTCGTCCACGGCGCCGCCGCCACGCCGCTCCCGCTGCTCGACGCGCTCGCCAGCGCGCCGGGGATCGAGGGCGTGCGCCTGTACCACCTGCACCTCGACGGCCCCGCGAGGTTCGTCGAGCCCTCGCAGGAGGGGCGCATCCGGTCGATCTCGCTGTTCACGGGCGCGTCGGTGCGCAGGGCGGTGGACGAGGGGCGCGCGGACTTCATCCCGGTGTTCCTCTCGGACATCCCGGCGCTGTTCACGACGAGGCGAGTCCCGCTCGACGCCGCGGTGGTGCAGCTGTCGCCGCCCGATCGCCACGGCCTCTGTACGCTCGGCACGTCCGTCGACGCGGCGCGCGCGGCCGTCGACTCCGCCGGCGTCGTGCTCGCGGAGATCAACCTGCAGATGCCGCGCACCCACGGCGCCTCCGCGGTGCCGCTCTCGCGCGTGCGCGCCTTCACCGTCACCGACCGCCCGCTGCCGTCGCACGAGCCCGAGCCTGTCACCGACGTCGAGGCGCGCATCGGCGAGCGGGTCGCGAGCCTGGTCGAGGACGGCTCGACGCTGCAGCTCGGCATCGGCGGCATCCCGAACGCGGTGCTCGCGCGGCTGATGGACAAGCGCGACCTCGGCGTGCACACCGAGATGTTCTCGGACGGCCTGTTGCCGCTGGTCGAGGCGGGGGTCATCACCAACACGAAGAAGAAGGTGCACCCGGGGCGCATCGTCACGAGCTTCGTCAACGGCTCGCGCAGGCTGTACGACTTCGTCGACGACAACGCGCTCGTCGAGTTCCACCCGTGCGACCGCACGAACGACACCGCGCTCATCCGCAAGAACGACCGCGTCGTCGCGGTCAACTCGGCGCTGGAGCTGGATCTGACGGGTCAGGTCTGCGCCGACTCGATCGGCCACCGCATCTTCTCCGGCATCGGCGGCCAGATGGACTTCATGCGCGCGGCGGCGCTCTCGCGCGGGGGCAAGCCGATCATCGCGCTGCCGTCGACGGCCGCGCGGGGCGAGGTGTCGCGCATCACGCCGGCCTTGAAGCCCGGCGCGGGCGTCGTCACGACGCGAGGCCACGTCGAGTGGGTGGTGACAGAGCACGGCGCCGTCGATCTGCACGGCCTGACGCTGCGCGAGCGAGGCTTCGCCTTGATCTCGATCGCGCACCCGGACTTTCGCGCGGAGCTCACGCGCGCGCTCGTCGAGCTGCGGCACTTCACGTGAGCGCCGCCCGCGACGCCGGCGCGCGCCGCGCGATGTGGGCGAGCCTCTCCGTCGGGGTCGTCGTCCTCGGCCTGAAGTGGCTCGCCTGGCGCCTGACCGGCAGCGTGGGCCTGTACTCCGACGCGCTCGAGTCGATCGTCAACGTCGTGGCGGCGCTCGTCGGCCTCGTCTTCGTGAGCGTCGCGGCGCGCCCCGCGGACGCTGGGCACCCGTTCGGTCACGCGAAGGCCGAGTACTTCGCGGCGGGCCTCGAGGGCGCGCTCGTGCTGGTCGCCGCGTGGTCGCTCCTGCGGGCGGCGTGGGAGCGGTGGGCGTCGCCGGCCCCGGTCGTCGACCTGTGGCGCGGCGGGGCTGTCTCCGGCCTCGCCACCGCGCTCAACGGCGCGCTCGGCGTCTACCTCGTGCGGCGCGGTCGCGCGCTCCGCTCGCCGACGCTGAGGGCCGACGGCGCGCACGTCCTCACCGACGTCGCGACCTCCGCGGGCGTGCTCCTCGGGGTCGGCGCGGCGCGCGCGACCGGCGTCCTCGCGCTCGACCCGCTCGTCGCCGCGTTCGTCGCGGTCAACATCGTGTGGTCGGGCGGCCGGCTCGTCGTCGACGCGGTCGGCGGCCTGATGGACGAGGCGCTCCCCGAGGCCGAGCTCACCGCCGTCGAGCGGGCCGCGCGGTCGGCGTGCGACAGCGGGTACACGGCGGACGTCCTGCGCACACGCCGGGCCGGCCACGCGACGTTCGTGGAGGTGCGGCTCGTCGTCCCCCCGGAGACGTCGGTGCGAGCCTCCCATGACTGTTGCGATCGCATCGAGGCCGCGATCGCCGAGGTCGCGGAGGGAGCGACGACCACCGTGCACGTCGAGCCCGCCGAGGAATGAGCGACAGACCAGCGCGCGGGCTGGAGGCGGACCGAGGTGAGCAGCAGCCGCTCACCTCTTGACTGTGGACCTCGCCCGCGCCGGCCGCCCCCCGGTCGCGCCCGCTCGCCCGCGCCCCGGCGTCACCTTCAGCGGCGCGAGCAAGCGCTCCCACACGAGCGCGTGCACCGGCGCGAGGGCGAGGCCCATGACCACCCTCTGCACGAGCAAGCCATCGGTCAGCGCGCGGCAGGTCGCGAGCAGCGCGTCGGGATCGCACGGCCCGACCGTGCCGTCGGCGACGCCGCGTCGGAGGCGCGCGCGGAGATCGCGCCGGTGCGCCTCGAACACCTGCGCGCCCGCCGCGAGGATGGCCTCCGTCCGCTCGCCGGCGGTCGACGCGATGGCCTGCGTCAAGAACACCACGCGCGCCTCGTGTCCATGATGAAACTCGTGGATCGCCGTCATCTGGGCGTACAGTCGATCGATGGGGTGCTCGTGGGCCTCGACGCGGGGGAGCACGAACGCCGCCTGCTCCATCAACAGCTCCACCAGCGCCTCCTCGACGAGGTGCGCCTTCGTCGGAAAGTGATAGAGGAGCGTCGGGCGCTTGACGCCGAGCTCGGCCGCGAGCTCGGCCATCGACACGTCGGTGCCGCGCCGCTGCAGCACCGCCACCGCGGCGGCGGCGAGCTCCCGGCGCTTGTGCGGCTCGACGGGGCGCGCCACTACCCGGCCCGCGCGGCGCGAAACTGGCGGTCGCCGTCGCGCCAGTCGACCGGATCGGCGCTCGGGTACGACGGCACGCGGCGGGGCGCGGAGGCGGCGCGCCGCAGGTTGGTCGCGCCGTCCGTGACGACCGGCAGGTGGCGGAAGGAGGTCGCCAGGTGAAACAGTCGATAGTGAAAGAAGTTCTTCTGCACCATCGCGTCGGCGCGCCGGGGATCGATCCCGAGCTCGCGCCAGAAGCCGGGGTGGATGGGCAGCGGCGGCCGCTCCGTCACCGCGATCTCCGTGCGCCCCGCCGTCAGGCGCGCGCGCCTGCCCCAGCGCGGATCGTCGGCGCGTGCGGCGACGGTGGCGACGAGCGGCACCTCCGGCTGCTCGTAGCCGGGCGTGCCCCGGAGCGACAGCTCGAGGGTCGCGCCGAGCGGCGTCTCGAAGGCGCGCGCGACGGCGGCCGGATCGTGCACGGGCACGAGCAGAGACAGGCCGCGATCGTCGGCCACCAGCGCCTCGACGATGCGGGTGTTCCCGCCGGGCGCGCCCGCCCCGACGATGTCGTCGACGTCGACCAGCGTGATCGGCCCCAGCTTGCGCCACGGTGACCTCCGCACCTCGTCGAGCGCGCGGTCGATGTCGAGCAGCTCCGGCAGCGGCGCGCGCCGGGCGGTCCACGCGCGGTCGGCCAGCTGATCGGCGAGGCGCTCGGCGAGATCGGCGTCGCCGTCGGTCGTGACGTGCACGGACCACCCGAGATCGTCGGCCGACGTGAACGGGTGCACGACGAAGAAGCTCGTCGTCAGCACGCGCGGATCGCGCTCGAGCTTGCTCATCAGCTTGTAGACGCCGCGCATCGGCTCGAGGAAATCGACGTTCATCCCGCCGCCGACGACGACGGGGAGCTTGCGCCACGCGGAGACCGGCCGACACTGCCCGCGGAGCGAGCGGATCAGCCGGTTGCCGGCGCGGAACCCGGTCGGCGCGAGGTCCCAGTGCGGGTTCGTGCGGTACGACACGAGCACGTCGAGGGGCTCGACGATCCCGGCGGACAGGTTGCCGTGCAAGTCGAAGCTCGCCGCGATCTTGGCGCCGGGCGCGGCCTCGCGCACGCGCCGCAGGATGACCGCCTCCGGCGACTCGCCGAGCTCGCTCACCTCCATCGAGCCGTGCAGCGCGAGGTACACGCCGTCGAGGCGCCCGGCGTCGCGCACGCGCGCGACGAGATCGTCGAGCAGCCACTCGAAGCACTCGCGCGTCAGCGGGCCGCCGGGCACGGCCAGCGCCGACGACAGCGGGACCGCCTCGACCCCGCCCGCGGCGCGCGCCGCCTGCAGGAAGCCCGTCAGCTCCGCGTGCGGGAAGAACGACGCCAGCTCCTCGCCGCGCAGCGACGCGGCGCGCGCGAGCTCCTCGCCGGCGACGTGGTGCTGCTGGACGAAGGCGTCGCGGGTGGTCAGCAGCGGAGAGGCGGCGCACGCCTCGTGGAAGATGCGACCGTACGCGATGCGCAGCGGCTTGCCGCCGCGACCGAGCGAGGCGCCGAGCATCACGCCACCCCCTTCGTGGTCATCAGGCCGCCCATGAACGCGACGAGCACGCGCTCGCGCGTCGCCGGGGACGCGGCGTCGAGCAGGCGGTGGATCATCGCGGCCCGTGCGGGCAGGCCGCCGCCCGAGACGCCGAGCTCGGCCATCAGCGGGCGGGGATCGAGCGCGCCCTCTCCCACCGCGTGGAGCATCGCGACGAGCCCCTCGGGCAGCGGCGCGCGGGGCGGCAGATCGACCGCGCACGCCGCGAGATCTCGCGAGAGCTCGCCGACGCGCCGCGCGTTGCCCGGATCGAGCGTGAGGTGCAGGTGCGCCGGCGACGGCCCGAAGCCGTACGTCACCTGCGTGTGCCAGCCGCGCGCGGTGAGCCGATCCCCGAGCTCGAAGACGTCGCCCGGCTCGGTCGTCAGCGCGAGGAGGTTCATGTCGGGGCGGCCGAGCAGCCGGAGGCCGGGCGTGCGCTCGATCGCGGACACGACCTCGCAGGTCGCCGACCACATCTGCCGCGCGAGCTCGCGGTAGCCCTCTCGCCCGAGGTGCTGCAGGAGCGCCCACGCGCCGCCGAGCGCGGCCACCGACTTCGATCCGAGGCTCGTCGAGTTGACGATCGGGTAGCCCGTCCAGGTCGCGCACGCGTAGTACTGGGCGTCGCGCAGCGCGGCGTCGCGCATCAGCAGCACCGAGACGCCCTTGGGCGCGAAGCCGTACTTGTGGAGATCCATCGAGAGGCTCGTCACGCCCGGCACCGACAGATCGAACTCGGGCACCGACACGCCGGCCTCGCGGAGGAAGGGCAGCACCGGCCCGCCGACGCACGCGTCGACGTGGCAGAGCGCGCCCCGCTCGGCCGCGAGCGCCGCGAGCTCGACGATCGGATCGACGACGCCGTGCGCGTAGCTGGGCGCGGAGCCGACGACGAGCACGACGTCGCGCGTCCACTTCGCCCGGGCGTCGTCGACGCTGGCCCGGAACGTCACCGGATCGACCGCCACCGGGATGACGTCGACGCCGAGCATCCACCCGGCCTTGTGGAAGCAGGCGTGCGCGGTCTGGGGCAGGAGCATCGCGGGGCGTGCGATCTCGGGGCGCGTGGCGCGGGCGTGGTCGCGCGCGGCCTTCACCGCGAGCAGCACGCTCTCGGTGCCGCCGGCCGTCGCCGTGCCGACCGCGCCCGCGGGCGCGCGCAAGAGCTCGAGGCACGCGCCGACCACGTCGTTCTCGATCGAGCGCGCCGACGGGTACACGGTCGGATCGAGCCCGTTGATCGGCATGCACGCCGCGAAGGCGCGCCGCGCGAGGTCGCGCGCGGCCTCGCCGGCGTCGTACACGAACGCGAACGCGCGGCCGTCGGCGCGCAGATCTCCGTCGCGGTGGCGCGCGAGCGCCGCCAGCACCTCGTCACCAGGACGACCCACCTCGGGAAGAATCGACATCGGGCACCTCTCACCTGCGCGCGGGACCTCCGCGCGCGATTGACGAATCGTCAGATAAATCCTGTCTGACGTTTCGTCAAATAATTTCTCGCGCGGTCTCGCGCCCCCGGCGCGCTCCCCCTGCTCAGGCTCACCCCGCGGACGGGACGACGAGCACCGGCCGCGTCGCGTGCCGGACGGTCAGCTCGGCGACGCTCCCGAGCAGCAGGCGCCCGAGCCCCGT
>JADLFU010000294.1 GCA_020849655.1 Polyangiaceae bacterium | reverse complement strand
TGTCGCTCGATCGATCGGGCGCGACGCTCTCGGGCGGTGAGGGGCAGCGCATCCGCCTCGCGACGCAGATCGGCGCGGCGCTCGTGGGCGTGCTCTACGTGCTCGACGAGCCGTCCGTCGGGCTTCACGCGCGCGACAACGCGCGGCTCATCACGGCGCTGCGGCGCCTCGCCGACATGGGCAACTCCGTGATCGTCGTCGAGCACGACAAGGAGACGATCGCCGCGGCCGACTGGGTGCTCGACATGGGCCCGAGGGCCGGCGTGCACGGCGGCGAGATCGTGGCCCAGGGCACCCCCGCAGAGCTCGCGAAGGCGCCGGGCAGCGTGACCGGGCCGTACCTGTCCGGCGAGAAGCGCCTCGCGTTGCCGAGGCGACGCAAGCCAACGAAGAAGGTGCTGCGCGTGACGGGCGCGCGCGCCCACAACCTGCGCGACGTCACCGTGGAGGTTCCGCTCGGCCTGTTCACCTGCGTGACCGGCGTGTCGGGCTCGGGCAAGAGCAGCCTCGTCATCGACACGCTGTTGCCCGCGCTGCGCGCGTCGCTGTACGGCGCGGGCGCGCCCATCGGCGACTGCGATCGCGTGGAGGGGCTCTCGCACGTCGACAAGGTCGTCAGCATCGATCAGGCGCCCATCGGCCGCACGCCGCGCTCGAACCCCGCGACGTACACGGGGATGTTCACCCACCTGCGCGAGCTGTTCGCGTCGCTGCCGGAGGCGCGCGCCCGCGGCTACAAGGCCAACCGCTTCTCCTTCAACGTCAAGGGGGGTCGGTGCGAGGCGTGCCAGGGCGACGGCGTCGTGAAGGTCGAGATGCACTTCTTGCCCGACGTCTTCGTCGAGTGCGAGGCGTGCCAGGGCCGCCGCTACGGCCGCGAGACGCTGGAGGTGCAGTACCGCGGGCTCTCGATCGCCGACGTCCTGCTCTTGACGGTCGAGCGCGCGGCCGAGCTGTTCCAGTCGGTGCCGAAGCTCCGCGACAAGCTCGAGGCGATGGTGCGCGTCGGCCTCGGCTACCTCGTGCTCGGGCAGGCGGCGACCACGCTCTCCGGCGGCGAGGCCCAGCGCGTGAAGCTCGCCCGCGAGCTCGCGAAGCGCGCGACGGGCCGCACCGTGTACGTGCTCGACGAGCCGACGACGGGTCTGCACTTCTCGGACATCGAGGAGCTCGTGCGCGCGCTCTCGGAGCTCTGCGATCAGGGGAACACGGTGCTCGTCATCGAGCACAACCTCGACGTCGTCGCGGTCAGCGACTGGGTCATCGACGTGGGCCCCGAGGGCGGCGACAGAGGCGGCGAGATCGTCGCGGCGGGCACGCCCGAGCAGATCGCGAGGGCGCCCCGCTCGCACACCGGGCAGTTCCTGCGCGGCGTGCTCGCGCGCGCGACCTGAGGGCTTCTCCGGGCGGCGCGGCTGGCCTATGGGAGCCGCATGCGCCTCCTCACCATCGTCGTCGTCACGCTGCTCTCGCTCCCGCTGTCGCTCGCCGCGTGCGCGAAGAAGGTCGAGGAGCCCGACACGAAGCCCACGACGAAGGCAGCGCCAGTGAAGGACGAGTTCCAGGCCATCGACGAGAAGGTCGGCGCCGGCGCCGAGGCCAAGCAAGGCAGCACGGTCAAGGTCCACTACACGGGCAAGCTGAAGAACGGCGAGCAGTTCGACAGCAGCGTCGGCCGCGATCCGTTCGAGCTGACCATCGGGCAGGGGCAGGTGATCGCGGGCTGGGAGAAGGGCCTCGTCGGCATGAAGGTCGGCGGCAAGCGCAAGCTCGTGATCCCCAGCGATCTCGGCTACGGCGATCGTGGCAGCCCGCCGAAGATCCCTGGCAAGGCGACGCTGTACTTCGACATCGAGCTGCTCGACGCGCAGTGAAGCGCGCGCTCGCCGCGTGCCTCGTCGGGGCCTGCGCGCCCGCGCCCGCTGCGCCGCCCGCGCCCATCGCGCCGTCCGCGCCCGCCGCGTCGCTCCAGCAGCCCGTGGCGCCCGCGTCCGCGACGAGCGAGGCCGCGCCGCCGCCGCCCGTGCGGGAGATCACGCTGTCCGACGCGGAGCTCGAGCCTGCGCGGCTGCTCGCGCGGGCGCTGCGCACCGTCGCATCGAACATCGATCCGCGGCCCGTCGAGCGCGGCTTCGCGAAGGTGACGACGGCGCAGTACCGCACCGATCGCCGCACGCCGGGCGCGTGGCACCTCGTCGAGTCGGCGACGATGGCGCTGCACCACCCGCCCACGCCTGCGGAGGTCGACGAGCCCTGCAAATCGCCGCTCGGCGTCGGAGCGAGCGTGAAGGGCGCGCGCGGGCTCGACGCCGAGCTGCGCCTCGTCTCCGGCGGCGCGCACGAGCTGTGGCTGTCGAGCCCGAAGCCGCGGCGGGCGAAGCTCCCGGTCGGCGCGAGCCACGGCGCGTGCCTGGGGCCCGACGGCACGCGGGTGTGGATCTCCTGGTCGACGCGCGCGGCGCCGCCCGAGCTGTTCAGCGTGTCGTTGCGGGACGGCAACGCCCGACCGCTGCGCGCCGACGCGCGCGCCCAGCTCGCGTGGGTCACGTCGCGCGCCCTGCCGCGAGCGGGCCGGCGCGTGACGCTGACGGTCGACGCGCCCGAGGCGGCCTGGAGCCCGATCGACGCGCTGTTGCGGGCCTCCGGCTTCGACGTCGACCGCGCGCGCGGCGCGCACGGCGCGCCCGCCCGCGTCCAGATCGGCGAACGCGCGATCGTGCTCTCACCCCCTCCCACCGAGCGTTGCGATCGCGCGACGATCCTCGTCGGAGAGGCGCGAGACGCGCTCCTCCTCGCGGCCAGCCGGGGCGACTGCGCCATCTCGGTGGCCGGCGGCGAAGACCCCGTCGCCGATCTGTGGGCGCGCGTCGTCGCGCTCGCCGCGCGCGAGCCGGGTTGAGGCGCCGACGGAACCGCTGCACCCTCGCCCGATGTCGGTCGCGCGCCTCGTCCTGTCGTCGCTGTGTCTCGTCGCCTCGTCGTCGTGCCTCGTCGCCTGCGGGGCCACGGCCCAGCGGCCCGCGACCGCCCCCGCCCCCGCCCCGAAGGCCTCGGCGCCCGCGGCGTGCGCTCCCGGCACCCCGCGCGAGCCGCCGGGCGTGAGGGAGAAGATGTCGAAGGTGGGCGACGACGTGAAGCGCTGCTTCTTGCTGGGCGGGCGCGCCGAGGACGCAGTGACGCTGAGGACGGAGCTCGTGGTGTCCGAGGACGGCCACGTGAAGCAGGCGACGCTGACCGGCGCCCCACCGTCGAAGCGAGAGGCTACGATCTGCGCGAAGAGGGCGATCGAGGCCGCGACGTTCGCCCCGTTCTGCGGAGACGACGTCGCGCTCGGGTGGACGTTCTCGCTGCGCTGACGGAGCGATCGGGAGGGTTCGTGTGCACGGAACGGAGCGCAAGAGCGGCGCGGGAGGACCCGGGGCCTCGGGCGGGGCGGGCACGGAGCGACGGAGCTGGACCCGCCGACGCCGGGACGGGCGCAGGGGGCTCGATACAGAGCGCACCGGGGGCTGCTCGCACCGCCGAGGACGGCGGCCGCGAAGGTGCGGTGCCGGGGGGACACCCCACTTTCGACGTCCCCGCTGTTCGGCCTCCTGTCTCGCCGCGATGGGCACACTTCGCGGAACGAGTCAGCGCGTAAATCTGTGGGTGAGCCACTCCGGCTCCGGGAGGTTGCCGAGCCTAGGGAACAAGGCGATCTGCGCGTGCTTCTCGGTGCGGAACCCGTACGCCATTTTGGAGCTCAGCTTCGCCTTGTTGTTGAGGCCCTCCGTGGCGCCCAGCGCGAAGGCCCCCTTCCGCCTCGCCGCGAACCAGTTGAGTATGAGGGGCCAGTGGTTTCGGAACGAGCGGGCCACCGCGCGGAACGGCTCGAGCACCCCTTG
>JADLFU010000293.1 GCA_020849655.1 Polyangiaceae bacterium | reverse complement strand
GCTCGTTGGTGAAGAGACCTCCGAGCGCATCTGCTACGCGCCGGCTCACTACGTCCGCCTGCAGATCGTCCGTCGGACCTTTCGACGTGTCACGGTGCTCGACACGCCCGCCGCCGCGGACGACGCGACGCCGCGGGGCAATCTCGCTCGCGACGTCGACGCGTCCCAACCGTCGGTCGAGTTCGTCACGGCGCCGATCCCGGACGCTGTCTGGCCAGGCCTGCTCGCCGACCCGAGCGCCATCGCGCACGTCATCGTCTCCAAGTACGACGACCTCTTGCCACTTCATCGCCAAGAGGGAATCTCCCGGCGCGAAGGCTTCACGGTCTCGCGGTCTACTCAGTGCGGCTGGTTCGGACCGGCGCACGCCGTGCTTGGGAGGATCGTCGACGCCATGTTCGACGATGGCAAGGCCAACGCGTTCTGCATGGCCACCGACGCGACGAGCGCGCGCGTGCGAGAGAGTATGGCCCCGTGCACGCCGTGGCATGTATTCGTCTTCGTCGCCGACCAGGACCACGTGGTCTTTCGACACTCGCGCACGCACGACTCGGTCGTGCTCGCCGAGATGCTGAAGGGCTACCAAGGCTACTTGCTCGGCGACGCCACGAGCATCTACTCGCCCCTCGCCGACATGATCGTCCTCGCGTGCTGTTGGGCGCACGTACGCCGCTACTTCTTCAAGGCACGCGAAAGCGATCCGACGCGCGCGGTCGAAGCCATCTCGATCATCGGCAAGCTGTTCGATATCGAACGCGCCTGCAGCGACCTGAAGGGCGACGCGAAGACGTCGCGGCGGGCGACCGCGCGGCCTCGTGACCGACCTCGCCGCCGTGTTGCGGCGATCGGTGGCGCGCGACGCGGTGCCTTTCACACGTTCTTCAGACTCCGGCGCCCGAGGGTGCAAAGACGCTGAAATGGCGGAGTTTTTGCGGGATTGAAAATCCCCGTGTCGGCGGTTCGCCTGCTGACCGCTTCGATGCCCTCGGGCGTTGAGCACTATCCGTGAGGGGCCCGACCAAGGAACTCCTACGGCCTCCTGCTGACCGCTTCGATGCCCTCGGGCGTCGAGCACACGTTGCCCGCCGCGAGGTCGAGCTTCGCGGCCGCGCTGCCGCTGACCGCTTCGATGCCCTCGGGCGTTGAGCACCAGATTTCGATAGCGTGACCACCGCGCCGCGGCCTGGGCAGCCGGGGCCTGCGGCACGTTCGTCAGTAGAATCCCTCGCGGCGCGCGTACCGAGCCGCGCGCTCGCGATCGTACTCGTCCGCGTCGAAGCCCTCGCCCTGCAGGAGCCGGTGAATCTGCCCGTTGGTCGGGAGCGCGGCGCGTTCGACGAACCCCGACGGGTCCCACAGCCGCGAGCGCTCGAACGCCTTCGAGCACTGCGTGAACGCCTCCTCCACGTCGACGACGATGCCGAGCGCTGGCGTCTTCCCCTCGACCGCGCAGGGCTCGAGCAGCGCGACGTCCGTCACCAAGGTCGCGCGGCCGTTCACGCGGAACGTGTCGCCGACCCCCGGCACCACGAACAGCAGGCCGACGCGCGGGTTGCGGAGCACGTTCCGCAGCGAGTCCGCGAGCCGGTTCCCCGGGCGCTCGGGGATCAGCAGCGTCACATCGTCGAGGATGCGCACGAACCCGCGCGGATCGCCCCGAGGGCTCACGTCGCAGCGCCCGTCCGCGTCGGACGTCGCCAGGCAGAGGAACGGCGACTCTTCGATGAAGCGCCTGGTCAGCGCGTTGAGCCGATCGCTCACCTTCGCGCAGACGATCGCCGTGGGCTCTCCGAGCAACGCGCGAAGCGCCGCCTCGTCATCGATGGTGTGTGCGGTCAGCCTGTGGGCCATGCGAACCTCGGGTGTCTCGCGTCTGCGAGCGGAGCGCCGCGCCTGGTCAGACCGGGCACGCCTGCGGCTCGTCCTTCCACACGCCATCCTTGCAGACGCGCCGAGCGCCCGTCTTGCTCCCGCAGGGGCCGTACTCGCACGCCTGCACGCCCTGGCACGCGCCTCCCTTCGGAGGGGGCGTCGAAGGGCAGCCCGCCTGCGCGGTCGAGCAGACCCAATGCGCAGTCATCGAGCAGGGCCCGAAGCTGCACGCGTCGCACGCGCAGATCGCCGCACCGACCTGACAGAACGTCCCCTCGTTGCTGCACGTCTGGCCCGCCTGGGAGGCGGACGTGAGGCAGCCCGCGACGCCGGGGCCCGGCAGCGGCGCGCAGTCGTAGTCCGTCACTTGCCACGCGCCGCCCACGCACTTGCCTTTGCTGCGACACGCCAGCACCGGGTCAGCCCCGAACTCGCACTCGTCGACGCCCGACGGAAGGCTGCACGGGGACCCGGGCGCCGGCGCCGAGGGTGGGCAAGCCAGAGGCTCCACCTTGCAGTGCCCACCGGCGCAGCGGGCCGCGGCGGGCGGAAACAGCGGCAAGCACCCTGGGCACGTCGCGTTCGGAAGGCAGACCGAGCCCTCGTACGCTGCGACCTGCGACTTCGCGAGCGCGATCTGGCCCGGCGAGCCGCACTCGCAGCAGCCTTGTGCGTGAAGGGTGCAGTCGGTGTCGGCGCCGCAAGCGTCGAGCGGACTGTCACCGATCGACACCACCTTGCATGCGCCCGCGTCGCACGCCGCGGCGAATGCCTTGGGAGGCGCGGCGCAGGGCGCGCAGTCGACCGCCTCGCACTTTGGCTGCGACGCGACCTGCTCTGCCTTCCTGACGGCGCGGAAGTCGGACTCCGTCTGTCCGCACGCGCAGCATTTCGAAGGCACGAGCGCGCAGTCGGCGTTCGTCGAGCAAGACGCGGCGCCGCCCTGCCCCGCCTGGGAGCCGCCGCCACCGCCCGCCGTCGAACCGCCACCGAGAAGACGCTCGAGGCTGACCCCTTCGCGACGTTCACCGGCTCGACGGTCGCGCCCGGTCCGCTGGTCGGCGAGACGGCGATCGCCCGGTGCTCGGAGCTCGGCCCGTAGCTGCTCGAGCGTGAGCGGTCGACGTCCGAGGATGGTGGAACAGTTGGCGCAGAGGGTCGTGCCGGCGACGCCGGCGACGGTGCGCCGCACGAGCACGCGCGGGTCTGCATGCGAGCAGACCGAGCAGCACGAGGCTTTGACCCGGCCGTGATACGCCGCGAGGTAGCAGCGCATGCACTGGCCCTTTCGGGGCTCGTCGGTCGGGCGACGGCACGAGACGCACGCGACAGCAGCAGCACCGGGAGAACGCCGTTTCACGGGGAACGTTGTAGGTGAAACGCTTCGACGGGCCCACTTCCGGGCCGACGTCGCTCGTGAGAGCATCCGCAGATGTCGACCATCTGGACCTACGTTTGCAATCGGTGTCGCCACACCTGGCAAGTCGCCACGAACGGCAACTCTCCCCCCGCGTCGCCGCAGCCAGGCCAGGGCCCGAAGTGTCCCGGGTGCGGGTTCAATGCGAACTCGCCCAAGAAATGACGCAGCGCGCACGAGCGCCATGGGGTCGGTCGTACACACAGACGCCCGTCTCTGTGTACAGGACCGGGCTTCGCCGTGAACCTCGAGCCACGTAACCGACCGTTAACGATCTACGTTGACGATTATTGTTTGACATTAACTAACGCGTGCTGTTGAGGCCCTCCGTGGCGCCCAGCGCGAAGGCCCCCTTCCGCCTCGCCGCGAACCAGTTGAGTATGAGGGGCCAGTGGTTTCGGAACGAGCGGGCCACCGCGCGGAACGGCTCGAGCACCCCTTG
>JADLFU010000292.1 GCA_020849655.1 Polyangiaceae bacterium | reverse complement strand
GGCTGGCCCGGCACGTCCACCGTGAAGGAGCAGGTCGAGCCGCCGAGCTGCATGAGGTCGCCCGAGGCGCCGACGCGCGCGAGGTAGAAGAGCGCGCCGACGTAGAAGGGGAAGCCCTCGATGCGGAGCTCGAGCGCTTGGCCCGCGGGGCCCGACGTCTGGCCGAGCTTCAGGTACTCGGGCAGCGGGCCCTGCGCCGGCCCGGTGAAGACGCACGCGGGGACGGCCGCCTGGCACCAGCAGCAAGCCGCGGCGCCCCAGGGATCACAGCTGTAGCCGGGGCTGCAGTCGGTCGCGCCGGGGGTGCAGAGCTGCGCCGGGCAGCCGATCTCGAGCGGCGGCGTGCATTCGTGGAAGGTGTAGGCGGGCGTGTCGTTGGTCCCCGGCGGGTCGCAGAGGCCGCAGCTGCCGGGCGCGCCGCCGGTCGAGGCGCCGCCCGCCGACGCGCCGCCCGTCGCGCTCGTGGTGCCGGTCCCGCCGGTGCCTGTCGTGCCCCCGCTGCCGGTCGCCGCGCCGGCCCCGGCGCCGCCCGTGCCGAGGTCCTGGATCACCTCGCCGCTGCACGCCGCGAGGCCCACGAGGCAGAGCGCGGAAGCGTATCGCATGACGTAGACACTATCACGAGCCCGCTCCTGTCTCCGCACGCCCGTCCGCGCGCCGGCCGCCGTCACTTTCTGCCGTCCACCAGATCCCGCCGCCCGGTCGCCCGTACATGGGAGGCCATGCCCTACCGCGACGACCGGGCGTCCCTCCGCGCGCAGAACGAGCGGCTCGAGGTGGAGGTGCAGCGACTGCGCGCGCGGCTCGACGCGACCGCGCGGCGGCCGCGGCGGCGGCGTGGGCTCGGGAGGGTCGCGCGCGGCGCCGCGACGGCCCTCGTCCCGGTCGTCCTCGTCGTCGCCGCGCTCACCCAGGGCGAGCCGGCGCGCGCCACGACTGCCACACCGCCGGCCCCGTCGGAGGCGGGCGCGGTGTCCACCCCGGGGCCCACGGTTGCGCAGCAGCGGCCGCGCCAGCCGAGCGGCCTCGCCGAGCTCGCGACCGCGCGGGGCGGCGCGGCCGAAGCGATCGCGCGCGTGTACGATGGCGTCGTCACGCACGTCTCGGCGGGCGGGCCGGTCGCGGAGGGCGAGCGCTGCCGCGTCGCGCTGATGCGCGCGGGGACCGTGTGCTTCGTCGACGCGTCGTGCGGCGCCTGGTCACCGACGCCGCCGCGGTCGATCACTGTGTGCGACCTCGACGAGCGCGGCTTCCCGCACGGCGGCATCCACATGGCCTCGACGACCGGGCAGCCCACTCAGATCACGATGGAAGGCACCCGCTTCGAGCTCGCGGACGAGCGCGCGGGCCGCGACTACCTCGTGACGCTGCGCCTCGACGACGTGCGCCCCGAGCCGCTGCCGACGCCGCTCGGCGGGTGAAACGTCGAACGGGGGAGCGCAGGCACAGCCGCCGAGCCAGTGCTCTCTGCTTGCGCCATCGGGCGAGCCGGCGCCTTGTCTGCGACATGCCCGACGCGCGCTGGCTCCGCCGCACTCTGTGCGTCTCCATGGCGATCGCATTCGCCACGACCGCCTGTCCGGGGCCGCCGACCGTGACCGGCCCAACACCGAAGGTCGGCTCGGGGCGCGCGACCGGGGCGGCTCCGCTTATGCTGGAGCGGCTCGACTGCCCGCTCGAGCGCGGCGACTGCGACGGCGATGCGCGCAACGGCTGCGAGACGGATCTGACGGACATTCACCACTGCGGACGGTGCGACGCCGATTGCGCGCGCCCGAACATGGACAGCATGTGCGTCGGCGACCGCTGCAGGCATCGCTGCAGCGAGGGTTACTGCGACGCCGACGGCGACGCCTCGAACGGCTGCGAGGCCAAGGCGTGGCAGAGCTGGGGCGAGTGGACCTGCTTGGACCCAGCGACCACCTACGATTGAACGGGATCCGTTCGACGTCGAGCGGGGGAACACCCCGCCTCGGTCCTTGCTGGCCGCCGCGACGGCCTCCTGCGTTCCGCTGAGCGCGCCCCCCGCGCCGGATCGCCGGCTACCCAGGGCGGAGCGAGCGAGTGGGTCCGCGTGGCCCATCGAGAGGCGCGGCTCGGGGGGCGCCAGTGCTAGCTTCGGGTCATGACCGTTCGCGCCCTCTTCCCCCTCGCGCTCGCCCTCCTCGCCGGCTGCGGCTCCGACCCGGCTCACCCGACCGTCACGCCGCCTGGCCCGGTCGCTCCGCCCCTGGCGACGAGCTCCCTGGCCTCCACCGCGTCGGCCGCTCCGAGCGCGCCGGCCTCGGCGGTCCCGCCGGCCGCCGCGAGCGCCGCTCCGACCGCGCTCGCCTCGGCTTCCGCGAAGCCTGGTCCGTTCGCGGGCAAGCCCCTGTTCGTCGCCTGCGGCTGCGGTTGCTGCGGCGGCGTCGAGCCCGAGCGGGCGTGCCTCTACCACCAGAAGGGCGACGATCCGGCGAAGCTCGAGGCGGCCGACGACAAGGCCGCGAAGAGCCCCGGCTGCGCCGCCGCGGGTTGCTCGCGCGGTACGGCCTACTACTGGTGCGACTGAATCACCCGCCGCCCGTCAGGGCTCTTCGGGGCCGGCCGCGCGCTCGGCGGCGAGGCGGCGCGTCGTCTCGGGCGTGGGCACGAAGCGCCCCGCCCGTCCAAGACCTCGGACCCCTCACCCGCGGCCCTGATCCCGGGGCGCGAGCCAGCCGACTGCCCGCCTCGCGAGGAGCGCGGTCGCGCCCTTTCGCGCGCGCCCTTGTGGTAACCATGGCGTCGATGAGGTCGAAGGCGACGGAGGGGACGCTCGAGGAGTTGCTCGCGGGCGTGGGCGAGGCGGAGCAGGCCATCGTGCGCGCCGCGTGCGCGCTCGTGCGCGCGGTCGATCCGAAGACGACCGAGATCGTGCGGCTCGGGGATCGCGCGGTGAGCTTCGGCATCGGCCCAAAGAAGATGACCGAGGGCTACGCCTACGTGATGCCCATGAAGGGCTACGTGAACCTGGGCTTCTACCAGGGCGCGCAGCTCGCCGACCCCAAGGGGCAGCTCGAGGGGACGGGCAAGGGCCTGCGCCACGTGAAGCTCCGTGCGGTCGTCGACGTCGCGGCGTGCCGCCCCCTCGTCGAGGCCGCCGTGCGCGAGAGGCGCGGGAGCTCACGGTCGACGTGAGCGCGCGTGTCCGTCGCCCCGGCCACCAGCACACGCATACCCGAGACCCTGAGCACACCGCCCGCAGCCTCAGGGCAGCCGAGCGAGGCCAAACTCGGTGCCGCCCTGCTGCGAGAAGCCTCGACCGGTGAGCAGGAGCTTGCCGTCGGCCTGGAGCAGCCCGTCGACGAAGATCCAGTTGCCGTACGGCGCGATGGCGAGCGCCCCCGACGTGCCGAAGGCGTCGTCGAGCACGCCGTCTGCGTCGTAGCGCAGCACCGTGGTCGTCTCGAGCGCGCCCGGCTGGGCCAGCGTTACGAAGAAGGCGCCGTCGGGCAGCACCGCGAGCCCCGGTCCGCGCTGCTCGCGGTTGAAGCTCAATGGTGCCTCGGCAATCGACAGCTGAATCCAACCGCCGGTGCCGAACGTCGCGTCCACGGCGC
>JADLFU010000291.1 GCA_020849655.1 Polyangiaceae bacterium | reverse complement strand
GGATGCGCTGAAGCTCCCGACCGAGATCACGCACCGTGACGGCCGCCTCGGAGATCGCGCCGTAGGGGAGCTCTATAGGCTTCTCGAGCGCCACGGCGACGGCGCCACGCGCGAGGCCATCAGCTCGGCCGTCGAGAAGAACACGCTTTTCGTTTCCGCCGTGCGTCGCGCGCTGCGAGCGAGCGGCCGAGGGCGCGAGGGCTCCGTCGCTCGCGTCGAAGGTCGTAACCGCGCGAACCGAATCCGTCCCAGGCGTCGCTGGCGCTCGGCCGAGCGGAGCCGAAACGAGGTGCGTCGTGAGCACCGATCTCGATCCGCTCCTCAAGCGACTTCACCTCGCTCATGCGCGCCGCGCGTGGCAATCGCTCGTCCAGCGCGCCGAGAAGGAAGACTGGCCGTACGAGCACATGCTCTTCGTCCGTTCTCCGAGGAGATCGCGCACCGCCGCGGAACGCGCCTGACGAAGGCCAGGCGCGCTGCGCACTTCCCCTTCCTCCGCACGATCGAGGAATTCGACTTCAGCTTTCAATCGACGCTGACGCTGACGTCGATCGGCTCGCTGCTCGCGCCCGATTTCGTCACCGAGGGGCGCTCGGTGATCTTCGTCGGCAAGCCTGGCCGACGGGCTCGACGGCCTGATGGCGAGGCTCGCCGACGGCGACAGAAGCGCCTTTGCGCCGGTCTTCCGACTGCTCTGACCCCCGACGTTCGCGCTCTGCCGCCAACTGACGGGAAGCGAGACCGACGGCGCCGATGCCGCGCAAGAGGCCATGAAGAAGATCCTCGAGCGTCCGGCCGACTACGACGCGAAGCGACCCGCGTTGCCGTGGGCGTTGGCGATCGCAGGCTGGGAGTGCCGGACGCTTCACCGCACGCAGAAGCGCCGACGGGAAGATCCCGAGCAAGCGGTGGGCGGGACCGGCCACGTCGACGTGGAAGCGGACATCCTCGCGCGCGATCTCGCCCAGGCCGCCGTCGCCGCGCTGGGGCCGAACGCGATCGCGACACGCTGATCGCGACGTTCTGGGGCGAGGCGGGGGGCGAACCCACCGCTGCTGGCACGAGCGGGCCCACGCTGCGCAAGCGCCGCGAGCGGGCCATCCGTTGGTGCGCGGAGGCCGTCAAGCTTCTGGATCGGTGCGTCGTTGCTGGCGCTGCTCACCGGGGCGATGGGGTGCGCGTGTCTCGGGCTCGCGGGGGTCGCAGGCGTCGCCGCGGGGCTCGGTGCCGCCGTCGTTCCCCTGCTCGTGGCGCGAGCTTTCCTCAGGCGGCTGCGGTAGCGGCGTCGACATGACCCGAGCCCGCGCATGCCTGCCGTTCGCGATTTTCGTCTGTTCGATCTCGGTCGCTGCGTGCAAAGCGAAGGAGAATCCAACCGGGACGTCGCCCGCCACGTCGTCGAGCGCCGACAGCAACTCCGCGACGCTCTCGATCACGGTGGACGGATCCGGCTACCATCCGACCGCCGTTCGCGCGCGCGCGGGGCAGGCTACTCGCGTTGTCTTTACCCGCACGGACGACCTCGGCTGCGGTCAGTCCGTCGTGTTTCCGAGCATGGGCATCCGCAAAGAGCTGCCGCTGAACAAGCCCGTCGCCGTCGACATCGTGATGCCGGCGTCGGGCGTCGTGGCGTTCGCGTGCGGCATGAACATGCTCCGTGGATCCATCGTCGCGGAGTGATCGCAGCCGCAGATCGCTACGCTGGGCCGCAGCAGCCGCGTTCTGCACAGCCGCAGTCGGAGCACGAACGCGCCGTCCTCGTGCCGCAGTGCGCGGCGAGGCGGGAACGGAGCGCCGTCCTCGCGCGGTGGAGCCGGACAGTCGCCGCGTTCGGGCTGAGGCCGAGTTCAGACGCGGCGGTGCTCAGCGACTGCCCATCGAGAACCACACGCCGAAGGATCGCTTGATGTGTGGCTCCAAGTGCCTTCATCTGCGCGAGCACACACCAGCAGTCGACGCCTCCGTCGGGAATCGCGCTAGAGAGCGTCTCTGCGTCGAGCGCGACCGTCGGCGACCGCGAAGCCCGCAGCTCATCCACGACGGCGTGCTGCACGATTCGGCCAACCCAAGCGTCGGCGCGATCGTTCTCGCGAAGCTGTCCGGCGCGCGACAGCGCACGCGCAAACCCAGCGCTGACGGCGTCCTCCGCGTCGGCCCCCGGCATTCCACGCCGCGTGGCAGCGCGCTCCAGCCGTCCACGGTTGTGCGCGGCGCGAGCGATCGCGGCCACGGCGAGAGAGAGCTTCTCGGGCGAAGACACGGTCTGACGTTACCCGAGCGTCAGCCGGCGTCAAGGGCCAAAGAATTCCTGTAAGGAGTCGGCACGCGCCCCGTCATGTGTGGGCGATGGACGACGCGACAACGTGCGGCACAGCCGCGTGCCCCGGACAATGCGGAGGGACGCGACGACCCGAGCATCTAAAAAGGGCGCTCGCGCTGGAGTACGCCACCGTCGGATGGAACGTCGTGGAGGGCGTCGTGGCCGTCGTCGCCGCGCTGGCGGCCGGGAGCGTGGCGCTCCTCGGATTTGGCATCGACAGCTTCGTCGAGTGCGTCTCTGGGGGCGTCATGATCTGGCGCCTCCGGGCCGAGCAGGCCGGGGCGTCGGAGCAGAAGCTGGAGCGGACGGAGCACACCGCGCGGAAGGGCGTCGCGGCGGCGCTGGCGTTGCTCGCCTGCTACGTCGTGATCGACGCGGTCGGTACGCTGTGGAAACGCGAGCACCCCCGCCCGAGCGCGGTCGGGGTCACGCTGACCGCGCTCTCGCTCGGCGTCATGTGGTGGCTGGCGCGCGAGAAGCGTCGCGTCGCCGCCGCGATCGGAAGCCGTGCGATGGAGGCCGACGCGTTTCAGACCACCGCATGCTGGTGGCTGTCGCTGGCGACGCTGGTGGGGATGGCCCTGAACGGCGCGCTCGGCTGGTGGTGGGCCGATCCGGTCGCGGGGCTCGTGGTCGCGGTGCTCGTGGCGAGTGAGGCCCGTGACGCTTGGCGCGGCGATGACTGCTGCTGAGCGCCAGAGCCAAGAATCGGCACACGGCGTGTAATGTTTCTCTGCGTTGCTCGGTCTACCCCAACAAGATGACGAACGCCTCCCCGACCTGTGCCTGCAAGAATTGCGGACCAAGCTGCCGCTGCGCCGCGCAAGCGCCCAAGCCCGGCGAGTGCTGTTGTGGTCCAACGTGTACCTGCGGCCCGGCGTGCGGTTGCCCGGCCTCTTGCGGCTGCGCTGCTCGCCGTGCCGAATCTTCCGCAGAATTAGCCGTGTCATCCGACGCTCACGCCCCCCCGTCCGCGCCGCCGCTCACCG
>JADLFU010000290.1 GCA_020849655.1 Polyangiaceae bacterium | reverse complement strand
CGGGACGCGAGGTCGAGGGCCGCGCTCTTCGTCTTCATTGGCAAGAGGCGGCAGACGCTGAAGGCGCTGTGGTGGGACGGGACGGGCACTGTGCTCTGCTACAAGCGACTCGACAGCGGAGTGTTCGAGATCCCACGGCCTGAGCGCGAGGGGGACGCGAGCGTGGTGGTCAGCGACGCCGCGTTCGACGCGCTCCTCCTGGGGCTGCGGCGCAGCGTTCATTGAGCAAAGTGCACTGGCGGGGCACTTTTCACTTGCACGTCACAACGGGAGGACATATCATCTCTGGCAGGTGACGGGCTCGAGCCAACACATTGCCGATGTCGAGGGCTACCGACAGGCGGGGTCGCATGATCGTCTGCTAGCGCGAGGCTGAACCGAGGTGCAGGCCACTGCGGCGAGCAGACCTATCCTGTCCAGGGCACGTGGGTGGGCGTCGGGTGGGACTCCTACCCCGTCGGTCGGACGGTCCGGGCAGCGGCAGAAGAGACCCAGGTGACCAGCCCACGGACGCGCACCACGGAAGGCCGCCCCGCGGTCGTGGCGCGAGCTGGCTCACGCGCCACGGCGCCTCAGCCTTCTGCCCGGCCCGCACCTCGGGCCCGCACCGCGTCACGCGGCGCACTCGCCGGCCTTCGTCTCGACGACGAAGCCGCGCTGCGCGTCGAAGTCGACGTACTCGTCCTCCTTCGCGGCGGCGGGATCGATGTCGGTGAACGCGGCCGTCAGCGCCTTGATCTCGTCGGCGGTGAGCCGCGCGAGCCACGGCCCGAACCCCTCGCCGTCGCGGCGGGAGGCCGCGTGCGCGTCGATGAGGTGCAGGACGGCGGCCGGGACGCGCTTCGCGGGGATCTTCACCACCTGCGCGCCGAAGCGCGCGCCGCGCTCGTCGACGCCGCCGCCGATGTGCAGCTGGTACACCGGCATCGCCCTGCCGCCGATCTTCCGCGCGGCCCCGTGGAACCCGATGTCCGCGACGTGGTGACGGCCGCACGAGTGCGGGCAGCCGCTGATCTTGAGCACGGCGTCGCTCGCGCCGAGGATGGCCGCCGCCCGCGCGCCGCCCGCCGCGAGGCCGGCCTCCAGCGCGTCCGAGATCGCGCGACCGAGGCCGCGCGACGTCGTGATCGCCAGGTTGCACGAGTCGGCGCCCGGGCAGCTCGTCACGTCGAGGAGGCCGCCGACGCCGCCCTTCGCGAGGCCCGCCGCGACGAGCGCCGCGTAGAGCGCGCGCACCTCTTGATCGGGCACGAAGCGCAGCAGGAGGTTCTGATCGGCGCTGGTGAAGACGCTGCCGTCCCCGTGGAGCTCCGCGAGCCGCGCGACCTCGCGCAGCTGCGCGCTCGTGACGTCGCCGAGCGGCAGCCGCACGTAGACGGCCGAGTACCCCTGCTGGAGCTGCGCCCGCACGTTGCTGGCGCGCCACGCGACGTAGCCGGGGAGCAGCTCGCCCGGCGGCTCGGCCGCGCGCTCGCGGGGCGGCGGCGGGGGCAGCGGCGTCGGCGTGAACAGCGGGCGGGCGTCGCCGCGCGCGCGGATCTTCTCGCGCTCGAGCTCGATCGCCTCGCGCAGCCGCGCGAGGCCGAGATCGCGCAGCACGTACTTCAGGCGCGCGCGGTGCTTGTTCTGCCGGTTGCCGCGCGCGTCGAACACCATCAGCACCGCCTCGGCGATCTCGAGCAGCTCCCCCTCCTCTGCGAACTCGTACAGCACCGCCGCGGCCTCGGGCGACGTCGACAGCCCGCCGCCGACGAAGACCTTGAAGCCCCGCAGGCCGTCGTCGGAGATGCGCGCGACGAAGCCGACGTCGTTGATGGCCGCCTGCGCGCAGTCGCGCGCCGTGCACGAGAGCGCCATCTTGAACTTGCGCGGCAGCGTCGCCGCCTTCGGGTGGCGCAGGAAGAACCGCGTCAGCGCCTCGCCGTGCGGCCGGACGTCGAACACCTGATCGCGGTCGATCCCCGAGAGCTCCGAGCCGATGACCGTGCGCACCGCGTTGCCGCACGCCTCGCGCATCGTGATGCCGGCGTCGCCGACCGCGCGCATCAGCTGGGGCACGTCCGACAGCTTGACGAAATGAAACTGGAAGTTCTGCCGGGTCGTGACGTGCGCCTTGCCACCCGCGAAGCGGTCGGCCGCGTCGGCGACCGCGCGCGCCTGGCTCGCGGTGAGGTAGCCCATCGGCACCTTGATGCGCTGCATCTGCACGTCGTCCTGGCGCTGCCCGTAGCAGCCGCGCACGAGCCGGAACTTGCGCCACTCGTCGGCCGTCAGCTCGCCGCGCTCGAAGCGCTCGAGCTCGCGCTCGAACTCGTCGACGTCGGACGGCCGCGAGAAGCGGGGGACGAAGGGGGGCTCACTCGCGGGGCGCACGATCTCGGTCATGGGGGTCTCCGTCGCCGCGCCGTCAATCGACGGCCTCTCTTGCAGCGAACGAGGCTTCAGTATAATGGAGAGCGCACCCTGTCAAAGGGGAACAGCGCAGCCCTCGCCCGCACGCAGACGCGGGCGACGACGCCGGCGCGGCCGATCTCGCGCGCGCGGCGACGCCGTCGCTCACGCGCTCGTCAGGCGGGGCGCCGTGGTCCGCCGCGCTCGCGGACGACGGCGCGATCGCGTGGGCGAACGACGCGGGGATCGGTCACTGGCCCGCGCGGCCCCAGCTCGCGTCGCGCTCGCGGTGCGAGGCGCGGTGCAGGTGGGCGCGCCAGCGAGCGATGGCGTGCCGCTGCTCGTCAACGAGCGATGACTGGGGACGCTGCGGCTGGTCCGTTCAGCCGGCCCTCCCGCGCTGCTCGACGTCGCGGGCTGGCCACGCGCGGGCTGGTCACCGTCGCGGATCGGGGAGCTGCCTGCGGGTCGCGAGAACTCACCCGGCCGGTGGTTCGCGGCGCCGGCAGCCGTCGATCTTCGCTGGTCGGGCGCGCTCGAGCCCGACGGGAGCGCGCTCATCGAGCTGCGCGCCGACGCCCGCGCGGCCTGCGGCGAGCGCGTGGCCTGGGTCGGGCGGGATCGCTTCGCGCGCATCGATCTCGAGCGCGGCGGCGCCGAGGGGGGCGCCGGCGCGGGCGCGTCGGGCGAGTGGTCTCGCTCGTCTCGCTCGGGTGAAGCGTCGACTGACGCGCGCCGATCACGGCGCGGGCACGAGCCGGATCACGGTCGGCGACGTGGCGCCGACGACGACGAGCATGCCCGCGCCCGGCAGCCGGCGAATCGCCTGCGGGATGCGCGCGCGGTACTCGGCGCTGTCGGGGGCGGCAGAGCTGAGCGAGATCGACTGGAACCCGCCGGTCGCGGGGTCGAGCCGGTAGACCTCGGCGCGCGTCCGGGTGAACGCGTAGAGGACGCCGCCGGTGTCGAACTCGAGCTCCGCGAGGTCGACGCCGATCGCATGCGTGCTCACGTTCAGCCCGTCTCGCCGCACCGTGACCTTCCCGGCGCCATCACTGAACGCGACCGCCGCGCCGGTGGGAGACATCGCGAGACAGTCGTTCGCATTCTTCGCGTTGATCAACAGCTCCGCGAAACCCGTCGCCGGCGGCAGGAGGAACCCCTGCGGCGGCACCCCGACGATGAACGGCGTGCCCACCGCGAGGCCGAAGACCCTCGGGTCGGCGTCGGCCCTCGCGACGACGAGCCGCGCAGGGGTGAGGCTTGGGAGCAGCGTGTGCGACGGACCCTCGCTGAAGAAAGTCCCCTGGACGAGCGCCGCGTTGTGCCGGACCTTCTGCTGCGACGTGGCGGTGGCCTTGACGGTCGTCGTGTGAACGCCGATGCGGCGCAGCGTCCCCACCCCGTCGTGGACGACGTGGAACGTGCGCACGGGCTTCGGATCGGGGAAGCTCGTCGGCAAGCCAGGGAACGGGAACTGCACCGCGCCGAACCCGCCGATCGCGGCCCAGACCGAGCCGTCGGGCGCGCGCGACAGCCGCTGCGGAGGCACCTCGATCGCGCCCGTCGGCACGCCTCCGTGGGACTGGCTCTCGCGGACCGCCGCGCCCGCGGCGGAGTCGTGCTCGACGACGGAGTGCCGACCCGTGCCGGTCTGGCGCAGGTAGAAGAACTTGCCATCGACGACGTCGGACAGCGTGTGCGGCGCCGCTCCGGACTTGAGCGCGCCGCCCATCTCCTGCACACAGATCCCCTGCCCGGGCACGCAGTCGATCGGAAACGGCGCGGTCGGAAGCGGCCGCGGGGACTTCAGCACGATCCCCGCGGCGGCGGTGCGCAGCGTCGTCACCTCGATGGTCACCGAGCTCTCGTCGGAGTCGATCGGCTGCACCTGCTCCCACCCGTCGGCGGTCCGCAGCCACACCTTGCAGTCGGCCGGGGTCTGGTCGTGGTCGGACACGACGGACGTCGACAGCGGCACGCGCAGCCGGGCGGGCTTCGCCAAGGCGAGGCCGTCGGGCGAGAACCCGACGTGCACGCCGACGAAGCGCGACGTCTCGGACGACGGCGGCACGTCGGTCAGCGTGCCGACCAGATCGAGCGCGGTCGCAGCGCCGAGCGCGCCCTCCGGGAGCTCCAGCCGCACGCCCTCGAAGCCCGTGCCGTCGGCGCCCACCAGCACGCCGCCGCGAGGCCCGACGGTCGCAGGGAATTCGCCGTCGACCGGGGCCTCCGCGGCGGGCGCGACCCACGAATCGCTGCCGCCGCACGCGCCGAGCAGGAGGACCGTCACGAGGAAGCGAGCCCGTCGAGAGGAATCCCCCATGCTACTGACGCTGTCGGAGGCCTCGCCGCTGGGCAAGCGAGGCGGCCGTTCGCGGCCGCCGGCCGCTCACTTCGGGTGCTTCGCGTTTGGTGTCGCCTTGCAGTTGCCGACAGACGTCGCCCACGCCGTCTTGGTCGGCGTCTCTGCTGCGCGTGCAGACGCCCTGCCGCTGCCGAGCCTGATGCACGACGCGGTCGCGACGCCTGTTGCTCACGCACGCGAAGTGCGTAGGGATCAAACGCCCTCCGCGGGCCTCCTACTTGATGATCGCAGGGGGAGGCCTGAAGCCGCGCACCGCGATGACGCGGTCCTTCGCCGGATCGTCGTTGTAGGTCGAGAAGATGAAATCGCCGCTCATCGGATCGAGCAGCGCCCCCTCGGCCCCCGCGAGCCCGCTCAAGAACTCGCGGCGCGTCGACGGAACTGGGTTCGCCTGACCGTCGAGCTCGTACGCGGCGATCTTCGCGCGGCCCCACTCCGAGATCAGCACCGAGTGCTTGGGAAACCCCACGCTCCCCGCCGCGACGAACGTGAACGCCTCGGGGCCGCCCTCGATCTTCGTGTGAAACACGGCCTTCGAGAGCGTGTACGTGCCCTGGCCGTCGGGCGCGTAGGGGACAGTGTACCAGTTGCCAGGCTTGTCGAACGTGAAACCCCCGGTGGGCCAGGTCAACACCTTGAGCTGCCCCTCGTTGGGGAACCCCTTCGGCACGAAGCCGGCGCCGCCGGGGGAGGCCTGCACGCCGAGCGGCCCGAGATCGGTCGACTTGCTCAGCGTGGTCGAGCCCGGCTTGATCTGGCCGATCTTGTTCACGGGCCACTGCGAGAGGAACAGCACGTCGCCCGGTCCGAAGATGACGCCCCCGTCGTTGTAGGGCGCATCCGAGTACAGGGTCGCGGAGCCCATGAGCCCGAGGACGTGGCAGCTCTCGTCGCGCGCGATCCCGAGCTCGTAGAGCTTGCCCGACTCCTCGCAGGCGTGGCCGCCCATGTAGAGCGAGCCCGGCTTCTCGGGCTTGACTGTCAGGCCTCCCCAGTGGTTGGGCACTCCCTGCGCGACGCCCAGGTTGAAGCACTGATAGGCCTGCGCGAACTCGGCGCTGATCTTGATCCCGAGCTTCGCGCAGTCCTCGGGGGTGGGAGCGCCTGGGGTGGGCGCGCACGTCCCCGGCGTGGCGCCGCCGGCCCCGATGAACCCACCCGTCCCGCCGGGCTCTCCGCCGCCGCCCGCCCCGCCCGGCTCTCCGTCGCCGCCCGCCCCTCCGCTCCCCACGCTCCCTCCGGCCCCGAAGCCCCCTCCCGCGCCGCCGACGCCGACGTCGCCGCCCGAAGCCCCGGCGCCCGACGAGCTCGCGCCGCCGTCGCCGCTCGAGGACTCCGAGTCGGGGAGCGACTTGCCAGCGGCGGAGCAGCCGAGCGCCAGGGCGAGGCTCGACCACGCGAGGACGCGAACGTTCAGCTCGAGCGGGGGCTTCACACCCCCCAAGTTAGCAGACCCGACGGGGCAACACGCGCGTGGGAGCACCCGGACGCACGATACGGCGTGCGGCGGACTCTCCGGGCAGCGCGCGTGCCCGTCGGCGACCCGCGGCGGATGCGTCCTCGACCCTCGACAGCCGTCCGCCGGTTGCCCTGCATCTGCACGTCGTCCTGGCGCTGCCCGTAGCAGCCGCGCACGAGCCGGGACGTGCGCCACTCGTCTGCCGCAGCTCGCCGCGCTCGAAGCGCTCGCGCTCGTCGAGCGTCGGACGGCCGCGAGAAGCGGGGGGCGAAGGGACCCAAGGACGCCGTGGTGCTCTCGGTCGACGAGAAGACGGGCATACAAGCCCGGGCGGACCTCCACCCCACGCACGTCGCGCGGCGTGGGCAGCTTCGGCGTGAGTACGAGTACCAGCGCAACGGGACGCAGACGCTGATCGCTGCTTTCAACACCCAGACGGGCGAGGTGTTCGGGCGGTGCTGGAGCCGCACGGCGGAGGGACTGGAGCGCT
>JADLFU010000289.1 GCA_020849655.1 Polyangiaceae bacterium | reverse complement strand
CGGCGCCCGCGCACGCTGCAGCAGGTGAGCGAGGCCTGGTACGGCCGGGCGAACGCGCGCCCGGAGCGCTACGACTCGAGCCGCTACCACGGCCTGAACCTCAACAGCCTCTTCTTCCGCGGCACGATCGAGTTCAGGTACTTCAACGGCACGCTGCACGCGGGCGAGGTGAAGGGGTACGTGCAGCTGGTCCTCGCGCTCGCGGCCAAGGGCCTCACGTCGAAGGCCGCGTCGAGCAAGCGTCGCGCGTTCGACGCCGCGACCGCGAAGTACGACTTCCGCGTCTTCCTCCTGCACCTCGGCCTCATCGGCGACGAGTACAAGACGGCCCGGCTGCACCTCACCAAGCGGCTCGCCGGCTCGGCCGCCTGGAAGGGCGCGCGCCGCGACCGGGGCCCGCGCTCGACGCCCGGCCCGCGCGAGGGCGGCGAGCCCACGGAGGGCGCCACGGCGGCCGCGTGAGGCCTCGCCGCGGATGCGCCGCCACCCAGCACCTTCTGCTGACCCCCTGATGCACGCATCACGCAGAAACCCGCACGAACGCCGGGTCTCGCAGAAACCGTGATGAACATGTCAGCCCCCGGGCGGGGCGCGCTTTGAGATGTCGCGGATATCCGCGGCAGGACCAGAACCCGCATGTACGCACGGTCATGAACGCCACGACGAAGCAGCAGATCGCGAACGCCACCCTCACGGCCAGCCAGGCCAGGAGCCGCTGGGGCGGGACCCCGGAGCCCGAGATCGAGGTCCGCTACCCCCGCGGCACGAGCCACCGCCGCCTCCACGCCGCGCTCCACCTGATCGCGGCCGAGGTCGAGGTGTCGACGCCCGCGGGCGAGCGCTGGTGCGTGCAGATCGACAGCACGTCGGACGAGCGCGGGCGCGTCTACCTCGAGCTGTCCGACGGCACGCCGGCCGAGGCGAAGCGCGGGCTCGACCTCCTCCGGAAGGTGGTCGCGGGATGACCATCCTGGCCCTTCGGGCCGGCTGCGGGGGCCCCGATGGCGCGGCGCCCTGGGATGAGCGAATCATGGGACCGGTGCTCTACTTCGCGTACGGCTCGAACCTCGATGACCAGCAGATGCGGGCGCGCTGCCCGAGCGCGGTCGTCGTCGGCGCGGCCGTCCTCCCGAACCATGCGCTCGCCTTCGGCGGCTTCAGCCACCGCTGGGGCGGCGCTGTCGCGAGCGTCGTGCGGGCGCGCGGCGCACGCGTCGAAGGGCTGCTCTACGCGCTCGACGACGCCGAGGTCGCGCACCTCGATCGCTTCGAGGGGCACCCGTTCGCGTACGAGCGCGTGGCGCGTTTCGTCGTGGTCGACGGCGCTCGGCGTCGTCGCGCCCAGACGTACCTCCAGCCGGAGGAGACGTTCGAGCCGTGGGCGCCTCAACCCGAGTATCTCGCGGTGATCGCGAGCGCCTACCGCCGCCTCGGCTTCGATCGCGCGCGGCTCGCGCTCGCCGCGGGCCTCGGAGGTACGGCATGAGCGGGGCGCGCGTTCGCGTCTTCGTGTACGGCTCGTTGCTCGCCGGGGAGCCGAACCACCGCGTGCTCGCCGGCGCTGCGCTCCTCGGCGCGGCGACGACGACGCCCACGTTCACGCTCTACGACCTCGGCGCGTTCCCCGGGCTGGTCGCCTGCGGCGAGCACGTCGTGGCGGGCGAGGTCTACGAGGTCGATGCCGTGGGGCTGGCGCACCTCGACCGCCTCGAGGGCCACCCGAGCTTCTATCGCCGCACGCCGATCACCCTGGCGGACGGTGCCGACGTCGAGACCTACCTCCTGACGCGCGCGCAGGTCGCAGGTCGGCCCGTCGTGACGACGGGAAGCTGGCGCGTGCACCGGAAGGAGCGACGACGATGAAGATCCTCATGCGCGACGGGCGCGTGTTCCAGGGAACGCCGCTGCAGATCGTCCAGGCGATGCAGGCGATCGCGTTCGGCGTCGAGCAGCTGTCAGTCGATCGCTACATCGACTGGGTCGTCGATAACGCGCAGCGGTTCGAGAGGGTCGAGCTGAAGGTGCCTGCAGGCGCGCCGGAGGAGCGCGCGGCGGTGCTGGTCGAAGAGATGGTGGCGAAGGGGCTGGCGAGCCGCTGAGGCGGTCCCCGCCGGGATGTTGGCCAGCTCCGGTGGCCGGCGGTTGATCCGCCGCCACCTTGATCCCGCTCCTCCTCATCACGTGCAAGCTGCCCTCCTGCCAGCGCCGGTTCCTCGTCTGCTCGCGCTGCTTCCGCGGACACAAGTACTGCTCGACGGATCATGCGCAGCAGGCGCGCGAGGCGAGCGTGAGAAAGGCTCGCCTCAAGTACGCGCAGAGCGAGAAGGGGCTGAAGGCACAGAAGGCTCGCTCGCAGCGCTACTACCTCAAGAAGACGCGCGAAAATAGTCATACGGATCGATCTTCAACAACGTCGGCAAGGGCGGGCACTCTGCGCCGCGGAGCCGCTCCAAAGGGGAGCTCCTCCGCGAGAGCCAAGCACGCCGATGACATCCCGCCCCCCGAGTTTCTGCTCGCCCCCGGCGCCCCCGATCGGGCCCCGCGCGTCCACTGTCTCTGGTGCCGCCGCGCCGGCAACCGCGTCCTGTTCCGCGCCCGTCGCTTCCAGCGCTGACCCCGGAGGTGCCCCGTGACGACGCCGACGCGCGCCGCGGTGTACGTCCGCATGTCGACGGAGCACCAGCAGTACTCGACCGAGAACCAGGCCGACGTGATCCGCGAGTACGCGGCGAAGCGGGGCGTCGAGATCGTCCGCACGTTCGCCGACGCCGGCAAGAGCGGTCTCAAGATCGACGGTCGCGACTCGCTGAAGCAGCTGATCGACACCGTCGTGGGCGGCTCGGCCGACTTCCAGTCGATCCTCGTCTACGACGTGAGCCGGTGGGGTCGGTTCCAGGACGCCGACGAGAGCGCCTACTACGAGTACATCTGCAAACGCGCTGGGATCACCGTTCACTACTGCGCCGAGCAGTTCGAGAACGACGGCAGCATCGCGTCGAACATCGTGAAGACCGTAAAGCGCGCGATGGCCGGCGAGTACAGCCGCGAGCTCTCGGCGAAGGTGTTCCAGGGCCAGTGCCGCCTCATCGAGCTCGGCTACCGCCAGGGCGGCCCCGCGGGCTTCGGCCTCCGCCGCATGCTCCTCGACGAGAAGGGCGAGCCCAAGGGGCAGCTCCAGCGCGGCGAGAAGAAGAGCATCCAGACCGACCGAGTGATCCTGGTTCCCGGGCCGGAGGACGAGATCGCCGTGGTCCGCCGCGTGTACCGAATGTTCCTCGACGAGCGGCGCACCGAGCGCGAGATCGCCGGCGCGCTGAACGCCGAGGGCGTCCGCACCGACCGCGGCGCGGCCTGGACCCGAGGCACCGTGCGCGAGCTACTCACCAACGAGAAGTACATCGGCCAGAACGTCTTCAACCGGGTCTCGTTCAAGCTGAAGAAGGCTCGGGTCCGGAACCCACCTGAGATGTGGGTGCGCGACGAGGACGCCTTCACCCCCATCGTCGACGCGGCCGCGTTCCACACGGTGCGCGGCATCATCCTGGCGCGGCACCGACGGCTGTCCGACGACGAGATGCTCGGGCGGCTCCGCGAGATCCTCACCCAGCGCGGCAAGCTCTCGGGCGTGCTGATCGACGAGATCGATCAGATGCCGTCGACGGCATCGTACCGGCACCGCTTCGGGAGCCTGCTGCGCGCGTACCAGCTGGTCGGCTACTCCCCGGACCGGGACTACGCCTTCATCGAGACGAACCGCCTGCTGCGGACCTTCTACCCGCGACTGACCGATGAGGTCGTGCAGGCGCTCGCGAGCGCCGGCGCCCGGATCGAGCGCGACCCCGAGACCGACCTCTTCATCGTCAACGACCAGTTCCGGGTGTCGATCGTGCTCTCGCGGTACGAGGTCACCGCGTCGGGCTCGCCGCGCTGGACGATCCGCTTCGACCGCGGGCTCGAACCCGACCTGACGATCGCGGTGCGCATGGACGCGAGCAACGCCCAGGCGCTCGACTACTACATCCTGCCGTCGCTCGACGTCCGCGCCGATCGCCTCCGCGTGGCGTCCGACAACTTCTTCGGCGTCGACGCCTACCGCTACGAGAACCTGGACTACTTCTTCGGGATGGCGCAGCTCGTCACGATCGAGGCCAGCGCATGAGCGACGTCGAGCTCATCCCGATCGCCAAGATACGGGTCCTCAATCCGCGCGCGCGGAACAAGGCGAAGTTCGGCGAGATCGTCACCAACGTGTCGAAGGTCGGCCTGAAGCGGCCGATCACCGTCTGCCCGCGGAAGGGGGAGCCAGGCGAGTTCGACCTCGTGTGTGGCCAGGGCCGCCTCGAGGCGCTCCAGCGGCTCGGGCAGACCCACGTGCCGGCCCTCGTTCGCGACGCGACTGGAGAGGAGCGGTACCTGATGAGCCTCGTCGAGAATATCGCGCGTCGGCCGCCCGACAGCCTTGACCTCGTGCGCGGCATCGCAGACCTCGAGAAGCGCGGATACAACCCCGGCCAGATCGCCGAGAAGGTCGGCGGCACCGAGACGTACGTCCGCGACCTGCTGCGCCTGCACGCCAAGGGCGAGGAGAAGCTCCTCGGCGCCGTCGAGCGTGGCG
>JADLFU010000288.1 GCA_020849655.1 Polyangiaceae bacterium | reverse complement strand
TGTGGGCGGCAAGTCCTCGGCGGGCGCGGCTGGCCAGGCGTCGACCGGCGGCGGAGGCGCCTCCTCGGCCGGATCGGCCGGCAGCGCGGCGGGCGCTCCTGCCCAGCCGACGGGTCCGGCGGTGGTGGTCTCGTCGCTCGAGGTCGCGCAGACCCACGTCCTGCCCGAGGGCGGGCGCTCGTGGAAGCTCGCGGGCAAGGATCACGAGCTGCACGTCATCGGCGCCCGCGCGCTCCTGGCGATGGTGGCGCTCGAGGGCGCTGTGAAGTCTCCGTCGCTCGAGGTCTGGGTCGGTGACACCAAGGTGGGCGCCGTGCCGCTCGCCGACCCGTCCGCGCTGCCGAAGACGGAGGCGGGCGGCCCGGCCTACGCGGAGGATCTGCACAGCGCGACCGTACCGGCCGCGTGGGTGAAGCCCGGCTTGCGGGTGCGCGTGACGTCGGCGGACAGGGCGCCGAGCGCGCACCGGGCGATCAAGGTCGGCGCGGACAGCGATTTCGTCATGCACACGCTGCCCTTCTACCTCTTCGGCGCCGACCCGACGAACAGCCTCCCGCTGTCGAAGTCGGCGAAGCCCGACCAGGCGAGCCAGGATGAATTGTTTGCCAAGTGGCCGGTGGCGAGCGTCAAGTTCGTGACCCACCCCGCCGGGCGCGTCGAGTGGCCTACCCTGGTCTCCGGCCCCCACGGCGGCAGCCCGGCGCGCCGCCTCGAGAACAGCGACCAGCAGCGCGACGGGTACGACGCGATGCGGGCGACGCTGAACACGCTCTCCGTGCTGCGCGCCGTCAACGGGAACAACCACACCAACACCCAGATCTACGCGCCGCTGATGATGCGCTCGGCCTCGGGCAAGTTCACGGAGCCGGGCGGCGGTCTCGGCGGGGGCGCGCGCGGGACGGGCACGGCCTCGTACACTGGCATCTTCATCCACGAGCAGGGACACGCCTTCGGCCTCCCGCACGCCGGGGGCGCGTACGCGGACGGAGAGTACCCGTACGTCGGGGGCAGCCTGAAGGGCTCCGCGTGGGCCTACGACGCCGGGCGCGGGGAGCTCCTCGCGCCCTTCGTCCCCGCGGGCGCGGAGACCGCGAAGTCGTGCGCGACCGACGGCACCCACCAGAAGGACGCAAAGGGCCGGTGCGTCAAGCAGGACCCGATGCAGAGCGGGTCGGGCGACCAGGCCCCCGGCTACAAGTACACCGCGTTCTCGGACTTCAACGCGGGGGCGATCCAGCGCTGGTTCGAGGGGACGACCAGCGTGGCGAAGGACGGCGCGCACGAGTACGAGGACGGGGTGGTGTTCGTCGACGCCTCGTCCGCCACCGGGTACTCGCGGTGGGACGCCGTCGACGGCGCGCGCGTGCCGGTCGAGCGCGCCACCCGTGACAAGGGGCTGTGGGGCTTCGACGGGAACCTCCCCTACGCCCGCGACGTCCCGGTGCACACTGTCATCTTCACTGTCAGCGCGGCCGGCACGCCGGGAGCCTCGCAGATCTACCCCACGCTGTCGTACGTGGGGAACCTCGTCCGCGAGGTCGATCCGACCAGGAAGGCCGACCTCGCCGAGATCGCCCCCGGCACCGGCGAGAGCCCATGGTACTGCAGCGGGAGCGGCTGCGACTACACGGTCCGCGTCACGTACGCCGACGGGTCGCGCGCGCACGTGCTCGTCCGCGGGGGGTTCCGCGGGTGGTTCAAGCCCACCTCGCCCCTCCCCGCGTCGTCGACCGATCCGACGGACGACGACAGCTTCGCGGTGTTCGGGGTCAGCGTCCCGGGTGACAAGCCGCTCGCGAAGGTGGAGGTGCTGGAGACGCCGATGGGCTGGGGCGGCCTGCCCGCGAACCCGAAGGTGCTGATGAGCCGATGAGGGGCCGGCGCCGGGACCGAGCGTCGCCCCCGCGCCGCTGAGAAGCCTGCAAGCCTCACGCTCAGCTCAGCGCGCGACGATCCGCAGGCCGTCGCGCGCGTCGTCCCACGCGAGGACGAGGTCGCGGCGCTCCTCGCCGCGCTCGTGCCGCACGACGAGCTCGGCCGCGCCGTCCGCGTCGAGATCGATCGCGGCGAGCGGCAGGTACGCGCGCGGGCTGCACCGGTCGGCGCCGGCCAGCTCCACGTGGCGCACGCGCCAGCCCCGCCCCTCGCGCGACGCGACGACCAGCCGGTGGCCGCCGATGGCGACCGTGTCGACGGCGTCGCCGTCTCCCGCGCCCGCCTGCTTGAACCCCAGCGTGCGCCGCGCGAGCGGCAGCCTGTCGTCGGGGGCGGCGCAGCGCGCGGGGAGGGTGAGCCTCACGGTGAGCTCGTCGACCAGATCCGACAGCTCCGCGAGCGCCTCCCGCGGCGGCGTGAAGGGCGCGGCCACCCAGCGCCTCGACGCCTTGCCGAGCGCGTCGGGCGCCGGCGCGAGATCGCCGAGCGCGCCGTCCCAGCCGCGGGGCCGCTCGACCCACAGCCCCACGCCGGGCGCGCCCAGGAGCAGCTGCAGATCGAGCTCGAAGCACCCCGACGCGTCGCGCGCGCCGCCCGTCACGCGCGCCTCGCCCACCACCGCGCCGCGCGCGTCGACCGACAGCCAGCTGGATCCCTTCCTCGCGAACGCGGCGCAGCAGCCGGCGGCGCTCCGCGCGCCGTCCCGCGTCGCCAGGAGCCAGGGCTGGCGCGAGGACGAGAGCCAGCGCGTCGTCGCCGTGGAGGACGCGGGGCACCTCGCGTCGGGCTGGGGCGCGCGCGGCAGCTCGCGCGAGCTCGCCGACGGGGCGGCGGTGGCTGGGGCTGGGCGCGACGCGCGGCGCCTCGGCGCGGCCTCGAGCGGCGCGGCCGTCGCGGCGAGCAGAGGCAACAATACCAACGCACGAACGTTCATCGCGCGCGATCGTCCCGCGCGCGTCGCCTGCGGGCCAACTTGCGAGAAGGGGCTTCCCTCGGCGGGTCGCTCGCCCTACTGCCGCGCGGCATGCGCCCCTTCCCCCCGAGGCCCGACGTCCCCGCCGAGCAGCGCGAGCGAGGCGAGGCCGTGCTGCGCTACGAGGACATCTCGCAGGACGGCCGCCTCTGCCTGCTCGGCATGCCGCACGCGTACGGAGAGGTGCTGTTTCGCCAGCTGCTGGCGCGCCACCCGATGGCGGAGGTGATGCGACGAGGGGGCGTCGTGCCGATCCTGACGCGGCTCGTGATGGACGGCACGCGAGAGGTGGTGAGCGTCAACCACCCGCTCGTCGCGGAGGGCGCCTTCGAGATCGCCGAGGAGCGCGGGCCGAGCGGCGACGTCGAGCGCATCTACCTGAACCTCTGGGCCGAGCTCTCGGCGCCGCGCGCGCGCACCTTCGGCCCGCAGCCCGACGGCGCGGGCGAGCCGGTGGTCGCGGGGAGGGTGTTCGCGGAGCACGTCTTCACGCGGCTGTTCGCGGCGCCGGACGCGCGCAAGGTGACGGCGCTCGAGCTGCCTGGCGCGCGCCGCGCGTACGCGCCTGGTCCCCCCGACGCGCTGCTCGCGCTGCCGGACGGCGCCGCGTGGATCGATGACTGGCACGACGACGCTTGCGACGCTTGCTTCACGCTCGCGCACACCGACTCGAACCAGCACGTCAACTCGCTCGTGTACCCGCGGCTGTTCGAGGAGGCGTTCGCGCGGCGGCTCGCCGCCTTGTCTCGCTCGACGCGTGTCCTGTCCCGGAGGGTCGAGGTCGCCTACCGCCGGCCGACCTTCGCCGGAGAGCGTCTGCAGGTGAGGCTGCGCGCGTTCGAGCTGGCGGGAGGGATCGGCGCGGTAGGCAGCTTCACCCCCCCGGGCGGCGCGCGGCCGAGCGTCTGCGCGGCGCTGCTCGCCGAGCCATGAGCGACGGCGCGCGGGCGCGAGAGGCGGCGCGCATCCTGGCGCTCGCGGGGGGCGACGCCGCGCGCGCCTTCGAGGTCGTCGAGCGACAGCTGAGCGTCACCGTCGTGCGCACACAGGTCCTGCTGTCACTGTCGGGCATCGTCATCACTGTCACTGGCTTCTCTGGCGAGGCCATCGCGCGGGTGGGGCTCGCCGCCAAGGCGTCGATCTCGCTCGGCATCCTGCTCGTGCTCGCCGCGGCGGTGACGGTGATCCTCGGGGTGCTCCGCGTGCGCTGGCTGACCCAGGTGCTCACCGACGATCCGAGCGAGACGCTGCTCCTCGCGCTGCGGGTGCGCGACGACAAGAGCGCGTCCCTCGCGCGCGCGTCATGGCTGTTCGCGGCTGGGTTCTCCCTCTACTGTGTGGCGATCGCGCAGCTGCTGCTCCACGCGCGCTGACGGCGAGCTCCGCGTGGCGGCGGCGCGCCCCCCGCGGTACGGTGCTCGGGCATGGCGGACCGCGCCCGCGCCCGAGGCCCCTTCCACGCGTCGCAGCTGCGCGTCGGAGACCCGTACGAGCTCTCCGGCGGCCACCCCATCTTCTGCGCGCCCGGCGGCGGCCGCGGCGGCGCCTC
>JADLFU010000287.1 GCA_020849655.1 Polyangiaceae bacterium | reverse complement strand
CGTGGGACCCGCCGGACGCCGCGACGACCCGCTCCTCGCCGTACCAGGTGTCATCCGGACGACTCACCGCATGCCCGAGCGCGTGCAGGGTGTCGAGCGCGACGGCGAGCAGGCCCGGGTCGCCGCCGTCGGCGACCGTGTTGCCCGACCCGCCGCCCCGCGTGAGCGTGCGCCCGCTGGCGCCCGGTGTCGTTTCGAGGTCGTGTCGCAGCCGCTCGACGACGTCGGCGACCGCGGGCGTCCCCGGGCTGCGGTCGCCGAGCGTCTCGCCCGTCGGCAGCACGAACCGCAGGCGCGGCGCGGCCGGGCGCGCGTCCTCGACGCAGAGGAACAGTTCGCGCCGGTGAATCATCTGATGATGCACGCTGCACAGACAGACGAGGTTGCCCGGACGGTGGTCGCCGCCCGCGGCGCGGGGCCGGATGTGATGCAGGTCGAGCCACATACGGTTGCGGCAGTGGGGGACGGCGCAGCGGTGCCCGAACTGCTCGAAGACGCGGCGCCGCGTGGCCGGGGGGATGGCGTGTTTCAGCCGCGGCGCGGGATCGGACTGCGTGAGGTCGAGGTGCTCGGCGTCGCACCCGGCGCAGGCGACATCCGTCGTTTCGCAGTCCGGGCAGTGGTGCAGCGTCACGCGAAACCGCTCGGCGGTGGGGGCTTCGGCGCCGTCCTCCGGGTCGGCGGCGGCGGCTTCGAGCACGGCGAGCGTCCGCCGTGCCATCTCGGCGAGCAGCGTGCCATTCTCGACGTCCGGCCCGAAGCCGCCGTCGAGCCGCAGGCGCGCAAAGGCTGCGGTGAGCACCTCGGCGTCTGCGGCGCTCAGGGTCACTGTGACCCGCACACGGGCCGGCCCGGGCTCGGCGCGGGGATCGGCCGGCGGAGCGTCGCCAGACCGCGCGGCCGCGACCTGTCGCTCGAGCGCACGGTTCGTCGTCTCCAGCGCGCGGGTCGTCCACGCGGCGTCCGTCTCGGAGGTGGCGACGCGGGCGACCTCGCGGGCCTTGGTGTATGCCACCCGGCCTGCACGAAAGGCCGCGTCGAGCGCCGGGAGTGCCCCGAGACGCTTCGCAACGAAGACGAGGTCGCGCGTCTGCCGCGGGGTCAGGTCGAGTTCGGCTTCGGCGTAGGCGATGACACTGGCATGCCCTCGCTCGGTGTATCGGCGCGTGCGGTGCAGCTCGAAGAGGAGCGTCGCGAGCGCGTACTCAGCCTGCTGATGCGCGCCGCGTGCGAGGCGGAGCTGTGTGTGGAGGTCGGTGGTCATGCCGGGCGCCCCTGTTGGAGTTATGTCTATGATAGTGAGACGGCAGCGGGCGGGCAAGGGGAATCACGGAACAAATGTGGGCCTCATGGGACATCTGTGGGTCATCCGAGGCTTGGACGGCGGGGAAGATCGATGGCGAGACCGCCGAGCTCGAGAAACACGAGTGCGATGAGCGCTGTGGCATTGTGAAAGCCGTGGGCGAGTCTCGTGAGCAGACGAATCTGGTTGTTCGTGGCCTCGACGCGGCCGTTGGAGACGCGGTGCGTGAGGGCGGCCTCGATGCCGTCGCGGTTGCGTCGAATGCGGGCTGCGAGCTTGACGAACGCTGGGATGCGGCACCGCTGGGCCCAGGCGATCAACGTGTGGAGCAGCTTTATGCCCTCCTCGCCCTTGGTGGCGAAGACCAGCCGGAGCATCTCCTTGATGAGGTAGGCGCGGTAGAGCGGCTTGTTGAGCGTCTCGAGCGCGGAGAGTCGGACCTTCTGGCGGTCTGTCGGGTTCTCGGGGTTCTTCAGCAGCGCGAAGCGTGCGCCCTTGACGACCTTCGCCGTGTCGCGCTCGCCGGCCTTGCGGGAGGCGTTCCAGACGCCGCGCCGCACCTCGTCGAGGGCCTCGGTCCCCCAGGCCACGACGTGAAACGGGTCGATGCACAGCACAGCGTTGGGGCACCGCTCCCGGACGACATCGCCGATCCAGGCGGCCGCGTCGGCGCTCACGTGGGTGAGCCTCGCGATCCGCTCCGGGCCGAGCCCAGGGCACCTGCTCCACGACGACCCCGTGCGTCTTGCACTTCACCCGCGGCGCCATGGCCTCGATGAGCACCGGCGTCCGCCCGATGTCCAGCGCACGCCAGCGCCGCACGCCGCTCGCCGAGTCGTCGCCCGGGCACCGAATCCCGCACTGCGAGCAGCGGCGCCGTTCCTTCTTCACCGGTCGCACCAGGAACACCAGCGCGTCGCCCTCCACTGTCGCGCTCGTGACCACGACACGCTCGACGCCGAGCGCGGTCGCCAATACCTTCCGAAGTTGCACGTCGCTGGCTCCAGGCTGGTTCTCGCAACTCCGGTTTGTCGCCCAGCGGCGTGCATTCGCCAACCTCCACGCATCACCCCCATCAAGACTGCGGTTCCCGGCCGCGGGGCCGGCCACATTACCAGCCGGTCCTGCATCGCCCACGCTTGTGTCCGGCGGAGCCGGACGTGGCCTGCGACAACGGTGGACATGAGATCCTCAGCTCAACCCGACCCACGGATATCCCATGAGGCCCATTTTGCCTCGCATCATGGCGTTGGCTATGAGGCAGCGACTGCGATGTACAACGCGTCAGCGTCGGCCATCTCGTTCTACCGCGACGATCCCACCAGTTCCGCGTGAGTTTCTGCTCGCCAGCACGGACAACACCGCGTGACGGCCTCGCGGTGAGGTCGCTGATGATGGTGGTCTCAGAGGGTCGGCGCGAATTGGACGCCGAAGCGAGCAGCACGATGGGCCCGACAGGCAAGGAGTGGGGGTGCACGACATCTGGGTGCTGTACCCGGGGTACAGCCCCAGATGTTGGGG
>JADLFU010000286.1 GCA_020849655.1 Polyangiaceae bacterium | reverse complement strand
TCGAGGCCGTCTCGAACAGGCCCTTGCGGTTGGTGGTGGCGCCGGTGAACGACCCCTTCACGTGGCCGAACAGCTCGCTTTCCAGCAGAGAATCGGTGAGCGCGGCGCAGTTCACGTCGATGAAGGGCCGCCCGCTGCGCTCGCTCTGTTCGTGCAAGGCGCGCGCGACCAGCTCTTTGCCGGTGCCGCTCTCGCCAAGGACCAGCACGGTCACCTCGGCGGCGGCCACCGCCGAGACCAGGGCGCTCACCTGTCGCATGGCGGCCGAGTCGCCCACCATTCCACGCGCGCGCTGTGCGGCCTCGAGTTGGCTCTCGAGGAAACGATTGCGGGCGACCAGCCGCTTGTGCTCGATCGCGCGCCGCACGGCGGGGATGAGCGTGTTCTGCGCGTCCACCGGCTTGACCAGGTAGTCATAGGCGCCCAGCCGCATGGCCTCGACCGCCGCCGATACCGTGGCCTGACCGGTCATCAAGAGCACGGGCAGATCGCGCCAGCGGGTGTTGGTCTCGGTGAGCAGCTCGAAGCCGCTCATCCCGGGCATCAGCACGTCGGTGATCAGCACGTCGACCTCGTCACCAGCCTGCTCGAGCGCCACGAGCGCCGCCGCGCCCGCGTCGAAGTCGCGGACCGCGAAGCCGCCGGCCTGTAGGGCGCGGCACACGGCGCGGCGCACCAGCGCCTCGTCCTCTACGACGAAGACCGTTCCGAGGCGCCCCGTGGGGGCGGACACCTGGTGCTCGACCCGCTCGGCTTCCAATCAACGGTCATAATGACCTCCGCTCTTTGCCCGACGCAATAGGCAGAGCGCCTACACGGACGTACAGCGATTCGGGGCTCAATGAACTCGTCGCCGGACCGTATTCGGAAGTCATGACCGCGTCTCCCTGCGCCAGCGTGCATCCGTCGCAGGCACCCGCCGATTCGGCCGGCCGCGCCGCGCTGGTACCGCCGGCACCACGCGAGGCTTCTCCCAACGCAGTCACCCACAAGGAAATGGCCGCGGTGCGCCCCCGCGGCCCGCTGCCCTCGTTCGATGGCTTTCGCGAGGGCGAAGAAGAGCGCGTGACCCGAGTCAGCATGCCGCCGCTCGCGCGCCCTCAGGCCGAGCGTACGGTGCTGATCCGACTGGACGGCGTGGACGCGGGCAGCCTGGTCACGCTGAGCGCCGAGGGCTGCACCGTGGGGCGGCACGTCTCGAACACGCTGCGCGTCGCCGAAGGCGGCGTGAGCCGATTTCACGCACGCATCACCTGGTTGGGAAACGCTTTCGCCATCGAAGACCTCGGCTCGGCCAACGGCACCTGGCTCAAAGCGCAGCGCGTGACGCGGGCCGTCTTGGCCGACGGCGACGTCCTTCAGTTCGGCTCCCATGCCAGCTTCCGCTTCACCGTCACCGACGGACTGCACGAAGGCATGTTGCGCAAGCTTCACGAGTCGAGCACGCGCGATCCGCTGACCGGCGCCTACAATCGACGACACTTCGACGAACGGCTGCGCGAAGAGCTGGCCTACGCGCTGCGCCACCGCTCGGATCTGGGAGTGGTCATGCTCGACATCGACCACTTCAAGCAGGTCAACGACACCCGCGGGCACCAGGCCGGCGACGCCGTGATCCGTCACGTGGCTCAGGTGACGGCGGCCCAGTTGCGCAGCGAGGACGTCTTTGCCCGCTACGGGGGTGAAGAGTTCGTGGTGCTGCTTCGCGCCACCGACGTGCGGGGCGCGGTGCGGGTCGCAGAGCGGATTCGAGCCAGCGTCGAGGCGCTGAGCGCGCGCTTCGAGAAGGCGCTGATCCCTGTCACCGTCAGCGGCGGGGCGGCAGCGCTGAGCGACGGCGGCGATCGCTCGGGTAGCGCGCTCTTGGCCCGGGCGGACGAGCGGCTGTACGCGGCCAAACGCTCGGGCAGAAACCGCATCGTGGGGGTGCTGCCCGCGGTGGGTTGATTCTCGCCCGGTGTCGCGTTTGGTTGGGATCCGAAGTGTCCTCGCCCTCAACGCCCCCTCTGCCCGAACCCCTGCTCGCACTGGTGCGCGAGCGCGTGGGGAACGACGCCTTGGCCGCGGTCCCGGCGGACGGCGCGGTGGCCGCGGCCTGCGAGCTGCTCCGGCGCGAGCTCGATCGGCGTGAGAGCGACCGGCGCGAGCTGTTCGACCTGGTCGGTCGCCAGCGCGACTGGATGGCGCGGCTCGATGGCCAGCGCGACCCGTCCAGCGCCATCGAGCTCATGGCCCGAGGGATGGAGGCCACGCGCGAGCGCTGGGTCGGCTCGGTTCGCACGCTGTCCCACGATCTTCGCAGCCCGCTCACGGTCATCAAGACCAACGTCGGGTTCTTGCGTGACTCGGGGTCGTTTGCCGACGACGAGACGGTCGAGGTGCTCGACGACATCTATCTGGGTATCCAGCGGGTCGAGGAGCTCTTGACGGCGATCACCAGCGTCGCCACTTTCGATCTGGGGCAGGTCGCGGTCGTGGTCGAGCGGGTCGCCGCGAGCGACATCGCGGAACGCCTGGGGCGGCGGGCCCGTGCACTGCTCGGCCACAAGCCGGTCGCGGTGACCACGCGCGTCTCGGCTGACGCTCCTTCGGAGATCGACGCCGACCGGTTGATCCTCGATCGGAGCCTCGACGCAGTGCTGGCGCACGCCGCGGCCCAGCTCGAGCAAGGGCGGCTTCAGATCGAGCTCTGCGGGAACGACGAGCTCTTGACCTTCGAGGTCACCGACACGGGCCCGGGAGTGGACGGCGACGAGCTGGCCCGGGTGTTCGAGACCGCCACTCTCCGGCGCCCGCAGCCGGGCGGTCAGCCCTGGGGTCAGAGCCTGATGGCTGCGGCGCGCCTGCTGGACCGCGTCGGCGGGCGGATCGAGATCGCCAGCGGCGTCGACCAGGGGACGACCGTGTGGGTTCACATCCCACGACAGATGCCTGGCTCTCCCTCGCCGTTCCCCGGGGGCGCTTCCGTCGTCGTGCGATCACGCTGAGCTCCTCAAGATCGGGGCCGTGGGGCCGTAGAGGGTCTCGTGGCAAGACGAACCGTCCTCCCCTTCCTCGCTCTCTTCACGCTGGCCCCGGCTGCGCTCGCGGAGCCGACCGTTCCGACGCTGACCCAGGGGACCGTGACGGACGGCGTGCAGGGCTCGGAGGTCGGGCCGGCAGGGGCCGAATGGGTGGTGCCCGGTGGCCCGCGAGTCCGGGCCGAGCCTGGAG
>JADLFU010000285.1 GCA_020849655.1 Polyangiaceae bacterium | reverse complement strand
GCGTCGAGCGCGACGACGTCGACCCCGTGGCCACCGCCGTCAAGCGGCAGAGGAAGACCAAGAAGCACCCCGAGGAGGTCGCCGCTTGATCAGCGCCCGATCCACAACTCTTGACGATATCTCCAGCCAGACGCTACGCGCCTGGTACGGGCGTTCCTCGGCGGCGGGCGTCGAGGCCGCGTCGGCCGAGGGCGTCGGCTTCGGCGGCAGCGCGCCGCCCGGCGTGTCGGCTCTCTTGTGCACGAGCCGCCCCTCCACCGTGAACGCGTTGTCCGCGAACTCCCGCTGGGCCCACTCGAGGTACATCAGCCGCTCGCAGTAGAGGATCTCGTTGACCATGCGGGCAGGGACGAGCGACACGAGCGACGGGGTGCGCGGCGCGACGGTCTTCGCGCGGGCCTGTGTGTCGGAGAGTGGGAGCGCGCTGGACGCGTGGGGCTTCATGCTCATGTCAGGAGGACGGTGCCGGAGCGCGGGGTCATGCAAGTTCATGCGATCCGCGCCGAGCACGGCAGCCTCATGGCCTGGTGCCCTGACTGAACGCCGACTCGGCTACCGGTCGCTCGCCCAGGTCGCAACGACCCCGATCCTCATCGAGACAGCGTTGCATCATCAGACGACCGACGCTGGGCTGAACGAACCGTAGCCTCCCTGGTCGGTTCGCCGAATCCCGGACTGAAACACGCACGTGATGCCGCGTGCCTCCCGTTCTCGGGCGCCCAACGAGCTCAGCTGCGGCGTTCGCACAACTGACCGCACGAGCGCACGCCCGAGCGGCCCTCCCCACAGAGGCCACGTGAAGCGACCTGTCTTCCACTCGCCGCTGCACCCGGTCGTCAGAATGCGAGCGCCTCGCGGAGCAACAGCGATCGCCGGCATGCCACGGACCGCGAGCCAGTCCGCGCCAGGCACCCCCGCCTTCTTGTCGGTGGATGGGTTCGACGCCCGCAGCGCATAGTCCCGCGCGGCGGTCGCGTCCCATGCCATCACCGGGAGTTCACGTGTGTAGATCCATGGCCCCCAGAGCCCCTCGTGCAGATCCGCCGCAGTGACCTCGGCCACGAGCTTGTTGACCATCTCCAACCAGAGCTGACGCCCCGCCGTGAAGTGCAGCGCGGTCGGCTTCGTCGCGCCGTTGTTATCGACGGCGACGTCCGTCGCGAACGCGTTGGCCCAGTCGACACTGCGCCTCGAATCCACCCGCGCCGCGGCGACGAGCCCCTCGAGATACGCACGATATTCAGCCGGCGGCGGCTTCAAGTCACGCACACCACCGCCGTACTGAAGAGCCAGCGCCGGATCGCTCGCCACGGCCTGCCGGTCCGCGTCGAGGAACGCCACGAGCGCCTCTCGGTCCATCGCAACGCCGCTCACCACCGGACGCCACACGCCTTCGTCGCGCCACGCCAGACGCGCTCCCGAATGGTTCTCGCTCAACGCCTCCAGCACGCCGAGCGCCGCGAGGAACCCGAGCGGGTTCGCGCCATCCAGCCCCGTCAAGACGAGCTCGGTCATGCCTCTTCCTCCAACTGCTCGGCCTCGCTGCGGCGGTGATCGCCGAGCCGCACCAACGTCTCGAGCCACGCGAGCCCCCACCACCCGTAGCGCCTCACCAAAGTCCAGAAACGTTCGCCAATCCCTGAGTCGAAGCGCTCGAGCCCGTGCGCGGTCGCCGACCTGACCGTCAGACCTTCATGCACCAGCTCGACCTCGATCGGCCGCTCGTCGACGACAACAGGCGCCCAGGGTCGGCAGTACCCATGGTGCGCCGCGACGAGATGCAGCACGAGCTCCCAGTCATGCGCGCGCCTCCGCAGCGCCTCGGACCCCGCCAACAGCGCCACCGACAACACCTCGTGCCGGGCGCCGGGCGGATACTCCGAGAGCTTCTGCGCTCGCTTCCGCGCCCGCCGATCGTTCTGGGCGACCCCCGACTTCGCCAACGGCGCCTCGGCCACCTCGGTCTTGAACCGGTCCCCACCGTGCAAGAGCCGTTGGAAGCGTCGGTCGGCCTTGCCCGCGTCGTGCCACGCCGCCGCCAATGTCACATCGTCGATCAGCGCATCCGGCAGGCCCACGCGACGCGCGAAGTCTCCCGCCCACTCGCCAACCCCACGCAGATGTGCGGCGAGCGTCACCGGCCGCCCCGTGAAGCTGCCGTCCTCACCTGCGCTCGACATCCCCTCGGCGTCGACGCCGTGCTGCTTTCGACCAAGCACGACGCAGTTCTCCTCGCCATCGTCCGCATCGAGTCGCGGCACCCGCAACACTCGCCAGCGCTTCGCCACCTCACGGCGCAGGACCGAGACCATCTGTCCCGCCACCCCCGATGCGACGCCCGCGACCTCCTCGACCCACGCCCCAACCACGTCGCGATCCGCCTGCTGCTCGTCCAACGTCGGTCCCGCGAGGGCGCCGAGCACCGCCGGATGCAGCCGCAACGCGGCCCGCCCGCGCTGTAGGAACCACGCCTCCTCGGCTCGATCCGCGACCGGTTCGCCGCTGCTCGGGTCCCACGTCCCACGCGTCAGGCCGCCGTAGCTCGTGGGCACGACGATCGTATCGTCGGGTCGCAGTTCATCCGGCCTGATCACGTCGGCTCCGTCGCGCGTCCAGCGCACCGCCAGGCGCGCCCGCGCCACATCGGCCCGATCGTCGTCTTCGCTCCGCACTTGGCCCTCGACATCGGCAAGGCTCGGCTCGGGCAAGCCCGCAAGCCAGCGACGCAGCGCCCCCAGTGGCACGGCCAGCGCCTCCCCCGGCGTCGGGGGCAACGCCGCGAGCACCTCCGCGATTTCATCGGCTCGCGCCGCGTCGAGTTCGACCGGCCGGTCCGGCTCGCCCTGGCGTGCGATGTCCGCGCGCCAGACCAGCCGAACCTCGGGGCTGCCACGCTGCGGACCATGGAGCCACAGCGCGACATCCGGGTCCGGCTCGGGCATCGGCGCGGTCTGCACCCAGGCGTCGAGGTGGCCCGGCAACATCACAGGGGCATCCTTCGTCTGCGTGACGAGGGTCTCCAACACCGGGCTCTCCGGCAACCGCATGTGCGCCGGCCCGAAGTCGAGCGCCGCTTGACCGCTGAGCCAATCGAGCGTCGCGGCAAGGGCATCGCCGTACACGGGATCGCCCTTCAACACGCCCGAACGCCCGAGCACCGCCCCGCGGGCCTCGTCCAGCTCACCCAGCCGATTGAGGCGCCCGAAGCGCTGCCGGAGCGCGTCGAGACTCGCCGCTTCGGTCACCAGGACATCGAAGTCGAAGTCCGCGCCCGCCGCGATGCACTGCGTGGCCACCACCACGCTCGGCCGCTGGCCCGCGCCTCGCACCCGCTCACCCGCGCCGATCCGTGGACGCAACCGCCGCTCGAGAGCGTCTCGGTCGAGCGGTCTCATGCGCCCCGTTACCAGCTCCACGTCGGCGCCCTTGAGCTTCGCGTCGAGCTCGCGCCACAGTTCCCGCGCCGCTTGGACGCGGTTGACGACCACGCCGATGGCGGTGGCCCCGGCCTCGATGGCCTTCTTCGCCTCGCGAACGACGGTCTGGTCGAAGGCCGCGCCCTTCAAATCTGTCACCACCGACGTGGGCTTGCGCGACATGAGTCGGCGCGCGAGCACGGGATGCTTCCGGTCGGCCGCGCCGAGCCCGAAGACATCATCCCCCTTCGCGCGACCGGGCGTCGCCGACATCTCGACGACCGCGAATGGTCCCGCGACGAGCTCCGTCGCCCAGCCGCGAGACCGTGCCACATGTGCGAGCGTCTGACGGAAGGGCTCCGAGAGGTGCACCTCATCGAGCAGCCACAGCACGTCGTTGCCCAACAGCCCCGCATGCAACGGCTTCATGCCGTGACTCACACCATAGCCGCGAAACAGAAGCCGCGAGCCGACCTGATCGACCGTCGAGACCGCGACCACCGGCTGGTCGGGCGTCTTGGCCCAGGTGTCGTTCTTCGGCATGCCCCCGCGCAACAGCGCCACGAGCAAGGTGCTCTCACGCCCGAGCGGCTGGCGCATCATCGCACGAAGGCGCGCGCGCACGGCCTGGAGCACAGGGCTCCGACCCGACGCGTCGTCAATCGCGCGGGCGATCTTCTCTGCGCGGCGATGCGCTTGGTCGACGATGGTGCGCCGGTCGACGACGAACACGATCCTGCGCGGCGCCGTGCGCGTCCCGGTGGGTGACGCCTCCAGCGCGAGATGAAAGATCGCCGCGTCCAGCGCCGCGGTCTTGCCGACCCCAGTCGGCAGATCCATGAGGGCGGGCCAGCCTTCCCCTCGCGCCAGCCGCTCGACCAGCGCCTGCTGCCACGGAAACGGCGGGACGCCGTGGATGGCCTCGAAGAAGGCCGCGAAGTCTCCGACGGAGAGATCGGTCATGGGCGGCAGTCCCCCTGCGGTACCGGCCGCAGCAAACCGAGGCCGTGGTAGCGACCCGCACCGATGAGGACCGGACCCGACACCGGCTCGGAGAACGTCACACGCACGTGAGTCAACACCCGCTGCGTGGAACCCGACTTCACACGCTCGTAACGCCTGGCCTTGGCCGAGCCCGCGAAGGGCGCGGCCGGCAACACCTCGACGAGTCCTGGCGTCGGCAGACCGATGCGGGTGCACGCGCGCACGACGATCTCCTCTGCTTCAGCCAACACTCTTGCGAGCTTGCCAGCATCACGGGTGCGCAGATCTCCTGGATTGCGATCCAGCGCCACGGGGGTCACCGACGCCCAGGTCGTCGCCGGACCACACCATGTCCTCGCCTGCAACGTCGCGCGTTTGTCGAGCCCCTCGACGCGCTCGAGCCACCAGACGCCCTCTTGCCCGAGCAGTAGCTGCACGAGCGGAGGCGCGTCCTCGACGACATCCTGGTTGCGGGCATGCTCACGCGCGCGCGCCTCCCAGCGGACGACCGCACGATAGACAGCCGCCCGTTCATCGGCGGTCGCGCCGCGCGGCAACACCAACGCCACACCGAGGAGCCCGCCATCGGCGTGCTCGTGCCCGACGAACGGGAGCGGCACCACCGCCAGGTGGTCACGCTCGCTCGGCGTTCGATCGACACGATGGCCGGACAGGATCTCGGGGATCCCATCGCCACCTCCACTCATCAACGCCGCGCGCACCGCGCGCGCGATCCCAGGCCCGGCGATCATCGGCAAGGCGACGCCGTCCGCGCGACGAAGGACGAGCCAGTCCTCGGAGAAGCACGAGATGGGCAATTCGGTCGCGCGGTGGTCCGTTGACCGCGCATAGCTCTGGAAGCGGGCAGGCATCACGCGGGGCTCCGTCTCACGGTGCAGGGCGAAGGCGGCTTCGAGCGCCGCGAGCTGCGCCCGGCCAGTGGTCCGCAAGCGCTCTCCGACCGCCGCGGGCACGAGCGTCGCAGCAGGCGGCTTTTCCAAGAGGCGTGCGCTCACGAGGGACGACGAGTGCCCGAGCCGCACGAGGCGCGCGAGCAACGCGTCGAGGTTCGTACGCTGTTCGTCGGTGGGCTGCGCGTCGGGCCACATAAAGGTGGCCCGCGGCTCGTGCGGCGTGACCGAAGGGAACGTTCGGGGCTGGCGGATGCGGCTGTCGGGAAGCAGCGCGAACGCAGCGGCCGGTCCGTCCTTCCCGGGGTTGGGCGGCATCGCGACTTCCTTCGCGATGTCGTCGAGGAGCTTCTTCTCGAGGCGGGCGACCTCCCTGCCCGCCTTCTTGTCCCCCAGCGCTGCGGCAGCTCGCGCGCCCTCCAACTTCCCGCTTTGCCCGTCGAAGTTCTTCAGCACGTAGCCGTCGTTGACGGGGACGAAGACCGTCACCGTGTCCCTCTCGCTCGCGTCGCTCACCGCAAGCTCGGGCGCGTCGAGCGCTTGCAGCCACTCGAGCGCTGCGCGCTCCGTGGGGGCGGGTGCTTCGTCCGCGAGGTGCGTCGCCGCGAGCGCCGAGAAGAGTCGCGCCGGGTGCGGCGGCCACTCCGCGCGACGGCGGTCGCTGTAGCTCGTCGCGACGTAGCGCCCGGTGAGGAACGTGACCTCGATGGCGAGCATCACGTGTTCTCTTCGGTGAGACCCGCGGCCGCGGCCGCACGACTCGCCTTGATGAGACCCGCGAGCTTCGGCGCGGGCGTCAGCGTGATCGGCGTCGGGTCCCAGCCGAGGCCGAGCTTCTCGGCGGCCTTCGCGGCATCCGCGAGCAGCGCATTGGCGCTCGCACGATCCAGCGTGAACCGCTCGGGCGCGCCCCCGTCACGCCCGAGCACCTCGAACACGAGCGGCTCGGTCGCTACGAGAACCGAGCGCGAGCGCAGATCGAAGTCGTTGTTGCGCTGGTGCACGACCGCCGCCAGCGCCAGGGCCGCCAACGCCGTGCGCGCCGCGTCCTCGGCCTGATGGCGGAGCTTCGCATCGAGCGGCTTGCCGTCGGTGCGCGTCAGGAACCGCAGGCGACGAAGGCCGCCGAGCGAGAGCACGACCGTCTGTGTCGCCGCGCTGATCGTGACGCCACCCGCTTCGTGGTCGATGCTCGGCGGGATGTTGCCGTGGTTGATCGTCGCAGGCGTGCCCTTGTCCTTATCCTTGCCCTCGCTTCCCTTCTTGCTGAAAGCCTTGGGCTTGGCGCCGTCCTTGGCGGCCTCGGCCTCGACGGCGGTCCAGTCGTTCGTGTCCGCCTTCGAGGCGAAGACCGAAACCTTCTGGATCTGAGCAGGATCGAGCCGCGAGGCGGTCTTCACGCCGACGGTCGCATCGAGCCCCACGATCTCGGACACCAGGCACCGCGCGAACTTGCTTCCGAGCCCGCCCTTGGGGCCGGTGGAGTCCCACACTCCGAAGATCAGCGCATGCGGGCAGTACTGATACATCCCAGTCGCGTAGTTGGGTCGCGCATCGGTGACCGCCTTGCCGGCCTCGGTCTGACGAAACGGCAGCTTGCCCTGCAGGCTGTCGCGCACGAGCGCGTCGGCGATGCGATGAGGCGCCTGGAGCGCGGAGATCCGATCGAGATCGGCGAGTTCGGGCACGGTCGTAAAGTCGACCTCGACGAGCGGGAACGCGAGCTCCCCCCGGCGCAACGCCTCGAGCAGCGCCTCCTCCATACGATTGGCCTGCGAAGCGACCGAGTCGAGCAACACGGTACTCACCACTTTGCCGTCGATCATGCGGTCCTCGAACGCATACTTGGTCGTGGCGCGCCCCTCCTTCATGTAGGTCGGCGGAAAGACCTTGTCGCCGGGGCCGCCCGCGGGCGCGAGCTTGGTAACGGCGCGGATGGCCGC
>JADLFU010000284.1 GCA_020849655.1 Polyangiaceae bacterium | reverse complement strand
GTCGCTGAAGTCCTCGAAATGTTGGAGCGAAAGTGATAAGTGGCCAGTGCCGGAGGAGCCCCCCGCCCCTGACACGCCGGCGACACCTCCCGAACCTGACAGTCCGGCGACACCTCCCGCGCCTGACATCCCGGCGACACCTCCCGAGCCTGACATGCCGGCGGCTCCTCCCGAGCCTGCCTTGCCGGAGGATCCTCCCGAACCTGACATGCCGGCGACACCTCCCGAACCTGACATGCCGGAGGATCCTCCCGAGCCTGACATGCCTGCGGCCGCCGCCGCGCCGCCGCGGCCGCCCGCTCCCGGCGCGGGCAGGGAGGTGTCCCTGGGGCAGGGCTCCGTGGTCGCGGTCGGGCAGGAGGACGACGCGAACAGCGCCGTCACCCTCCCGGTCTTCACTTGCGAGCACAGCTGAGGTGACAGCGACACGCGGCCTCCCGCGACGGAGTACGCGGCGGCCGGGACGAGCGCCGCGGCGCCCGAGCCCGCCCATTTCGCGGCGAGGTTGAACGATCCCGCGGGGCCAGGCGCCGCGAGCTCGCACGCGAGCGGCACCGGCGTCGCGCCGGCGAGGCAGGCCGCCTCGTCGAAGCACCCCGCGGGGGAGGTCGGCCCCGGGGAGGTGGCCTCGTCGAGCGTCGCGCCGTCGACGTCGACCCCCTGACACACGCCGTCGACGCAGCTGTGCTCCGCGTCGCAGGGGACGTCGAAGCAGGAGTAGGTGAGGCGCAGGCGCAACAGGCGCGTCGAGCCCTCGACGAACGTCACCCGCGCCCTGCGCGTGACCCGCACGCCGCTCGCGTCGAGGCCGTCGAGCGTGATCGTGACGGGGCCGCCGCCGGGCTCCTCTCGCGCGATCGACAGCGTGCCGGGCATCGGCGCGTCTCCCGGAAGCGCGTACGTGCGGTCGTGCCTGCTCGCGCCGCCTCGCTCGACGCGCACCCGCAGGTGAGACAGATCCGCCGGGACGGCGGCGTCCGTCGAGGTGGCGACGACCAGCGCCGTCGCCGGCTCGGAGCACGCGGAGAGGGCGAGGATGGACAGCGGGAAGAGGCGGCGCACCCGTCGTCACTAAGGCGATCTGCAAGGGCTGTCGAGCGATGGGCGCGGGTCACGGCATCGGGCGGGAGCCGGAGGACGGCGCGGCGGGCACGCTCGGCCAGCCGCCGCTCCACTCCAGCCCGTCGACCAGCACCACTCTTCCGTTGTTGCCGCCGACCGCCCCGGCGCGCCAGGCGTGGTACACCATCATGTCCTGGCCCGACGGCCCGACGACCACGCTGCAGTGGCCTGGGCCGACCCAGCCGAGGTTGGTGGTCAAGATGGGCGCGCCGTGCTTCGTGTAGGGGCCGAGGGGCGACGTGGCCCGCGCGACGCCGACCGCGTAGGTGCCGTTGTAGTAGGCGTTGGCGCTGTAGAACAGGTAGTAGTACCCGCCTCGCGAGATGACCCAGGGCGCCTCGATGAGCGGGCCCTCCCAGCCGAGATCGTTGGTGAGCAACGTCACGCGCGCGCCCGTGAGCGACGTGCCGTCCGGGCCGAGCGCCTGGCCGTAGATGGGCGTGGGCTTCTGCTGGGCGTTGCCGTCGGCCTTCCACACGAGGTACGGCTTGCCCGCGGCGTCCTCGAACTCGGAGACGTCGATCATGCCCATCGACGCGTCGTGGACCAGCGGCTTGCCGAGATCCTTGAACGGGCCGAGCGGCGTCGGCCCCGTCGCGGCGCCGATCGACAGGACGCCGTCGGTCGATCGCGCGCTGAAGTACGCGACGAACTGCCCGCCCACCTCGTGGATCTCGGGCGCCCAGAAGCTGCCGTTCGCCCACTTCGGGCCGCTGCCGCTCGGGAACACGTGCCCCGCGGTCTTCCAGTGCACGAGGTCCTTCGACGTGCGCAGGACGTACAGCCCGCCGCCGTCTCCGCCGGTGCACGCCATCGTGTAGGTGTCGCCTTGCTTCCACACGCCGGGGTCGGGGCAGTCCGTCGGGACGACGGGGTTCTGGTAGAGCCCGCCGCACTGTGTGTAGCGCAGCGAGACGGCGCACTGCTTGTTGGCAAAGTGCGGCTGCCAACCGTTGGAGAGCGCGACGTAGCCCTCCGCGCCGTCGGAGCGACACACCCGGTCGGACACGAGGCGCCCCCCGACGTCGTCGTACCGCGCAGGATGACCGGCGGGCGCGAGCCACGCGGCGCCGTAGGACACCCTCGTCCCGCACGAGGTCGGCGCGCCAGGACAGCTGCGCGCGTCGAGCGCGATGACACACGCGGAGTGCCCTGAAAAATAGGGCTTCCACCCGTTCGACAGCACCGCGTAGGAGTTGGGCCCGTCGTCCACGCAGGCGCCGTCCCACGTGACCAGACCGTCCGCGTCGTCGAACGGCTCGGGGTGGTTGGGGTGGATCCACGACTCGCCGTAGGTGATGCGCGTCGTGCACGGCGCGGCGGCGCCCCCCTGGCCTGCGCCTGCCTTTCCGCCTGCGCCCGCGCTTGCCTTTCCGCCCGCGCCGGCCTTTCCGCCTGCGCCCGCGCCGCCCTTCGCCTGCGCCCCGGCGACGCCCGCCCCGCCGCTCCCGGCCGGAGCCTTGCCCCCCGCGGCGCCCGCGCCACCCTGCCCAGAGGCCCCGCCAGGGGTCGTCGCGCCCGCGCCCCCCGCGGCGCCGCCCGTCGCCCTCCCGCCGCCGCCCTGCGCCGCGCCGGCGGTCGCGCCGGTCGTCGGAGGTGCGGAGCCGCTTCCCTGATCGTCGCTCGCGCAGGCGAGCAGCAGGGCGACGGCGGGGAGGGCGAGGCGGCGGATCATCCCCGCATCGTAACCGCTTCGTCACGGTCGCGGTCACGGCGCCGGTCGGGTACATCGTCGGGACGCGCACCGCGCGGTAGACGCTGTAGCTCCCGACGCCGACCTCGTCGTGCACGCGGACGTCGAGCACGACCTTCGGCGTGGGCTCTCGCGTGACCTCGAAGATGCGCGCGAGCTTCTTCACGGCGACCGCGGCCACCAGCCCCGTCGGCGGATCGGTCGCGGCGCCGTGCACCGCGAGCACCGTGTTGGCCGGCGTGACGTCCGCGATCCCGATGATCTGGGAGTACCAGCGCAGCTCGACGGGCGCGCCCGTGGAGGTGTCGGTCAGCCGGACGTCGTTCGTGCCGTAGTCCCACACCTGCGTGGCCGTCCACGTGCCCTTCGGGCCGCTCGTGTCGAGGGCGAGCTCGAGCGACCGGCTCCACGGGTACTTCGACACGCTCACCGGGCTCGTCCCGGGGCGCGACGAGCCGTTGTCGTACATCATGATGTTGCCGTTCGACAGCACCCGCGCCGCGTGCTGCTGGTAGTTCCACGCGGCGCCGTCGCCGGCCAGCTGAAAGTCTCCCTCCGGTCCGAGGCGAAACAACAGCGATCCCGCAGGGCCGTCGGCGTCGGCGGCGTAGCGGTACGCGACGACCCAGTCCTGGTGGCGCAACGAGACCAGGACGGCGTTGCGCTTCTGATCAAAGAAGACGGCGTTCGCGTGGGTCCAGTCGGCGGTCTGGGTGCCGTAGACGGCGCTCCAGAAGTCGGTCTTGAAGGCGTGATCCTGGCGACGGCACGGATCGATCAAATCAAACATCGAGACGCGGCGGAGGACCTTGCCGGTGGCGGGCTCGATCTCGACCACGACGTCCCCGACGACGTCCCAGTCCTGGTCGTAGGTCGCGGGGCACATCGCCTTCGTGACGGTGCGCAGCTCGGTGCTGAGCGCGAGGAAGTTGCCGTTCGGGAGCTCGACGGCGTCGTGGTGGAGCGTGTCGACGTCGACGCCCGTGACGCCGGCCGGGAGCGTCGTGCCAGCGGGCAGCCGCGCCGTCGCGACCCACCCGCGCAAGGGCGTCCCGCCGGGGGACACGTCGGCGAACGAGCCGTCGCCGACGCCGACCCGCACGTTCCCCGCGGGCGATCTCGCGACGTGGTTCACGCTCGTCGCGAGCGGGAGGTACCAGACGACCTCTGCGGCGCCGTCGACGGCGACCAGGTACCCCCAGTCCTGCTGCGGGCCCATCGCGCCCCAGCGCGCCACGCCGAAGAGGGTCAGGCCGTCGCGCGTGGCGTCCTTCGCCTTCGCGGCGAGCGGCGGAAAGTCCGCGGGGAGCGGCGGCGTCTCGCGCTTGACGATCTCCGGCTCGGAGGCGGCGCCCGAGTCGTCCTCTGCCTTCACGAGCATCGCGTACTTCGTGCCTGCGCGGAGCTGCAGCACCGGCACCGAGTGCTGGGCCGTGAGCGCGGCGTCGGTCACCGTGAGCGCGTGCGTGCCGCCGTCTCCGATCTCGACCGTGAGCCTGGTCGGGCGGTCGGTGACGACGTCGAGCGTGCCTCCGAGCGGCACCTGCTGGTACGGCGTGAAGTTCGCCGACAGGATCCTGGGTGCGTCCGCGAGCTGCCCTCCCGCGCCTGCGCCCGCCGCGCTCGGGGCGCCCGCCTTGCCCGCGCTCGCGGCGCCGGCCGATCCCGCCTGGGCGCTCGGGGCCGAGGGGACGGACGCGCCGTCGAGCTCTCCGCCGCCGCACGCGACGAGCGCCACCGCGACCCAGCACCACGAGACCTGCCTCATGCGCTCAAGGTCGGATGGTTCTCGTGGGCGCGCAAGCGGGGCGCGCGGTCGCCGCGTGTCGTCGTTCCGTGGTAAGCGGCGCGGGCGTGTTCCAGCCGCTCCTCCCCTACATCCAGATCCCCGAGCTCGAGCTGCTCGCGCCCATCGAGCTCGCGAGCGGTCGGACGGACCCCATCACCATCAAACCGTTCGGGACGCTCGTCGCGATCGGCGTGTGGATCTCCTACCGCCTCGCGACGCGCCAGGCGAAGCGCCTGTCGCTCGACGTCGAGACGATGCAGCAGTTCTTCACGTGGGTGGTCGCCGGCGGGTTCATCGGCGGGCACGTGTTCGACGTCATCCTCTACCACCCGAACAAGATCCTCCATGCGAAGAGCGTCGGAGACGCCGTGATCGAGCTCCTGTTCATCTGGCGCAGCCAGTCGAGCTTCGGCGGGTTCATGGGCGCGATCCTGGGGCTCCTGGCGTGGAAGTACCGCTTCAAGGTCAAGGACTCGCTCCCGTACGCGGAGGTCGGCGGCAGCACGTTCGTCATCGGGTGGTTCTTCGGTCGCCTCGGCTGCACGACGGCGCATGATCACCCCGGCATGCGCAGCGACGCGTGGTTCGCCGTGCAGTACCCGGGCGGCGGGCGGTTCGATCTCGGGATGTACGAGGCGATGTTCACGCTCCCGCTCGCGCTCACGTTCCTCTACCTGATGCGCAAGCCGCGGCCGTGGGGCTTCTACCTCGGGATCATGTGCACCGCGTACGCGCCGACGAGGTTCGCGATGGACTTCCTGCGCGCGACCGACGTCCGCGATCCCGATCCGCGGCACCTCGGGCTCACGCCGGCGCAGTGGCTGTGCGGCGCGCTGCTCGGCGTCGGGATCTACTTCCTGATGAAGGCCACGAAGGCCGCGGAGCGCGGGGAGGTCCCGGTGTACTCTGCGGAGGCGCTCCTCGCCGAGAAGGGGCCGAAGAGGACACATGCAAGAGCTCGATGAGCGGCGCCGCGGGGCGCTCGCGGCGCGCGCCGCGGAGGTGGGGGACGAGGAGAAGGGGGCCGTGCTCGAGGCCATGTTCTTGATGGCCGCGGTCGACGACGACGTCTCCGAGGTGGAGATCGGCGAGCTCGCGCGCGCGTGCCGACCGCTCCTCGGAGACGTCTCCAGCGGCGACGTCGAGGGCATGCTCCAGGCGATGCACGCGACGCTCGCGGAGGACGGCTGGGGGCCCCGGGCGAAGGCGGTCGGCGCGGCGCTGGCGGGCGGCCCGGCGGCGGAGCTCGCGTTCTCGCTCGCGGCGCGGGTCGCGCTCGCGGACGACTACGTCGTGGGCGCCGAGTCCGACGCGAGGGACGCGCTCGCCGACGCGCTCGCGAGCGGCGTCGATCGCCGCGGCGAGCTGCTCCGCGAGGCCTACGACGAGCTCTTCGGCGGCTGACGATGGCGGGCAGCTACACGACCCAGGTCCGGGTGCTCCTCTGCGCGCAGTGCGGCGCGCCCATCGAGGTGTCACCGAACGGCGGCCTCTCGGCCTGCCGGTACTGCGGCGCTCAGCTCGAGCTCGCCGCGCGCTCGGCGCTGCCCGCGTTCGCGCCGCCCGTGCGCGCCGCGCTGTCGGAGCCCGAGCGCCTGGCGCGGCTGCGGATGCAGGACAACCGGCCGCTCTTGCCTCCTCAGAGCATCGCGCACCTGTTCGGCCCCGGCGGGCAGTTCCCGGAGTGGAAGGAGCAGGAGGTGTTCGCCGCGTGGCAGTCGGCGCGCAAGCGCACGGCGACCGGCGCGCTCGACGCGGCCGAGGAGCTGTTCTTCCTGACGGAGGTGCTCGGCAACAAGGCCGTGGCGGCGTCCGATCTGACGCGCCACCGGGCGATGCTCGAGAGCGCGCTCGAGGCGTTCACGCTGCCGCGCCACCGCTCGAGCGTCGCCGCGTCGCTCGTGCTCGCCGCGTGCCGCGAGGGCGATCTGCAGGGCGCGTCGACGTGGCTGCAGCTGGTGGACCCTGCGTCTGACGACCTCTACGCCGACTCGATGTACCGCGTCGCGAGATCCCGCGTCGCGACCAAGCAGCGAGACTTCCAGGGCGTCCTCGCGGTGCTCGGGCAGTCCTCGGGCGACTGGCCCACGCACGACGCGCTCGACTGCATCGCGACCGTCTACCGCGCGAACGCCTACGAGGGGCTCGGGCGGCTCGATCTCGCGGTGCGGGAGCTGACCCTGGAGAGCCAGAAGAGCGGCCAGCACCGCGCGTCGATCGCGACCATCGTGCGCCTCCACGGCGTGTGCCAGCAGAGCTTCGCGCAGGCGGACGTCCATGCCGGGGCGCAGGCGGCGGTGGGCGCGGCGGCCCAGGCGTCGGCCGGTGTCGAGAAGGTGTTCATGCCGCTCGGCGCGGTCTTCGCGGTGATCGGCGTCATCTGGGTCGTGACGTCGCTCGGCGGCGCCGTCTTCTCGCTCGTGATGACGGGGAGCCCCACCGCGGTGCTCGGCGGCATCGGCAGCAGCATCGGCGGCGTCGTGTTCGTGGCGATGGGCGTCGGGTTCTTCTTCCTGGGACGGAAGATGGCCGCCAGCGCGCAGAAGGCCGGCTTCATCGCGCAGCATGGCAAGCGCGCGAACGGCACCATCCTGGGCGTCGAGGGCACGGGGATGAAGATCAACGGCGTGCCCCAGGTGCGGGTGCGCATGCGGGTCGAGGGCGCCGGCGCGGCCCCGTACGAGGTGCAGCTGACGATGTTGATGTCGGGGGGCGGCCTCGCGCCGGGCCTCACGCTGCCGGTGCGCGTGCACCCCACCTCCCCGACCGACGTCGTGCTCGACGTGTGACGGCCGCGCGCGCCGCGTGCCGTGACGAGAGACGTCGCGCGCGCAGCCGATCCGGGTGACAGTTCGCCGCGGGTATGCGAAAGCAGCCGCGTGGAAATCCTGCACGTCGTGACGGAGCTGTCGCCGTTCGCAAAGGTCGGCGGGCTGGCCGACGTCGCCTCGTCGCTCAGCAAGCAACAGAAGCTGCTCGGGCACCGCGTGACGCTCGTCCTGCCTCGCTACCCGGCGCTCGAGCGCGCGGGGCTGATGCTCGCGCGCAGGCTGACGCCGCTCACGTTCGAGCACGGCGGCGTCGCGTGCTCGGCCGCGGTGTACGACGGCAAGCTGGCGACGGGCGTCGAGCTCGTCGCGCTCGAGGTCGAGGGCTTCGATCGCGAGGGCGTCTACGGCGACGACGCCGGTGAGTTCGCCGACAACGCCGAGCGCTTCGCGCGGTTCTCGCGCGCCGCCGTCGAGGTCGCGCTCGATCGTGGGCGCGCGGGGCAACCGGCGTCCGTCGTGCATGCGCACGACTGGCCGACGGCGCTCGTGCCGTACTTCCTGTCGAAGCAGGACGGCGCGCCGCCGTCCGTGCTCACGGTCCACAACCTGGCGCACCAGGGCGTCGCGCCGCGGGAGCTGGTCCCGGCGCTCGGGTTGTCGCGGGACGACTTTCACAGGGAGGGCTTCGAGTTCTACGGCCAGGCCAACCTGCTGAAGGCGGGCATCGTGACGGCGGGCGCCGTCACGACGGTGAGCGAGACGTACGCGCGCGACATCACGACGCCCGAGGGCGGGATGCGGCTCGACGGCGTCCTCCGCGGGCGCGCCGGATCGCTGGTCGGGATCGTCAACGGCATCGACTCGTCCGTCTGGAACCCCGCCACCGACACCGCGATCGCGTCGCGCTACGACGTCGAGGACATCACCAACAAGGCGCGCTGCAAGGGCGCCGCGCTCGGGGAGCTCGGCCTCGACGTGAAGGACGGGCGCCCCCTCGCGGTCTTCGTCGGCCGCCTCGTCGAGCAGAAGGGCGCAGATCTCCTGCTCGCGGCGCTGCCGAAGCTGCTCGCGTCGGATTTCGCGATCGCGGTCGCCGGCGACGGGGACGCGGCGTGGATGTCCGGCCTCGCGCGGGCGGCGGAGACCGAGCGGGGTAGGGTGGCGTTCGTGCCGAGGGCGTCAGAGGCGCTGGTGCATCGCCTGTTCGCGGGCGCCGATCTGGCGCTGATGCCGTCCAGGTTCGAGCCCTGCGGCCTGGTGCAGCTCTACGCGCAGCGCTACGGCGCGCTGCCCGTCGCGCGCGCCACGGGCGGGATCCGCGACACCGTCGTCGACTGCGACGCCGCGCTGGAGACGGGCACCGGTTTCCTCTTCGACGATGCGACGCCCGACGCGCTGCTGGGCGCGGCGCAGCGGGCGCGCGCCGCGTACACCTCGCCGCGCTGGCGCCAGCTGGTGCGGCGAGTGATGCGCCTCGACCGCGGCTGGGAGCGCCCGGCGCGCCGCTACGACCAGGTGTACCGCTCGATCCTGCGCTCCGGCTGAGGGGGGCTGATTCCTCGTGTACCTCGGGTGTCATGGGGTGAGCCGTGTTCGACGTGGGCGGCCCACATCGAATCTCGCGTTCGCGCCTCCGCTGCTCGCTCCCGCGAGCCGGTCGCCCCGATCCGTACGACTCCGTGCGGACGCGTCCGCCGCGCCCTCGCACCACGATCAGAGCCCGAAAGTACGAGCTCCGTCCGTGCCCGCCGCGGGTGGCGGACTTGGGGGTGCGTTGGCCGAGTTCACGCGGAGGAGCAAGAACCACGAAGGCGAGCGCGAGCGCGGTCTCCGCCTGGCGGGCGCCCGGGCGTGGCCACTGGCGCCGGGTCAGCGCGGGCGCGCCGCGGGGAAGAGCGCAGACGCGCGTGCGACGATGGCCGCGCGTCGCACCAGGTCGTCGAGCGCCGCGGCCTCGCGTACAGCGAGCACGCGGCGCCGCGTCGTGGCCGAGACCGCGAGCCCGCGCGCCTCGAGAATCAGCAGCACCGAGCGCGCGAGCCCCTCCTCGCGCCCGACCTCGAGTCCTCGCTCGAGTCCTTCCTCACGGCCTTCCTCACGGCCTTCCTCACGGCCTCGCTCGAGGCCTTCCTCACGCCCCTCCTCCCGTCCGACCTGCTTCCAGTACCTGGAGAGATCGCTCTCGACGTCGTAGCGCTTGTTCATGAGCTTCTCCTTCAGGGCGGCCCTCACGAGGGCGTTCATTTTGGACCAGATGAGGT
>JADLFU010000283.1 GCA_020849655.1 Polyangiaceae bacterium | reverse complement strand
GGTCGAGCAGGTGCGCCGCGGCAGTCAGCACGCGGGCTGGCTCGACGCGCAGCTCCGAACGCGTGAGGTCGGACACGCGGCTGCCGAACGCGTGCTCGGCGCCCAAGCCCGCCTTGCCACGGAGCGCGGCCTTCGTCTTCGCTGCGCCCGACTCGACGCCACGATCGAGAATCGCGTCGCCGAGGACGACGGACACCTGACGGATTTGCGCTGTCCGCCGCCGAAAGCTCCTCAGGGAGGCTTCCGACGCCTCGATCGCGACGAGGTGCGCATCGACCGCTTTGGCTTGCTCGTCGAAGAACTTCCTGTCGGCGTCGGTTCGATCAGGATCGACGACGGAACTCGCGGTCGCGAGGGCGGCGTGAGCATGGCAGAGTGCGTCACAGAGAGTCGCGATGGGGGGCGTCGGCTTGAGGGATCATGGCTTGGGACAGAAGGCCACGCGATCGACAAGGGCTTTTCGAGGCCGGTCTCTCGGCTGTTAACGAGCGCCAAGAAGCGCGCAGATCTGAGCAGCCCCGCGCTCGGCGCCATATTTGCCCGACGGGCGAGCGCAGCGCGACGATGTCGGCACGTGAAAAGAGAAGGGCCTGGAGGTACAAGCGCCAGACCCTCGGGTCGCCGCGCGTGGACGCGTTCGACGGCATCGTTGTCGCACGCCTCCGTCGGCCCAGTTTTTGGCATCGGCATCGGCGTGAACGATCTTCGGATCTTTCAATGCGTTCGAGACTGCTGTCGGCAGATCGTCCTGATCTGCCGGACGGGTGACCGGGGGCACTGGTACTGCGGCCCTGCGTGCCGAGACCTCCAGCGTCACGCGCGACGGCGCGAGGCGAAGCGCAGGTACTGGTTGCGACGGCCCGCGCGGCGAGTCACGTCTGCTCGAAACCGCGCTTACCGAGCTCGACGCAAAGTCGAGACGGACAACGGAAGTCGAGAAGTGGCCCCTTCCGAGAAGGTGTCTCCGCCCGCGGCGCCCGTCATCACGGAGGTGACGACGCCCGCGGTCGAGGAGACGAGCGATGACGGACATTTGGATGGCGATCGCGCCGGAGAAGCAAACGACGCGGGTGATCGCGATGGCGGGGCCCAGCGAGACGATCTTGAAGGCGCGCCTGGCGCCGACGGCGCACCCGCGAGCGTTGGCGACGCTGCTCGAAGCCGTGGCGCTGTGGCAGGGCACGCAGGTGCGCGCTGCGCTCTGTGCGGCCGAGAAGGATGGGGCGTCCGACACGAGCCTCTATCGCGAAGCGTTCGCCGACTTCGGCGGCCCCCTCTACACTCTCGACTGGGTCCCCAACCTCGGTAAGCGTAGGCGGCATCGCGACCTCGGCGGCGTCGGCGACTTCGCCGAGCTCCGCCAGCTCGTGCTCTTCGAGGTGGCGCGATGATCGACCAGGAATTCCGCTCCAGGATCCGCCGTCCGTTCTTCGCCGAGCACTGGAAGCTGGGCACCATCGCCGCCGAGCTCGGCGTCCATCGCGACACGGTCGAGCGCGCCGTCGAGACCGCGAGCTTCGTCAACGTCGCGTACCGCGCCAGGGCCTCGAGCCTCGACCCGTACAAGGACTTCATCCGCGCGAAGCTCGAGGAGTATCCGCGCTTGAGGTCGACGCGGCTGCTGGAGATGATTCAGCTGCGCGGCTACCAGGGCACCGTGTTCCCGCTGCGTCGGTATGTCCGCACGGCGCGCCCAGTCTCTCGCGAGGCGTTCTTCCGTCTCAGCGCGCTGCCAGGCGAGCAGGGACAGGTCGACTGGGGCCACTTCGGCACCGTCCAGATCGGCAACACGCGTCGCCCGTTGTCGTGCTTCGTGATGGTGTTGTCACACTCGCGCGCCATCTTCGCGCGCTACGTCCTCGACCAGACAATCGAGAGCTTCATGCGCTGCCACGAAGCGGCGTTCGAGGCCTTCGGAGGTGTTACGCGCGCGCTGCTCTACGACAACCTGAAGTCCGTCGTGCTCGAGCGTGACGGCGACATCAGCCGAATGCCTCGCCCACGACCGCGCCTCGCGCCGCCGCAGGCTCCCAGACAGTGGCCAGTGCTCGCGCGGGCAGCTCAGCGGCGCATCTAGGACCAACAGCGACGCCGCCTTCCGACCCTGCCCAGCACGAGCAACGGCAGCAGGGCCCCCGCGAGGAGCCCGGGAGGCGCCTCTCCGCCGGGAACGTCACACCCACATCCCCCCTGGCGGGGCGTGACGGGTGTTACCCGCCCGCCGACGTCGTGGGAGGTTGGCTCCTTCATGGGAGACGATTCCTTTGCAGGAGGCTGTTCCTTCGCGGGAGGTGGCTCTCGCGCCGGGCCGTCTCCGTGCGCCGATCCAACAGCGGGCGAAAGGCAAAGCAGCGCGATGACAAGTGGGAGCACTCCGCCGCGGGGCAACAGGGACTTGGTCATCGGCCAGTTCGGCAGCAATAGACGCGCCACAGCCGGAGACGGGGGCGCTACGCGCAAAATCACGGCAGCATGTGGCCACCTCAGTCACTCAACCTCGCGGACGCCCGGCCGGTGGCCGGGCGCGCCACCGTCGTAGGAGACAACATGGGGGGATGCGTGGGCCAGACATCGCGGCATCTCGATCTCGCTCACCTTCGCGCCACCGTCGTCGCGCTCCTGGGGGAGGCAAACTGATCCGGCTCCCGGAGACGATCGCGGCTCGATGATCGTGACGAGCAACCGCGACACCGCGGAGTGGCTCGCGATGCTCGACGACGTGCCGCTCGCGCAGAGCGCGGTCGACCGCTTCAAGAACGCCGCGACGACTTCGTGATCGAAGGTGATTCGTACCGTCCGCGGCTGAAACCGAAGCTCGACGCGGCAGTGCCTGCGCCGGCGGCTGCGCGCGACAAGGTCCCGTCGCACCGGCGCGCACGTCGGCGTTAACGATGGCGGCCTCGCGGCGATGTCGCCAGCCGGGGCTGTGCCGACGCACGTGTCGGCCGCGCTCGTGAACGACGCTCAGCTCCGCGCCTGGCGGCGCGGAGTTGAAGCGTGGCTGAAGATGTCCGCGCCCACGACGGAGTTCGCGACGATGTGGTTCGCTCGATCCGTGCTGCCCTTCGGGATTTGCGCCGAGCTACCTGTCGGCCACGCTCGTGAACGATGCCCTGGTGCGCGCCTGGCGGCGCGAGGAGAGAGATCAGATCGGAGAAGGCGGGAGGCCGGTGCCGGGCTCGGAGCCCGAGCCTGGTGGCCCCATGACCCTGCAAGACTCTCGACGTCGCCGGTCGCTGCGCGCCCGTCTCCGGGAACCATGAACACGTTGGTGAGAGTGTCGGCGGAGTCGACGCGGACGCGGATGCTGATCACGCAGGGCTCGAGGGACATTGGCAAGGCGATCGTGCCCCCGGCGTCGGGGGCGCATCCGAGGGCGATGGCGACGTTGCTGGAGGGGCTGTCGCTCTTCCTGCACGAGCCCCTCTACACGCGCGCCACGGTGATCACCGACATCTCCT
>JADLFU010000282.1 GCA_020849655.1 Polyangiaceae bacterium | reverse complement strand
TCTCGACTACCTTCAACATCGGCGTGCCTTTCCCCGCCCTGCCAGGGGCGGCTTGGTGGTTGCTGCTACCGGAAGGGTACGCCGCTTCTTCAGCTCGGGCCGATCCACAACTTCTGGTCATATCTCCGCGACGATGTATCGTGCGAGTTCCCATGCCGCGCCCCCACGACGACGCCCGAACGCGCTCGCATACGGACGGAGCGCCCACCGATCGCGTCGTGGCGATGTGGGACGGCGGGCTCGCGACGATCGCGCTGCCGGCGTCCGGTGTCGTTCGCGTCGGGCGAGGGTCCGAGTGCGACGCGCGCATCGATCACGCGTCGGTGTCGCGCCGACATGCCGCGCTCCACATCGGGGAAGCAGTTATCGTCGAAGACCTCGGCAGCCACAACGGCACGCGCGTCGATGGTCGAACGCTGCGCAGAGGCGAGCGCGTCGAGATCGGCGGCACGTCGGTCGTCGAGGTGGGGGCGGCGCTGCTCATCCTCCAGCGCGCGGCGCCCGCGGTCGCTGCCGCGTCCGCCGCAGGGGCAGACGCAGACGCGATGTCGCGCGTGAACCGCCTGATCGATCTCGTGGCTCGCGGTCAAATCGGCGTGCTCTTGCTCGGCGAAACAGGCGTCGGAAAGGAGGTCCTCGCCGAGCGCCTGCATCGCAGCTCACCCCGCGCCGCGGCGCCGCTCGTGCGCATCAACTGCGCCGCGCTGCCCGAGGCTCTGCTCGAGAGCGAGCTCTTCGGCTACGAAAAGGGGGCGTTCACGGGCGCCCACGGCATGAAGCGCGGGCTGCTGGAGGGCGCACAGGGCGGCACCGTGCTGCTGGACGAGATCGGCGACGTGCCTCTGCCGACGCAGGCGAAGTTGCTCCGCGCGATCGAGGCGCGAGAGGTGACGCGCCTCGGCGGGACGCAGCCTCGTCCGATCGACGTACGCTTCGTGTCGGCGACGAACCGGGACCTGGGCTCGATGGTCGGCGCCGGCAGCTTCCGCGCGGATTTGCTCTACAGGTTGGCGGGTGTGACGGTGCGAGTGCCCCCGCTGCGCGAGCGCGTTTCCGAGATATCAGGGCTTGCCACGCGCTTCGTCGGCGAGGCCGCCGCGCGCCTCGGCCGCGCGCCGCCGTCGCTCGCGCCCCCTGCGATTGCCTGGCTCGAGCGGCAGCCGTGGCCGGGCAACATTCGTGAGCTTCGCAACGCGATCGAGTGCGCCGTGCTCCTCTGCGGCGAGGGGCCCATTCGAGCTACCCACTTCCCCGCGGCCGTTCGACCGCCCGCGGCGCCAGGAGACGACGATGCGGGCGACAGGCGGCTGCGCGACGACCTCGCGGTCGCCGAGCGCAGCTTGCTCGTGCAGGCGCTCGCGGCGTGCAACGGGAACCAGACGCGAGCCGCCGAAAAGCTCGGGATCTCGCGGCGCATGCTGCTCTACCGCATCGAGACGCACGGGCTTCCGCGGCCCAGGAAACGCGACGGCTGACGCTTGCGACGATCGGCATTCGGGCTGTTACACTCGCGCTCGCGGGAGAGAGTCAGAACGAACGTGGTCGCACTCGCGCATCAGATCGGCCAGTACAGGCTCTACGAGCCCTTCGCCACCGGCGGGATGGCCACGCTCCATCTCGCGCGGCACTCGGCACCGGGAGGCTTCGGGCGAACGGTCGTCGTCAAGCGGCTGCACCCGCAGTACGCGCACGACCCCGACTTCGTGGCCATGTTGCTCGACGAGGCGCGGCTCGTCTCGCGGTTGCACCACCCCAACGTGGTGGCGGTCACCGACGTGCTCCACGAGGCGGGCGAGCTGTTGCTCGTGCTCGAGTACGTGCACGGCCTGTCGCTCGCCGAGCTCGCGTGTGGGGACGTCAGGCCCACGAGTGCGGTCGCTTCGGCGATCGCGTGCTCGATGCTCGAAGGTCTGCACGCGGCTCACGAGGCGACGCACGAGTCAGGGGCGCCTCTTTGCATCGTGCACCGAGACGTCTCACCGCACAACGTCATGGTCGGCGTCGATGGCGTCGCACGGTTGCTCGACTTCGGCGTCGCGAAGGCGACGCTGCGAGCGCAGGCGACACGACACGGCGAGCTCAAAGGCAAGCTGGGGTACATGGCGCCAGAGCAGCTCGGGCGCGCCGAGGTCGACCGCCGCGCAGACGTGTATGCAGCAGGCGTCACGCTGTGGGAGCTGCTCGCGGGACGACGCCTTTTCCCGGCGACGGGCGAGGATGATCGCGTGCGGTTGCCCGCAGCGGCGTTGGGCTCGGTCGGCGATGCAGCGCTCGATCGCGTGCTGAGGCGCGCGCTCGCAGCGTCGCCCGCCGAGCGCTTCGCCACCGCGCGAGAGATGGCCGACGCGGTTGGCGATGCTTGTTCCCAGGCGTCGGCGAGCGAGGTGGCGACCTGGGTGCGCGACGCGGGGGGCGAGGTGCTCCGCGAACGTTCGGCGCGACTCGCGGAGATCGAGCGCGCCTCGATCCAGTCCCACTCGGACGACACGACGGCGCCGACGCGCCCCGCCGACCGACCGCTGCCTCCCCCCATCCCGGCGACCGCCGGTTCGGTGTCGCGCGTCGCCGAGCGTTCGCCGGGGGCCGTCGCGCTTGCGCTCGTCGTCGCGACGCTGACGGCAGGCAGCTTCTGGCTGGGCGTTCGCGCTCGCGCGCCCGAGTCTGCGTCGCCCCCCGCGGCCCCAGCGAGTCCGGTTGCGCAGGTCGCGCCGCCGACGGCGTTGCCCTCCGCGGCGCAGCCGGCTCGCACCGCCGATGAGGCGCCACCCGCGCCTGCGGCCGCGTCTTCCGCCTCCCGCGCCCTCCCACCGCGCCCCCGCCCTGCGCGTGCAGCGGCGAGCGCGCCTGCCCCGGCGTGTTCGCCGCCGTGGGTCGTCGACGCGAGCGGAATCCGCACGTTCCGACCGGAGTGCCTTTGAAGCGTGGGGTGTCGGGGCTCGCGGGCGTGTTCGTCTTGCTCGCGGCGTCGGTCGGCCACGGCGGAGACGACGACGTCAAGCGCGCCTGCATCGTCGCGCACGCAGACACCCAGCGACACCGCCAGAAGGGCGAGCTCACGTCGGCGCGGGACGCCGCCGTGCGCTGCGCACAGTCCGGCTGCCCCGACATGGTGCGCGGCGAGTGCCTCAGGTGGGTGCCCGAGCTCGACGAGATCATCCCGTCGGTCTTGATAGAAGCCGAAGACGCCGCGGGCGCGCCGGCGCAGGCCGTGATCACCGTCGATGGCGTCGACGTGACGACTCGCTTGGGTGGCGCCGGGCTGCCGCTCGAGCCAGGGACCCACACGTTTCGGGCAGACTTCGGCGATGGCCGTCACGCCGAGCAACGCGTCGTGCTCCGCGAGGGACAAAAGCGGCGTCGCATCACCCTCGTGATGCCGAGCGGCGCTGTCACGTCGGTGGCGCCACCGGTCGTCGTCGCGCCGCCAGTGCTCCGGGCCCCCAACCCATCCTCGTCGCGTCCGACATGGCCTCTTTGGGTCACCAGCGGCGCGGCGGCCGCCGCGGTCGGCGGGTTTGCGTGGTTCGGCGTGGCGGGCCGCGAGAAGGAAGCGACCATGCGGGCGTCGTGCGCGCCGCGATGCAGCAGCGACGACGTGCGCGCGATGCGCCGAGACTACCTCGCCGCAGATTTGTTCCTCGGCGCCGCGCTGATCGCGACGGGAGCCACCGTTTGGCTGCACCTCGCGGGTGCCCGCATCGAGGCGGCGCCGGTGCGCGGTGGAGGGAGCGCGGCGGTCGGCGGCCGCTTCTTATCTCGCCGCCGTCACGGAGTCGGGTTCAGGCAGCTGCTGCGGGTGTCCGTGACCCACGTCGAGCCGTTCTTTCCGACGCCCGCCTGCGCGCCCACCTTCGGCGTCCACAGCGAACCATTCGCGCCGGCAGCGTCGAAGAACGCGACGGTGCCCTGGCCCGGCGACGTCGCACCAGCCAAGGTCCACGCGCCCGTCGGCCCCGCGCCGTCGCGCAGGTGTGCGAAAAACGGCGCGAAGCGAAGGTAGTAGACCGACTTCGGGTCCGTGTCTTCCCACCAGTACGAGATGCGGTGACCGAGCACGAAGCCCGGCCCACACTTGTCGACGAGGTTCGGCGTCGCCCCTGCGCCCGGGCCTTCGGCCACCTTGCGACCGTCGAGGAACAACGCCGAGCTGGCCTCGTCGACGCGGTAGCCGACGAGGTGTCGGCCTGCCAGGATTGGCACGGCCAGGCCGCCTCCCTTCTGGGGCCCGTTGGCGCGCAGCAGCACCCCGCCCGCGTCGTCCTTCTCGATGCGCAGCGAGACTCGCTGGTTGTCGCAATCGCCGCCGACGTCGACGATGTTGCCGTCGGTGTCGACGCCGTCCCAGTCGAAGCCCACGTCGAGCTCGAGGCCGCCCGCGTGCGCGCGAAGCACGCCCATGTCGGCGCAAAACTCGACGTCGCCACACAGGTTCATCAGCGCGCCCGCCGGCGCGTGACAGAAGCCGCCGGCTTGGCCATCGAGCCACGCGGCCGTCTGGATGACGGCCGCGTCGACGCACGCGCCCTCCTTGCACGCGCCGGCTCCGCACGAGACCCCGCAGGCTCCGCAGTGCGTCGACGTGGACGTCAGATCGGTCTCGCAGCCGTCTGCGGGGTCGCCGTTGCAGTCTCCTCGCGCGTTCTCGCACGCGCTCACTTTGCACAGACCATCGGTGCCGCAGACCGCCGATGCCCGCGGGAGCGCGCACGGTGAGCAAGACGTCGCGGCGCAGCCCGTGACAGCCAGCGAAGCCGACACACAATCTGCCCCGCATCGCTTGGTTCCTGGCGCACAGGCCGTCGCCGACACACCAGCGCCCGCGTCGCTGGCGTCGTCCGATGAGCACGCGAGCGCGAGCGCGCAGCACGAGAAGAGGGACAACGCAATGGATCGAAGGGTCATGGTGCGCACGGAGAGAGCGGGTCCAACGTCATGAGGCCAGGGGCACCGACTGCGGCGTCCAGCGAGTGACCCGACTCGTCGTTCAAGGTCGAACCGTCGAAGGCCCCGGAAGACAGCCACGAAAGCGCCGTCGACGCGTCAGACGGAAGGTAGCGGCGCGGCGTGAACGAGCCTGCGTAGCGCGCGATGGTCGACAGCCGCACGGGCCCAATGGAGACGGGCGCCGCGAGGCGCGGTGGAACCTGGCTCGTGCGCCCGAGCGCCACACCGCTCGTCGCGGTGAGCTTCGTCCCCGACGGAACGCTCGGACCGGGCGCGCCGTCGACGAAGGCCGTGAGCTCGCCGCCGGCGCGCTGAAACGCGAGGTGGTGCCAGCCGCCGGTTGGCACGGCGACGATCAAGACCTCCGGAGCGACCGTGCCAGGGCCGCCCACGATGCGAACGGTGCACTGTCCCCCTGCCTCGGTGCTGCACCCCAACACCAGGCCGTCCGTCGGCAGGGCCTCGGTCGTCGCGAAGACCGCGCCCGCCGCCGAGGCTTCGAAGTCTCCGTGCCACCGAAGCCACAGCTCGAGCGTGAAGTCGCCGTCGATGGCGACGCCCACCTTCGTTGCCGCGCGCGCGCCGCTCTCGAGCAGCTTCACCGCCTTGCACCGCGGCGTGCACGCGCCGTCCTCGCACAGCGGCGACGTGAACGTGCAAGCCGTGAGGCACGACCCGCAGCGTCCCGCGTCGCGCCGGAGGTCGACTTCGCACCCGTTCGACGGATCGCGATCGCAGTCTGCGAACCCATTCGCGCAGGGGCCCATCGCGCAGGCGCCGCCGATGCAGAGCGGCTGAGCGTGCGCGAACGCGCAGGGCGCGCACGCGGCGCCGCCACACCCCGTGGCGGGGGCGTCGATCGCCACGCACGATTGGCCACAGCGCTTCGTGCCAATCCCGCACGAGCCGCTCGACGGCACTGCTGGTAGCGGCGGCGCCCCCGTGAGCGCTGAGTCGTCGGGGGCCGTCAACGAGCAACCGACGAGCGCGACCACCGCGCAGAGCCAACTCGCAAGCCGTCGTTGCTGGGCCCGCATCGCGCGCGTCGTGGCCTGGCGCCGAGCGGGAGGCAAGCCCCGCAGAACGGGCTGCATGGATCGATTTGTACAATTCATGCGCAAGCCGAGCTCGCGGCAGACGTCGATGCCGCCGAAACGCGCGCAAACGAGCGCGGCCCGAGACTTGTAGGATGGCTGCGCGATGAAATTCGTCTCAGCCGCCACCCTCAGCATCTTCGGTGCCATCGTTGCCGCGGGCTGCTCTTCGAGCGACGACGGGGGCGCGTGCGCCCTCGCCGTCGGGTGCGCGGGGAGCGGCGGCGCCGTGCAACCGCAGGGGGGGAGCAGCGGTGCCGCCGCCGCGAGCGGCGCCCCATCTTCCGTCGGAGGCGCTGCCGGAAAGGCCAACGTTGCTGGTGCGGCGGGCACCTCGGGGTCTGGGTTTGGCGGCGGAGGCGCGTCGGGTACTGGTGGCGCAGTCCAGGGAGGCGCAGCGCAGGGAGGCGCAGCGCAGGGAGGCGCAGCGCAGGGAGGCGCACCTGGAGGCGGCGGCCAGGGCGGCGGAGCGGGGAGCGGAGATGCCGGCACAGGGGGCGGTTCGGGCGCCGGGGCCGGCAAGGGGGGAAGCGCCGGCGCTGGTGCGGCATCGGGCGGCGGCACCGGCGCTGGCAGCGGCGGGCTCGCCGGAACGGGCAACGCAGGGAGCGGCGCGGGAGGGGTCGGTGGGAGCGGTGGGGGGGCTGCGGGGGGCGGAGTGAGCGGGAGCGGGGGGACGGCGGGCATCGCAGGCTCGAGCGGAACGGGCGGAACGGGCGGAACGGGCGGTGGCACAGGTGGCAGCGGAGGTACGGGGCCCGCGTGTGGGAACGGCACGGTCGAGCCGGGCGAGGCGTGCGACGACACCAACAGCGCGAAATGCGACGGCTGTGAGGCGTGCGAACTCCGGCGATGGCTCGACCTGCCTACCGGCTCGTTCGGGCAGACGAGCACGACGCCGTCGGGACTCTCCGGCGCGGGGGCCGCCACCTACGAGTTGTGGACGCGCGCCGAGCCTGGCTTCTTCGGGCCGATCTTGGGCTCCTTCGGCAGCGGCACCTACCAGGGCCACTTCGGCATGGGCTGCGAGAACACCCAGTGGTACCTGTTCACCAATTCTGCCCCGAATCAGGTAGCGTTCCTTGGAAGCTCGGGGGTGCCCACGTGCGACGACGGCCAGTGGCACCACATCGCAGGCGTGCGCACGATCTCGGGCGGCACGATGACGCTCGTGCTCTACGTCGACGGCGTGTTCGCGGGGACGCACTCGGCCCCGGTCTCTTACCTCTACCCGCCGTCGCCGCTCTACGTGGGCAGGAGCCCAGGGTTCGTGCACACGGGCACGGTGCACGTCGACGAGATTCGGTTGTCCACGGGCGAGCGTTACGCCGGCGACTTCGTGCCAGCGCGACGCTTCACACCCGACGCGAGCACGGTCGCCCTCTATCACCTCGACGACGGGGTGGGGACCACGCTGGCCGACGCGTCGACCAACGGCAACGACGGCGTGCTCACCGGCACAGCCTGGTCCATCGACACCGGCTACACCGCCGCGCAGTGTGGGGGAGGCTGCGTGCTCGACAGCGAGTGCGCCGATGGCAACCCCTGCACCGACGACAGTTGCCTGCTGGGCCAGTGCACCTCAACGAACCTGCCCGACGCGACTCCCACACCGGGCGTGGCGAACGCGCCCGCGGACTGCAAGCAACCGGTCTGCGTGGGCGGCGCGGAGACCTTCTCGGCCAGCCCGGGCGAGCTGCCGGTCGACGACACCGACCCGTGCGTCGTCCCCGCATGCAACGGGACGCAAGAGTCGACCTTGCCCGCCGACCCGGGAACCCCGTGCGGGGCATCGGGCGTTTGCACCGGGAACGGCCTGTGTGGGGTCTGCCTGCCCGGTGCGAAGGACTGCTCGGGTGCGACGCCTCGCCTGTGCGGCACGGACGGCCAGTGGCAAGTGCAGGCAGCGTGCTCGGCCGGCACCATCTGCACCGCTGGCGACTGCGCGCCGGCGCCATGCCAGGGCATCAAGCTCGGCGGCCCCAGCGCTCGAATCTCGACGCCCGCGGCTGGCATGAGCATCGGCACGAGCGACTTCACCGTGGAGTTCTGGGCCAAGCCCCACAACGAATACGCCAACGGGCAAGCCATCTACCACATGAACGAGAGCTACGCGGCCCACGGGTTCCGCACGGGCTTCGAGACGCCGACCAAGCAGTTCTACTGCGGGACCTACAACGACACTTGCCCGTGCGGGCCTGGCTCGGGCAATCCGTCGATCCGCACGGCTGCCGTGAACGACACGCTGTGGCACCACGTCGCCTGCGTGCGACAGGGCGCGACCCTCACCATCTACCTGGACGGACAAGCCGCCGCGAGCGACGCGATCAACGTCAGCTTGGCGGCGAACTCCAACGCGTCGATTGGCCGGCTCTCTGGGTATGCCGGCCAAGCGGGGTGGGACGCAGCGCCGATCTTCCTGGGCCCGACGAGGTTCTCGAAGACGGCGCGGTACACGGGTGCGTTCACGCCGGTGAAGGTGTGGGCGGTGGATGCTTCGACGATCTCGCAGTATTTGATCACGACGGGGTATTCGGGGACGTTGACCGACGAGGCTGGGGGGAACTCGGGGGTTGGGGTTGGGCCGGTCACCGCGAGCGCGGGGCCTTGCGGGGGTTGAGGGGAGGGGCGTCGAAGTGACGCGGATAGCCCCCTTGGTGTGAAGTGCCGTCATCAATCGCGGGCTCGCCCGCACAAGGAGAGACACATGATCGGTGGTTGGATGAGGTCGGACCAGGCGCATGTTTTTGGCGGAATTGTCTTCGTGCTCGGCGCACTGCTAGCCTGCAAGGGTGGCGCAGAAGGCACCAGCCAAAGTAAGTCTGCAGGCAGTCACGAGCCTGGCAACGCAGGCAGCGGGGAGAATGTTGGCGGGGCGAAAGCCAAGGCCCCTGAGAAGTTGCCGAAGATCGGCGACACCGTGTCGTTTGACGACTCGGACTGGGTCGTGCTCTCGGCGAAAGACCTCGGAAAGGTCGCAAAGTCCAATAACCCGTTCCAGGAATCCAAGAAGAGCGAGGGCGGCAAGTTCATCCAGGTGTCCTTCAAGGTCACAAACAAGACGAAGAAGGAGGAGCGTGTGCTCGGGGGCTTGAAGATCGCCGATTCGTCGGGACGCGAATTCGAGTCGCTCGACGACCAGGCCTTTTACGTTCCGAACGGAAAGAAGACGATCGGCCTCGAAGCGATGCCGTCGAGCCTGGCGAAGGAGTTCTGGGCGGTCTTCGAGGTCCCAGCGGATGCGACAGGACTGCGGCTGGGGGTGCGCCAGCTCGCGGCCATGGGCGACACAAAGCTGGTGGATCTTGGGCTCGACGCCACACCATCCGCGGCCGCGTCCGGTGACAAGAAGCAGACCCACTTAGCCTAGTCAGGTGACGACGGCGGTTCGGCCGGTGGTCGAGCGGGTGGGTCGCCACGACAAGGCGCTGGCCGACCAGATTCGGCGCGCGATGAACAGCGTGGTGTTGAACCTCGCCGAGGCGCTCGGCAGCGACGCCGGTAACCGACGTGCGCGGTTGGCGACGGCGCGAGGGTCTCTCACGGAGACTCGCGCGGGCGTGCAACTCGCGGCAGCGTGGGGCTACATCGACGACGCGACGGCGAAGTCGGTGGACAGCCACCTCGACCGCCTCGGCGGCCGCCTCTTCGGTTTCGCCCGGTAGTCGTTGCGCCACGGGCGCGCTCCACGCCCGACCCCGACCCCGACCCCGACCCTGCTCCCGCCACCGACCCTGCTCCCGCCACCGACCCTGACCCCGCCACCGACCCTGCTCCCGCCACCGACCCCGCTCCCGCCACCGACCCTGCTCCCGCCACCGACCCTGCTCCCGCCACCGACCCTGACCCCGCCACCGACCCCGACCCCGACCCTGCTCCCGCCACCGACCCCGCCACCGACCCCGCCACCGGCAGGCGTACGACGGAGCACGTCGGGGAACGGCATGCCGGCGCGGCGCTTTGCGGGGTACGCGCGCCCGCATGGCAAGCGAACAAGCGACAGGACGGCGGAGTCGAGCGCAGTGGCGTCGGCTGGTGGCCGCGTGGAGGCGGAGCGGACAGCCAGCGGCGGCGTTCGCCGCGAGCAACGGCGTGGTCGAGGGGACGCTCCGCTGGTGGGCTTGGCGACTCGGGCGCGACGCAGACGTCGCGAGCGCAACGGACGGCGACGGCGTCGAGCTGCTACCCGTGCGCATCGTCGAGAGCGACAGCGGTCAGGCGGAGTCGACCGGCAGTCCGCTCCTCGCGTGGAAGCTCCACACGCATCGTGGCGAGCTGAGCGTGTACGCCTCGAGCGATCTCGATCTCGCTCACCTTCGCGCCACCCTCGCCGCCCTCCTGGGGGCGGCCAAGTGATCCGGCTCCCGGAGACGATCTACGTCGCGACGACGCCCGTCAATCTGCGGCTGTCGTTCGACCGCCTCGCCGGCATCGTGCGCGAGGTATTGGGGCATGACCCTCGTGGAGAGGCGGTCTTCGTGTTTCACAATCGCTGCCGCACCCACGTGAAGATTCTGTGGCACGACCGCCGCGGGTATTGCCTGGTGTACAAGCGGCTCGATCGCGGTGTCTTCCGTATCCCGTTGGCCGTTCCTCCAGGGTGCGCACGGGTTTCCATCTCCCGACGCGAGCTCGATGCTCTCTTCGAGGGCGTCGACACCGCGCTGCTGCGCCGTGCGCGTCAGGTCGTGCGTGAGCACGCAGCTGCGAGCGCTTGAGCCGCAGCGCCTGCTCGCGGGGGCCATAGGTGACCACCTGTGATCCCTCGTGATCATATGTGAGCCCACGCGATTTGTAGTGCGCGAGCAGATCGCCGGTTGGTAGGGAGCGGCCGTGAGCAACGGCACGCGACGAGCGGAGATCGAGACGTTGGAGGCGAAGCTCGCCGCGTCCAACGGTCAGGTCGAGCGGCTGCTCGCCGACAACGCCGAACTGACGATGATGCTGGCCGAAGTACATAAGGAGCTCGACGCCGCCAACGCCGACGTGACGCGTTTTCGCGCGCTGTACGAGAAGAGCATCCCCAACTGCCCCGAGCGCGTCGCGAGCGCCGAACAGCAAGCCGCTCTCGAAGCCGTTCTCGAGTCACTCGCGTTCAAGGCGGTCGTGGACAACGACCCCGAGCCGACGGACGACCTGACAGGCGGTCCGACGCCGGCAGCTGGGCCTCCGGCGACAGACCCGGACGCACCGCCCGCCAAAGACCCGCCTGTTCGCAGGTCTGGAGGCGGCCGTCGTCGGCTCGACCTCACCTCGTTGCCGGTGAAGACCATCGTCATCGACCC
>JADLFU010000281.1 GCA_020849655.1 Polyangiaceae bacterium | reverse complement strand
TCCGTCGCGCTGGCACTCCGCGTGCTTTGGCGCGCCGCATGCCGAGCACGGAGCACGAGGCGGTCGCGGCGCTCTTCGACGCCGTGCCTGGGGCGTGGACGCTCTGCGCGCAGGGTGGACTCATCGTCCCCGACGACGGCTCGCTCGAGCTCGGAGACTCCGCGCTCACGCCCGTCGAGCTGCGCGCCGACAAGGTGCTGGTGGCGCCGGCGCTCTTCCCGCGGTCAACGCGCCGTCGGTGATCTCAGGCGGCGCTCGCCGTCCACCCGTCGAGTGGACGCACGTGTCCACCCGCGCCACGCGACAGTGATATTTCCCTTCCGTCGCGCTGGCACTCTGCGTGCTTGGCGCGCCGCATGCCGAGCACGGAGCACGAGGCGGTCGCGGCGCGCTTCGACGCCGTACCCGGCCGTGGGCGCTGCGCGCCGAGGGCGGCCTCAGCGTCCCGGACGACGGACCGCTCTAGCTCGGTGACTCCGCGCTCGCGTCCGTCGAGCTGCGCGCCGACAAGGTGCTGGTGGCGCGCGACGCCGCGGGCCGAGCGGTCGGCGAGCTGATCGCGGAGGTGCAGCGGGAGAAGGGAGAGCTGGGACAGTTGCGCTACCGATCTCCCAGGCAACTCGGAGAGGCACCCGCGTGGCGAGAGTGCCTTTCGTCATCGGGGAGACGGGGAGACCGTTCGGCCGTTGCGCCGCAGCCAGCTCTCGCGATAGGCGTGCTACCATGCGGAGCTACGGTCAGAGATCGCTGGCGGTCGTGGCGGCGGTCGTGGCGTGCTGTTCCTTGGCCGCGCAGGAGGCGCGCGCCGAGGTCTACTACGGCCCGGAGGTGCGCGATCTGGCGATGCGCAGCGTCGACGCGATGCGGATGCATCAGCACGTGATGGTGACGCAGCTCCGCCTGGACGAGACGCCGTGGCACTTCGCGGTCACCGCGCGGGGCACGCCAGCGCGACGATCCAGTTCGCGGGCGGCGAGCGGGTCGACGCGGGGTTGAACCGTCTGTCGTTGTCGATGGGGGGTGGCTTCGGACGACCGTCGAAGCTCGCGTTGTCGTTCGGGCTCCAGGCCGAGAACGTCGGGGTCTCGTCGTGGCCGAATTTCATGAAGAGCCTCGACGGATATGCGGCGAACAACGCGCAGGCCGTCTACTACCTGGCCCTCGCCAGCCAGGGCTACCAGCTCTCGGCGGGCGGCATGGCGGAGATGGGGTTCACCGGGCTCGATGCGCAAGGACGCTTCAGCCCCTCGGCGACGCCCTACACCTATCGCCCCGGGGCGCCGCCCAACCTCGCGCAGACGCAGGCCGGGGTGGGCAAGCGCCAGAGCTCGACGTCCTTCTTCGCCAGCCTCACGCATCGGGAGGGCGTGGTGCTCGGGGGCACCTTCGCGAAGGTGCGGGAGCAGCTCGGGGACGACGCGACGACGCGCCTGGCGGCGCTGCGCGGCCAGCTCCGACCCGAGCGCTGGGTGCGCGAGAAGCTGGAGGAGCTCCGGGGTATTCCGTCGATCGGGGTGGACTTCTTCGCGCGTGGGGTCGATCCCTACGCGGATCGCTACGCCGCGCTGCGGAGGCGAGCCGAGGCGCTGGCCGCGGGCGTGCCGCCGAGTGACGCTCCCTCCCCCGGGGCGATCGTCCAGCTCCCGCTCGCGTTCGAGGACATCCTGGGCTCCGGAGCGTACGCGCGGGTGGTGCCGCAGGCGGCGCCGAAGGCGACGTTGCGGATGGTCGACGTGGGCTGCGGGCGATCGTTCGGCGACGAGGACGTGGCGTTCGGCTTCGGGGTGCGCGGGACGGCGTTCCAGCGCAGCGAAGCGTGGACGGGGAGCGCGGAGGCGATGGTGGGTCTGACGACGCGCCTCGTGTCGGCGCGCGTGGCCTACGCGTTCAACGTCCCCGACGCGGCGGTGCTCCTGCCCATCCCGAACGCGCACGTGATCGGCTTCCAGCTCGTCTACGGGCGCGCAGAGGTGGCCCTGCCCATCACGCCGATCGCCGCGACGGTCGCGCAGCTCGCCCCCGAACGCTCGCGCCGCGGAGGAGACGAGCCATGAAGGCGCCTCGACGTTCGCCTCGCGTGCGGCGCTGGGCCCTCGCCGCGTTGCTCCTCGTCGCGTGCGAGCAGCAGAAGATCCCGCCGCTCTCGGGGCTGCCCCCGGCCCGAGCGGCCGACGAGGAGATGGCCGCGGCCTTCGCGCCGGGCACGGTGACGGTGCTCTCGGCCCCTCGTCGCACGATGCCGCGCGCGACGCGGCAGGTGACGCTCGACGACGGCTCGGTCGTGGTGGCCCTCTACGATCGGGATCGCGTCGGATCGGACGAGGCCGACCTGCCCCCGGGCGCCCCGCTCGTGTTCGCGGTGCGGCCCGACGGGACGGTCGAGGCGCTCGCCTGTCCGGCGACGCTGATCGCGCGGACGAGCGAGGCGCGCCTGCCGCCGGCGATCGTGCCCTTGGGCGCAGCGGCGGCCCTCCTCTACCGGAGCGAGTTCCCGAACGATCGGCCCACGGTGTTCATCGCCGACGTGGCCGCCGGCCAGGTGATCGAGACACCGAGGAGCGCGGCGCTCCTCGGGCGGGGGGCGACGGCGGACCGGCTCGTGCTGCACGAGGGATTGAGCGGGCAGGCGAAGATCGTCCGGTGGGACGGGCAGGCGCTCGTCGACGTGGGATCGGCCGCGGTGTCCTCGGGCGCGGAGTACGTGGACGAGCCGAGCGAGGGCGTCGTCGCCTGGCTCGAGCCGCTCCGGTACCGACGATCGGATCGCGACGAAGCGGTCCCGGTGCCCACCGCGCTGTTCAGTGGCCAGCCGTTCGACGGCGCGCTGGTGGTTCGGCGTGAACCGTCAGGGAGCTTGCTCTTCCGGACCGCGAGCGGGGTGTCACGCTGGGCGGTGGAGGGCGATCGCTCGCTGGTCGAGCTCGCGCCGAACGCCGCCTTCTCTCCTGGTTTCGCGCCGTCGCCGGACAGTGACTTCGGGCGCACGACCGCGCTGAAATTGGTCAACAATCCTTACCAAGCGAACTTGACGACGCCCGGTGGTCAGGCCGTCCGCGTGCTCACGGACGGCGCGTTCGTCGTGAGCGAGGTCACCGCGAGCCCGTGCGGTGACGAGGCTCGCTGTGGGCGCGTGGGCGAGACGTTCCTGCGCGACGTCGTGGGCGCAGCGGGCAACGCGCGCGCCGTGCAGCTCTTCTACCCGTGGATCGAGGGCGCCGAGCAGCGCCTCGTGCTCACCCCGGCCATGCTGCGGGCGATCGACCAGGGAGCAGGGGGACAGCCGGGCGGCGGCGCCGGTGGCACGGGCGGTGGCGCCGGAGTCGGCGGCGCGGGCGGTGGCGCTGGTGGCGCGGCCGGTGCACCGACGCAGACGTGCCCCGACGCTTGCCCCAAGGCCTGTGACGCGAGCGGCCTGTGCAGCCCACAGCTCGTCGACGCCGGTCCGATCTCGGCGCTGTCCGCGAGCCGGACGGGTGACGTGGCGGTGCTCCGCGCGGGCGCGGTCGGGGTGATCCGCTCCGCGCAGCCGTCGGTGATCGCGCCCGTCTTCGACGCGTTCGTGGCCGCGACGTCCCCGAGCGTGGGGCTCCGCGACGACGATCTGTACGTGGCCACCTCGACGGGGACGCAGTGGCACGAGGTCGCGGGCTCCATGGGCGCGACGTTCACGCCCGCCGGCGCGCGTGTCGTGGGCGTGACGGCGACCCACGTGTACACGGCCGCGCCCTTCGGCGTCGCGCTGGCCGTGCAACGGAACGTGCGCCCGCACGGTGCCGCCGAGATGGTCGCGTGCTTGCCGCAGGCGACTGGGCCCACGCGCGCGCTCGTGGTGCGCGACGGCGACGGCAGCGTGCTCGTCGGGCGGGGAGGGCAAGTGTTCCGCTACGACGGGGTCGCGGGCGGGGCCTGTGAGACCGCGCCCGACGGGACGCTGGTGCTCGCGCTCGCGGGTGGGATGGTGGAGCGCCTGGCTGAGGACGGAGGTCGCCTCTTCGTCGCCGGGAGCGACGGTGGCGTGGTGGTCGGCATCGGCGACGGCGCGACGCCCCTCGCGCTCCCTCCGGCCCGCGACCTGCCGCCGGCGCTGGCCGCTCGCGGTGGGAGCGTGTTCTACGTGCAAGCGAGCGGTGTCCCTGGGCTCGCCCCGAGCCAGCCCGCGCTCGTCGAGAACGCCGACGGCGTCATCCGCCCGCTGGCGATCGTCCCCGCGGGGATCGGCAGCCTCGCGGTGACGGATGAGCAGGTCTACTGGATCGACGCGGGCGGGGCGCTCTACCGGGTGCCGCGCTGACTCGGCGAGCTGCCTGATCCGCCCTGCGCCGCGCGAGGACTTGCCTGACGCCGGGCCGAGCCGCCCATGCTCCTACCCTGCGTCGCGCCGTTGGTCCGCGCCATCGCCAAGCAGTCGGGTTCCTCCGGGCGCCTCCCTGCAGCCCGACGAGGCCCATCGCGCAGGGCTGCGTCGCTCCGACTCGTGCGTTGCGCGCTCTTGTTCACCGCGATCTCGCTGGCCTGTTCCGAGGCGCCGTCCCCCAAGTCGCCTGCGGCGGCCCCTCCCCCCGCCGTGTCCCACGCCTCCGGGCGCAACAAGTCAACGGGCCGCGCTGCCATGACTTCTCGGGTGGCTGGCTACTCGTTCGGGATGACGGAGCACCAGGCGAAGCGTGAGTGCGAGCTGGCCGGTGGGCAGGCCCTCTCCATGGCGAAGCCGCGACAGGCGCTCTTGTGTACGGCGCCGAGGGTGACGCTGGACTTCCCGGTGGAGGCTGTGGCGTTCAGCTACTGTGCCGAGCGCGTGTGCGAGATCAAGCTCATGGTCGACATGGTGAGGGCTCCCCAGCCCGCGGAGGGAGAGGCTCGAACCAAGTCCCTCCAGGACAGGCACGCCGCGGTGACGCAGACCTGGGCCGCGCTCGTGGGCAAGTACCGCGCGCCCGACACCTCCGAAGGGATCGAGCCAGACGACCTGGTGACGACGTGCGCCCGATCCGGGGCGGCAGAGCGCCGGGCGACCTGGTGGTTCAACGACGCTGACGGCGAGTCTACCGAGGGGCGGCTGCTGCTGGCCTATCGGTGTCAGTCGAGCGCCAAGATATTCTCCAGCACGCTCATCCTGTTCTACGACGACAAGGAAGGCGCGAGGATGCGCCTGGACGAGCGAGAGCAGAGGCAGAGCAACTTCTGACACCGCGCGTTGCGTGATCTTGCAGCGTCCCGTGCACATGGCACCACGTCACGACTCGGCCCTCGTCCGCCGCCGGTGATCGGTCTGCACGGTCTCGAACCGCGCCGCGAGCGTCTCGGCGCGTCGGCGGGACGAACGAACGTCGTCGACGCACCCTGTGGTCCGGGCTGCGCTCATGCTGCGCGTGGCCGCGCTCGTGGTCACCGTCGTCCTCGCGCTCGCAGTCGTGTTCCAGCGGTGCGAGTCGCGACTCCCCCTCCGCGCTCACGATCTTCGCGCGAGGTTCGTGACGGTGAGGCTTGGTGTACCGGTACAAGCGGCAGGCGAGGACCCACGTGGAGCTGAACCTCGGCGGGTTCTTGGCCCTCCACGAGGCGATCCTGGGGCTGCGCGCGGACCCAAGCCGGAAGGGAGGAACGGCTGGATGCAGGGGCATCCAGAACCTGCATC
>JADLFU010000280.1 GCA_020849655.1 Polyangiaceae bacterium | reverse complement strand
TTCGCGACCGACCCACGCGCCGCCGCCCACGGTGCGCCCGACCTCGCGACGGAGGAGCGCGTCGCGCAGTTCGGCAAGCCGACCATCGTCGAGCAGTTCGAGTCGCTCGCGCTCGAGGACTTCCAGCAGGAGCTCGAGGGCCGCTTCGTCGACGAGAGCTACAGCTTCTACCCGTACGATCTCATCCTGCCGAACACGAGCGACGACGTCGCGCTCGCCGACGACTTCACCGACATCCCCGAGCCCCAGGGCCGGATCGTCGCAGGCTTCGACGTCGGGCGGACGCGCGACCGCTCCGAGCTCGCCGTGTTCGAGGAGTATGGCGGCCGCTACACGTGCCGGCTGCTCCGCTCGTACAGCGAGGCGCCGTTCGGCGAGCAGGAGGCCGACCTGCGTCGCCTGATGGAGGTGCTGCCCGTCGCGCGCCTCTCGATCGATCGCAGCGGCATCGGGATGAACCTCGCCGAGAACCTCGCCCGCGACTTCCCGCAGGCGGTCGCCGAGAACTTCACGAACGAGGCGAAGGAACGCTGGGCGACGGACTTCAAGATCACGCTGCAGCGGCGCGAGATCGCGATGCCGCGCGACCGCGATCTCGTCGCGCAGATCCACGCGATCAAGAAGCGCGTAACCGCCGCGGGGACGGTCGCGTTCGACGCCGAGCGCACCGCCCGCGGCGGGCACGCCGACCGGTTCTGGGCGGTCGCGCTCGCGTGCCAGCGGGAGCGGGCGGTGCCGCGGGGCGCGGGGACGGAGATCGGGGTGCGGGTGATCGGGTAGCGGAGCCTATCGCCTTGGCCTATCTTCGCGTCAGAAGGAAGCCGACGTGGCGACGCGAAAAGAGATCGTTGACGAACTGGCAGCGAGGATCCGCGCTGCCGCAAGCCTGAGTGAAGCGAAAGTCGCGTCCGTCGGTCGTCCTCGGGCGGCGGAGGGGCTTGGCGACGAGGTCCTGGACGTCGTCCGCGTGGTCGAGGACCTCCAGTGGACCGGCGGGCACGCGCTGTCAGGCGAAGAAATCGACGAACTTCTGGGCGAGGTCGATTCCGCGCTCGGCGTCCGGCCCGGGACGCTCCGACTGATCAAGGAGGGGTCGATCGTGAATTTGCTGCAGTACAACCAGTTGCTCACGCAGCTAATGAGCGCACTCGCGCGAGCGCGGTGATGTCGCTCGTCGTCGACGGCACTTCCGTTGCCACCCGCACGATTAACTTCGATGAACTGGATCCGATCCCGGCGATAGCGTTCGCGCTGGTGGCGGCGGTCGACGTCGAACGCGACGAGATGCGGAACCGGCTTTCGCCCCTCGAGGGTGATGCCAGCGTGCTGAAGGTCGCGGCCCCCGAAGGGACCTATTACGTCGGCAAGTGCGGGGGATATCCTTGCGTGCTCGTCACATGCCAGGCCGGGTCGGGAGGTCGAGACGGATCTACTCTGGCTATCGTGGACGCGATCGACCGATGGCGCCCCTACGCGGTGCTCCTCCTTGGCATCGCGTTCGGAAGAGACCCGAAGAAGCAGGTTGTCGGCGACGTGTTGGTCTCCACGCAAGTCGTACCTTACGAACTGCAGCGGGCGGGAGCGGTCACGATACACCGCGGGCCGCGACCCGAGGCCGATGGCACGTTGCTTGACCGCGTTCGACACCTCGACTGTTCGTGGACGCCGGAAGGGCAGTCAGAAGCGCGCAAACCTCGCCGCGGCCCCATCCTTTCCGGCGAAAAGCTCGTGGACGACGAAGGGGTAAAGGCGGCCGTGTTCGCCGCCTGCCCGGAAGCCGAGGGCGGCGAGATGGAAGGCGCTGGTTTGTACGCCGCTGCGGCCCGTCGTCGCTTGCCATGGCTAATCGTGAAGGCGATTTGCGATTGGGGCGTCAAGAAGCACAAGCGGGCTCAATCCCTCGCCGCGAGAAACGCGTGCGCGGTGGTCGGGGCGCTGCTTGCGGAGCCGTCGCTACGAGCGCAGGATCTTGGAGCAAAAGAGAGCCCTGCCGAGAGTCGCGCGGAGCGCCTGTTTCGAGAACAGGCACGCCGTGGTCGTCGCCAGGAACTCCTATCTCGTGTTCGCGATGCCCAACGCCGGCAGCAGGAGCGCGCCGACGACCTCGCGCGATTCCTGCGCGAGAACCTCGCGGAACTGCAACGACCGCCTCAACCTCAGCTCGAGACTCAACTGGCCACGCTCGACGCGGCTCGCACGGTCGCCATGGAGGTGCTGTTGAACACGTACAACGACGCGTGCGTGGCGTACCTGCATGGTGAGGTCGAGCGGGAGCCGTTCCTGAAGGAGGTTGGTACAGAAGTTCGGGAACTCGGAGAGGCAACCGAGGAGAAAGTTCGGGAGCGCCTGCATCCGCGAGAGACGAGCGCCTACTCGGCGATTTGGGCGGTCTATGACGAGGTCACCGCACCTCCCGACGGAGCGTGAACGCCACTTTGATGTAGACAAGCCGCTTCGGGCGCGTCCCCGTTCTGGTGCGCGCGCTTTGCGAGGCTGTGAACCGTCGATCGCCGTCGCGCAGCCCATCCAGTTGTCTTGCTGCAGGGCGACCGTAGTGACGCGGGGCGCTCCGACTCCAGAAGAAGCGGTGCCCTCGCCCTTCTCGGTGGTCAAGGCCGTCATCCTCGGCGCGCGCCCGCCCGACCCGGCGAGCACGCCGGCCGGCGAGGGCATCGGCGCGCTCTTCGGCGCGTCGGGCGCGCTCGACCCGCCGTACGACCCCGAGGCCCTGTGCCTGCTCTTCGAGCACTCGAACTCGCTGCGCCAGAACGTCGACGCCTACGCCACGAACATCGACGGCTTCGGTCACCGGCTCGATCCGGCGATCGACTTCGACGCCGACGACGCTGACCGCCGCGTCGGCGAGTGCATCTACCTCGAGCGCCTCGCGGGCCGCGATCGGGGCGACGGTGGCGGCGACGTGGTGCTCGAGCCGACGCCGGAGGAGGTCCAGGCGCGGCGCCGCGAGCTCGTCCAGCTCGCGCGCACCGAGCGCGCCCGGTTCGCCGCTTTCTTCGAGGCGTGCTCGTACGATCACTCGTTCGTCGAGCTTCGCCGGCGGACGCGCCAGGACCTCGAGGTCACTGGGAACGCCTACTGGGAGGTGCTGCGCAACGCGAAGGGCGAGATCGCGCGGCTGGTGTACGTCCCCTCGTACACGATGCGGCTCTTGCCGCTCGACGCGGAGCCCGTCGACGCGACGGAGTCG
>JADLFU010000279.1 GCA_020849655.1 Polyangiaceae bacterium | reverse complement strand
CGGGTTCGAATCCCGCTGGGGTCACAACAAGAAAACCCCCGCTCAGGCGGGGGTTTTCGCATTCCTTCTGTGAGGCGCTACGAGGTGCTACGCGGCTTTTGGCAACAGATTGGCAACATCTGATCGCATCGCTGCTTGGTCGAGCGCCGTGGCAACACCGTCGAGGTCGTCATCGAACAGGTCGGCGTACACGTCGAGCGTGACGGCGGCGGAGGCGTGCCCGAGCATCCTCTGGACGGCCTTGACGTTCGCGCCGGCGCTGACCGCGAGGGAGGCGGCGGTGTGCCGCATCTCGTGCGGGGTGAGGCCCTTGATCCCGACGGCGGCTGCGGCGTCATCGAACCAGCCGACCCGGTAGACGTGGTTGCGAAGCCAGGTGCCGGTACGGATGCCGTAGAACACCGGGGCGTCGCCGGAACGCCCGGCGATCTGCGCGCGCAGCAGCCCGACGAGGAACGCCGGGATCGGGATGCTCCGGTGCTCGTAGTCCTTCGGCGGCTCGATGCGCTGATAGCCCTTGTCGGCCACGACGGTTTGCTCGACGGTGAGCCGCGGGTGCTTCGCGTCCAGGTCGAGGTCACGGATGCGGAGCCCGGACAGCTCGCCCCAGCGCAGACCGCAGTAGGCGAGCACCAGCACGACGAGGCCGTAGCCGTAGTCGCGGCCGTCCTTCGTCTCGTCAATGGCCTTGGCGAGCGCGGCGACCTGATCGTGGGACAGGTACCGCTTGCGGGTCTTGGTCGGCTTCGGGAGCTTGAGCCGGTGGGCGGGGTTGGACGGCAGGCGCTCGTCCTCGACCGCGAACCGGAGGGAGCCGGAGAGGACGTTGACGATCTTCCGCACCGTGGCGGGGGCGCCGGGGAGCGCCGAGGCCCATTCCTGCACGCGCAGTCGCGTGAGGTCACCGATCGGGATCTTCCCCAGCTCGGGGACGATGTGCTTGTCGATGATGTTCTCGACCCGGCTGCGGGTCGTCGCCCGGAGGTCGCCGCGGGCGGCGAGCCAGGTGGTGAGCCATTCGGCCACGGTCACCCGTGCCCGCGAGGGGTCGAGGTAGCGGCCCTGGGCGATGTCGACCTCCGTGGTCGCCAGGAACAGCTCGGCCGCCTTCTTCGTCGTGAAGCCGCGCTTCTGCGTCTGCTTCTTGTCGGGGCGCCGGTAGAGCGCGCGGTAGCGGCGGCCCTTGGACGTGTCGTATGCCTCGATGCTTCCCATGCCGGCCGCCTACTGCTCCAGCCCCGCGAGGCGCTGCACGTCGATGCGGCGGTAGACGCGCTTGTGCCGGGTGAGCCGAATCGGCTCCACCGGGGCCTGGCCCGCCAGGGCGAGGGTGCGCAGCGTCGTGCGGTGGATGCCGAGCAGCGCCGCCGTCTCCTCCTCGGAGTAGAACAGGCGCTCGGGCTCCCGAGCGTCGAGGGGGGATGCGCTCTGACCCATCACGGCCTCCTTCGCATCTACAATGACAGCCGCAATCGTTGCTGTCATCTTAGATTAGACCAACACGCCAATCACAGCAAGAGTTTTAGTTGTTCGTGTCGCTCGGTACACTCGGGATGTGACCGCAGCCCCGCGACGCCCCGGCGATCAGTCCTATGACGGGCTCATCTTCTCGGCCGATCTGCCGGACGGCTGGCATTTGCCGACCCGGTTCCCCGGCGAGCGGGACGACGACGCCAGCGCGCAGATCGACGCGCTCCTGGGCTACAACGACCAGGTGACGACCGAGACCGACCGGCAGGCGCAGCTCGACTCGGAGCAGAACGAGACGATCGACGGGCGCTGGCGCTACATCGAGCACACGGCCACCGCGACCCGCGTGTTCATCCGTCTCCAGCGCCAGCAGTTCGCCGTGCCCGAGGAGGTGCGCATCACCGGGGTCGTCTACCTCCCGTGGCGGCCGGGCGATCCCGTCTCCAGCCAAGACCTCCGCGCCCTGCCGACCGCACGCATCGAGGCGGCGATCAACGAGCGCCTGTTCGCCATGAAGCGCACGGTGACCATCACCGGCGGCAAGATCGTGCTGCCCTCCGGCCGGAAGATCAGCGAGCGCGATCTGCTCAAGCCGCTCGGGAACCCGAAGCGCACCCCCGACTTCTACGAACTCGTCGCCCTCCAGTACGGCAAGCTCTCCGCGCAGGGCGACCCGGCGCCGGCGGTCACGATGGCGAAGATCAACGGCGTCGCCCATGCCACCGCGCAGGGCTGGCTCGTCCGCACCCGCTCCCGCGGACTGCTCCCGCCCGGTCGCCGTGGGTAGTCGTCGGGGGAGTGGCGCGGCACCTCGCCCCTGAGCGCGTCGCTACAGGCTCGGCCCGAAGTCGGGTCCGCTGGCCGGGCTGTGCCGGTGGCGGTCGCGGGTGAAGTCGTGGAGCTGGGTGGCGCGGGCCTCGCGTGCGGCCAGGGCGCGCTCGGCGGCCTCACGCTGGGCCTGCTCCCGCTCGGCGCGGGCCCGGATCAGGGCGGCCGCCTCGACGGGCGGCAGGGCCTCGATCGCGGTCAGGTCGCCTCGGGCGGCCTCTGCGCGCGCCCGCCACCGGGCGGCCTCGGCTCCGGGCCGGCTCGGTACGCGGTCGCCGAGCAGCCGCCGGCGGAGGCTCGTGCGCTCCTGCGCCTGGCGTGCGGCGAGGCGCTGCTGCTCCTGCCGGGCGTTGTCGGCGCGCTCCCGTGTCTCGGCCGCGCGCGGATCGCGGTCGGCCTCGTGCTGCGCCACCGACGCCGCCCACGGCTCGACGCTCTCGGGCGTCTCCGGCAGGCGGCCCCAGCGCCGCCGCGCACCCGTCTCGATGCCGCGGTACTCGTCGCTGGCGGTCGTCAGCGCGCGGCCGGCGCCGCGCTTGCGGAGCCCGCGCGCCGCGCGGTGCGCGGCCGCCGTGTCCCGCATGCGCGCCCGTGCATCGAGGTAGGCGGTTCCGTCCGCGGTGGCCTGCTCGATCAGCGGGACCGCGACCTCGGCCCGCACGTCGGCGGCACGGGCGTCCGCGGCCGCGACGAGCTCGCGCTGCTCGTCGGACTCCGCCCGGTGCTCGGCGCGCTGCCGGTCGAGCGCGGCGCCCGCCCGCTCCCACTTCGCCGCCTCGCGCTCGGCGTGCTCGATCCGCTCCGTCAGCCGGGCGCGCTCCGCGTTCACGGCCCGCACCGGCCCGTCCGCGACGATCCCGGCGACGGCGAGCTGCGCGCGCTCGGTGGCCTCGCGGAGTCCGCGGTCGGCGCGGTCCCGCTCGAGCGCGGCCACGAACTGCTCCCGCGCGTCGCCGAGGTTCGCGGCGACGATGTGCAGCCGGTTCTCCTCCTGCCCGCGGGTGAGGCCGACGTAGACGCCGGCCGCGTCGAGCGCATCGGACAGGACGGTGTGCGAGGCAGGGGCGGTCATGCCCTGGACGCCGTAGGCGGTGGAGACGTAGGCCAAGTGCGCGTGCTCCGCGACGTACTTGGCGGGCAGATGGACGGTGCACTGCTGCTTCCGCTGGCTCGCGGCGTCGCGCACCCACAGGCTGCCGTCGCCGCTGACGTGCTGGACGATCCAGGTCTGCCGGTTCGCCACGCCCACCTCCGAGTCGTTGCGGCGGGTCTGGATCAGGTCGCCGGCGCCGATGCTCATGCCGTCCGCGCCGTCGATGGTGCGGGCGTCGTCGACCAGCCCGGCGCGTACCCGGTCCTCGCGGATCAGGGCGTTCAGCTCGCGCGCCTCGTCGTTGGTCGCCGCGGTGATCGCGGCTCCGTCGATGCGCTCGGCGGCGACCGCGGCGCGCAGCGCCTCGGCGTCCTCGTGGAGCTGCACGAGTCCGAGCCCGTGGAGCCGGTCGAACAGTCCGGCCGGGGCGCGGCCGTCGCGCAGGTCGAGAGTCAGCCCCGCG
>JADLFU010000278.1 GCA_020849655.1 Polyangiaceae bacterium | reverse complement strand
TCCACGATCGCCCGGCGGATCGCGCGGACGCGCGACGCCGAGCAGCTGGCGGAGCTCGTGCAGCGCGCGGCCGTGGTCGAGCGAGCGTCGGCGCTCTTTCCGCGGTCACCGCGCCGTCGGTGACCGCGACGCGGCGCACGCCGTCCACCCGTCGAGGTGGACGCGCACGTCCACCTGCGAGCGCGCGCAGCGGAAGCTTCCTTCCGTCGCGCCGGGTTTCGCCCGCGTCGGCCGGCGCGTGAGCGGGAGAAGGGGCGCCCGCGACCGCGCGTGGCGCCGCTCACCGCGCTATCCTCGCGCCCTCGTGACGACGCTCCCGCCCGCCGCCGTGACGTCGCTGTCGCCGCGGCGGCTCGAGGTGCTGCAGCTCCTGGCCCGAGGGCTCCGCAACCAGGAGATCGGCCGCCTGCTCGGGCTCACGACCGGCACCGTGCGCTCGCACGTGGAGGCCGTGCTGGCGCACCTCGCCGTCGCCAACCGCACAGAGGCGGCAGCCGAGTACTTCGCGTGGGAGGCGCGTCCGGCGCAGGTGACGGCGGTGCTTTCTCGTCCTGCGATCGCGGTGCTCCCGCTCATGCCGCTCTCGGCGGGCGCGCGCCTCGCGCGGATCGCGACGGCGCTGACGGAGGAGCTCGCCGCGCTGTTCGCGCGGAGCTGCTGGTTCCCCGTGATCGCGACGACGTCCTCGGCCCACGGGCGCGCGCTCGGCGCGACGGCGGGCGAGGTGGGGCGCGCGCTCGGGGCGAGGTTCCTCGTCGACGGCACGATCCAGGCAACGGGCGACGTCTGGCGCCTGCTCCTGCACGTGGATGACGTCGAGCGCGGCTGCCGGATCTGGTCGGACACCCACGAGCTGCGTCCCAGGCGCCTGCTCTCCGATCAGGCCGCGCTCTGCGCGAGCGTGGTGGCGGCGGCGTACCCGATGATGGTCGCGCGGTCGCGGCTGGCCAGGGTGGACGCGGCCGAGCGAGAGCCTGCCGCCTGGGAGCTCGCGCACGAGGGGCTCGAGCTGCGCGCGGCGCGTGATCGCGCGTCGAACGCGCTCGCGCTCGAGCGGCTCGACGCGGCCCTCCGGCGCGATCCCGCGCTCGCGCTCGCGCAGTTCGGCGTCGGCCTCGTCTGCTACGACGCCGTGCTCAACCAGTGGGGGGATCGCCAGTCGCTCCTCGACCGGCTGCTGATCGCCGGGACTCGCTGCGCCGAGCTCGCGCCGGACGCGGCCGAGGGGCACGCGCTGCTCGGCCGGTACGAGCAGTGCCGCGGCGCGTGGGACCGCGCCATCGCGCCGCTCGAGGCCGCCATCGGCCGCAACCCGAGCTTCGCGCTCGCGCACGCCAGCCTCGCGCAGTCGCTCGAGAGCGTCGGGCGCGGCGACGAGGCCGTCGCTCGCATGCGCGCGGCGGTCCGCCTCGGCCCGAGATCGTTCGTGGCCGGGCTCGCGACGTTGCACTTCATGCGCCGCGAGTACGCCGAGGCCGTCGAGCTCGCGGAGCGCGCGATCGTGACCAACCCCGGGTACCCGTTCGCGCGCGCGCTCGCGGCGGCGAGCGCGTGGTGGTGCGGCGACGTCGCGCGCGCGGGCGCCCACGCCGAGGAGCTCGAGCGCCAGCACCCGGACTTCCACCCGGACGCGTTCGCGGCGACGTTCGGCGAGCAGACGGACGCGGTCGCGCAGCTTCGACGCGGCCTCGACGAGCTCCGAGCGGCGCGGGGGCGCAAGATCTGCCGATCGACGGATTGACCGATCCACGACGAGAGGGTCCCCTCGACAGCATGCGAAAGCTCGTCCTCCCTGCGCTCCTCGTCTCTATCTCCTCAATCTTCTTTGCGTGCGGGGGCGGCGACGACGACCCCGCCGCGGCGTCGCCGTCTGCCAGCGCGGGCGCGGGCGGATCGAGCGCGGGCGCGGGAGGCTCCAGCGCGGGCTCAAGCGGTTCGAGCGCAGGCTCGGGTGGCTCGAGCGCAGGCTCGAGTGGCTCGAGCGCAGGCGCCGGCGGATCCAGCGCGGGCTCGGGCGGATCGAGCGCAGGCGCCGGCGGATCCAGCGCGGGCGCGGGCGGATCGAGCGCGGGCGCGGGCGGATCGAGCGCGGGCACCGGTGGAGCGAGCGCGGGCGCAGGAGGATCGAGCGCGGGCGCGGGCGGATCGAGCGCGGGCGCAGGAGGATCGAGCGCGGGCGCGGGCGGATCGAGCGCGGGCGCGGGGGGCGCGAAGACCACCTCGGCGATGTGCGGATCGATCCCCATCCTCGGGCAGCAGGGCCCCAGCACGACCGACGAGTGCAGCGCGTGCGTGGAGACCTCGTGCTGCGCCGAGGGGACCGCGTGCGGCGCGGTCGCCGACTGCGCGCCGTACCGCTCGTGCATCGGCCCGTGCGCCACGCAGGCGTGCGCGGACGCCTGCGCGAGCATGTACCCGGCCGGCCCCACGCCGAGCGGCGCCTTCACGAGCTGCCGCAACACGAAGTGCGCGAAGCCCTGTCAGGATTTCTCTTGCCTCGGCTCGGTGGGTCCGGCGACGCCGACGTCAGCCGTGACGAGCCTCGTCGTCGCGCCGACCGACTTCCAGACCGGAAAGCCGCTCGTCGGCGCCGTGATCAAGCAGTGCAAGCGAGCCGACACGACCTGCGCGACGCCCGTCGACACGCAGACCACCGACGCCAATGGTTCGGCGACGTTCGCCGCCGTCCCGGACGGAGCGGCAGGATACGAGGACTACTTCGAGATCACCCACGCGAGCTACCTCCCGACGCTGGTGTTCGACATCGCGTCGTCGGCGTTCGAGGGGACGAAGTTCGATCCTCAGGTGATCTCCACCCAGACCTGGACGCTGCTCACGGGGGTCGTCTCGGTCACACCAGACTCGACCCGCGGGCACGTCGCCTTCCTCGCCGCGACCTGCAAGGGCGCGCGGGCCGTCGGCGTGTCTGTCTCGGCCGACGCGGCCGACGCGATGACCACGCGCGTGTACATCGCCGGCGCGCTGCCGTCGAAGAGCGCGACCGAGACCGACGCGAGCGGCGCCGGCGCCTTCGTGAACCTCCCCGTGGGCCCCGTCACGCTGAGCGGC
>JADLFU010000277.1 GCA_020849655.1 Polyangiaceae bacterium | reverse complement strand
GGCCTGCAGGTACGGGCCCTTCGTGACCAGCAGGCGCCCGGCGCGCGCGACGCCGGGCGCGGCCGCCGCGAGGAGGCCGACCGCCGCTGCGACGAGGCGCGCGCGACGGGCGCTCACGGGCTCACTTGCACTCGGCCCCGCACGTCTTCGACATGCACGAGTAGAAGCTCTTCAGCTTCTCGCCGCAGTCCGGCGCGACCATCATGCAGTGGCAGTAACACGACGCCGTCGAGCACGCAGCCTCGCACTTCGAGCTGTGGGTGACCACGCACTCCCGGCCGCCGTCGTCGAACCACTCCTTGTCGCAGCTGACGTCGGTGCAGGCCATGCACTCGCCCGACGTGGTGTCGAACTTCTGGAGATCGAGGCACGCGTTGAACCCGGCCGAGAACGTCGGGAACGAGAGCGGGCTCCCTGCTCCGCCCGCGCCCGACGCGCCGCCCGCGCCAGCGTCTCCACCTGCGCCAGCGCCTCCACCGGCGCCAGCGTCTCCACCTGCGCCAGCGTCCCCGCTCGCGCCACCGTCTCCACCGGCGCCGGCGTCTCCGCCCGCGCCAGCATCTCCAGCTGCGCCAGCGTCTCCGCCCGCGCCCGCGCCGGACGCGCCAGCGTCTCCGCCCGCACCCGCGCCACCCGCGCCGGACGCGCCTCCGCCGCCGGCGGCCCCGCAGCCGGTGGTGCAGGACTTCTGCGCGCGAGCGGCGCAGTAGCCGTCCCAGCGCACGTCACAGCAGAAGTCGTCCGTGTCGCAGACGGTCGAGGCGCAGCTCGAGCACGAGTACTTCAGCGGCTCGGCGTGCGGGACGCAGGCGTCGGCGCAGATGGGCGAGCTCGATCCGCCGCCCGAGCCCCCGGCGCCGCCCGCGCCGCCGCCGCACTTCGCGCAGTCGGACGCCGCCTTGCTCGCGCAGATGTTGTCCCACGCGGTCTTGCAGCAGAACGGGTCGTCCGCGCAGATGATCGCGGTGCACTCGTCGCAGTCGCTCTTCATCGGCGCGCCGGACGTCGCGACGCACGGATCTTCGCACACCTGGGCCTTGCCGCCCGAGCCCGCCGAGCCCGCCGAGCCGCCCGAGCCGGAGGTGTTGCAGGTGGCGCCGCAGAAATCCTGAGCGTCGTAGACGCACGAGAGCGACCACTTCGACGTGCAGCACGTGGGGTTCAGATCGCACACGTCGGCGACGCACGAGTCGCACGTGGGATCGTACGGCTTCGTCGACGTGACGCACGGATCGCCGCAGATCTGGCCGTTCGGCGCGCCCGCGGCGCCGAAGGGATCGCCCGCGACGCCGAACCCGCCGCCCCCGAACGGATCGGCGCCCGCGCCGCCCCCCTTGCCGCCTGCCTGGGCGCCGCCCGGGCTCGCCTTGCCGCCCGCGACGCCGCCTGGCCCTGCGGCGCCACCCGCCCCGGCACCCCCTGCGCCCGCGCCGATCGCAGACGCGCCGGCGGCGCCCGCCTGGCCCTCCTCGAGCAAGGCGTCGCGCGCGTTCGCCGACGCGCACCCGACCGCAGCCAACAACAAGCAGGACGTCCAAACGAATCGCGAAGCCATGACCCAGACCACCCTCACCCTCGGGCGACGCGGCGACACTCGCGCGTCCTACGGACCCGAGAAGCGCGGCGCTCTACACCCGTTCATCGGGGGGGAGGTAGTGAAAAGTTACACCCCGACGCGGGCGGGCTGCTCGCTCGCGGCGTTCCGGGTGAAGGACTGCCCCGTCCGCGGTGAGGTTCGCCGCGCGCGCTCCGGGCGTGCCCGCGGTGAGTGTCGGCCCGATTGCCCGGCGTGTCGGATCCATGCGACACGCTGGGCAGCCATGCCCGTTCCGTCGGTCGACCGCTTCATCTCGCCGCTGCTGAGGCTCCTCGCAGACCGAGGATCGACCGTGCGCGCGCGGGAGGCTCACGAGGGCGTCGCCGACGCGCTTGGACTCAGCGTGGACGATCGCGCAGAGCGCGTGCCGAGCGGCGTGCAGGCCGTCTACGTCAATCGCAACGGGTGGGCACACGACAGGCTCAAGCGCGCCGGGCTGTCGCAGTCGGTGCAGCGGGGCGTCTGGCAGATCACGCCGCAGGGGCTGGCGCTCGTGAAGGAGCACCCTCGAGGACTTCCCGACGATCTCGCCGCGAAGCTCGCGCGCGCCTACGCCGACGAGGGGGGGGACGACGAGGCAGCTGAGCCGAAGGGCGCCGCCGACGTGGCCGCCGCGACGACCCCAGAGGACCGCATCGACAGCTCGCTGCGCGAGATCCGCGACAGCGTGGGCGCCGAGCTTCTGGAGCTGGTCAGCCGGGAGACCCCGGGCTTCTTCGAGCGGCTGGTCCTCGATCTGCTCCACGCGATGGGCTACGGCCTCAGCCGCCAAGAGCTGCAAGCTGTGGGCGGCTCGGGGGATGGCGGCATCGACGGCATCATCTCGCTCGACCGCCTCGGCCTGCAGAAGGTCTACGTGCAGGCGAAGCGCTGGCAGCAGCCCGTGGGCGGTCCGGTGGTCCGTGACTTCATCGGTGCGTTGACGACGCGAGGTGCGGACAGAGGCGTGATCCTCACGACGTCGAAGTTCACCGCCGACGCCTACAGCACGGCCGAGAAGGTGCGGACCGGCTCGATCGTGCTCGTGGACGGTCGTCGTCTCGCGGAGCTGATGATCGAGCACGGCGTGGGCGTCAGCCACCGCGCGCTGCGCGTGCCGAAGATCGACATCGACTACTTCGAGGCCTGAGGTCACCCCCCGGCGCGCTCGAGCAAGCCTCCTGCGCCCACCGCTTCCCGGTGCTCAGCGACGCCGAGAGAAGGTAGCGCTGGAAGATCCCGGACGGGTTCTCGGCGCTCGGTGACTTCGACGCGCTCAGCGACGCCGAGAGAAGGTAGCGCTGGAAGGGCTCGAGACTCTGTTCCAGCGCCGCGACGTGACACTGCCCCGCGACCGCGAGCTGGTCGGCCAGATCCACGCCGAGGCGACGCACGTGGGGCTGGGCAGGGTCGACGAGCGCGAGCCGCGCCTGCGCTTCGAGCAGCGCTGAGCGACGGCGGCCTTCGCAAGGCAGACTGGGCACGGGTGCGGCGCCTGCTGACCGCTGCGGCCGGGGCGTGGCGCCAACAATCTCGGCCTAGGCCTCGACTTCGACTTCACCACGGCGCTGATGCCACGCCCTGCGCGCGGCTGCGCCGCGGCGCACGTCACGCGGGGACGCGCTCGTCTTCCCGGCGGCGCCCGACGGCCGTCAGCAAGTGCGTCAGCGCGAGGAACCCCGCGCCGAGCACCGCCGGGCTCAGCGACTCGCCGAGACCCTGGCACAGAATGGTGGCGTCGACGCTCGGCCGCCGCGCCAGGAAGTACATCACTGTCATCACGTCGGTGGTGACGGCGACGACGGTCATCCACGCGACGACCGGCGACAGACTCCGCGCGAACCGCCGCGTCGTGGTCTTGCCCGTCCCCGCCGCGGCCGCAGCCGCGCCGAGCATCACGAGCCCGATGATCAGGATGGGGAACATGCCCCACCCGCCTGCCTTGAAGTGTTCGAGCATGCCCCTACGACGCAGGAGCGCCCCGTGTGTGACCGGAAACCGTCGCGGCGGGGGAACCACGGCGCACCGCGCCTGTCGCAGCGTCGATGCGCGACGAGCACGAGCGGTGGGTCAAGGGGCTGAGGGACGGCGACGGCGCGGTGTTCGATGAGATCCACGCGCGACACGCCGGTCGGTTGTACGGGTTCCTTCGGCGGATGACGGGCCGCGCGGACGTCGCCGACGATCTGCTCCAGGACACGTTCCTCTCGCTGGCGCGCGCGGCCCCCACGCTGCGCGACGACACCGACGTCGGCGCGTATCTGTTCACGATCGCGCGCAACGCGTACCGCTCCCACCGGCGCTGGTCGCTGCTGGACGTCGCGCGGTGGTTCGCGGCGCCTCACCCCGACACCACCGACCCGAGGTACGAGGAGCGCATGGACGCGACCGCGGCGACCCGCAGGCTCGAGCGCGAGCTGGCCGCGCTGGCGGACGATCAGCGCGAGGCGGTGCTGCTCGTCTGCGTGGAGGGGATGAGCTGCGACGACGCCGCGGCCATCGCGGGCGTGCCAGCGGCGACGCTGCGCAAGCGGCTGTCGCGCGCGC
>JADLFU010000276.1 GCA_020849655.1 Polyangiaceae bacterium | reverse complement strand
GGCCGGCTGGGCTTCGCGCGCGCCTCGGCCACGAGCGCGTCGACGAGCTCGGCGCTGCTGCACCTCCCGCCCAGGGAACGCGTGCGGCGCTCGACGGCGGCGAAGTCGCCGGGCGTGAGGTTCCCGATCCGCGCGAGGGACACGCGCGCCATGGCCTCGTCCGCGGCCGTCATCGGAGGGGCGATCTGCTCGCCAAAGACCGCGCGGAACAGCATCATCGCCTGCTCGACAGTGATGAACCGAAACTCGATCTTGAAGATGAAGCGTCGCAGCGCCGCCTCGTCGAGGTCACGCCACAGGTTCGTCGTGCACGCGACCACGCCGCGGAACCCCTCGAGCTGGTGCAAGAACTCGTTCACAAGGGTCACCTCCCAGGGGTGCGCGGCGGTCCGGCGGTCGCGCAGGAACGAGTCCACCTCGTCGAAGAGCAGGACGGCGCCCTCGTCCTCGGCCTGGCGGAAGGCGTCGGCGACGCGCTGCTCGGCGCCGCCGACCCAGCGGCTCAGGATGTCCGACGCGCGCTTGTAGACGATCGGTCGTTGCATGTGGTGAGCGAGGTACTTCGCGTACTCGGACTTGCCGGTCCCGGGCGGCCCGTGGAGGCACAGCGAGATGCCCGGCCCCTCCGTCGGCTGCCAGGAGGCGAGCCGCTCGGCGATGTCGGCGAGATCGTGGGGGCTGTTCAGGGCGTCGATGCGGTAGTTCACGGGGTCGAAGCCCGGCCGCCGGGAGGGATCCTTGCCGGTGACGAGCCTCTCGACGGGCGCGAGCACGCGCTCGATCATCGCCCGATCGAGCGGCCCGTCGCCGGCGATCAGGCGCGCGGTGGACACCGCGCTGGCGAGCTGCGCCGGGGTGACAGTGAACCGCAGCGCGATCGCCTCGACGTCGGTGCTGGTCAGGGGGCCGGGCTCGCCGAGGTGCGCGGCCAGCACCCGCGCGCGCTGCCGGGGCCCGGGCGGGCGAAACTCCACCGCGTAGGCGAACCGGCGCAGGAACGCGGGATCGATCCCGTCCGCGCGGTTCGTGATCCAGAGGGTCGGGATCGGGTTGTTCTCGAGCAGTTCGTTGAACCACTGCTTGGACATGGAGGCGACGCCGCGCGAGCCCCCTGCGAACGGGCCCCGGGGCTCCCACGTGAAGAGATCCTCGAGCTCGTCGAAGAGCAGGATCGAGGAGCCCACACCCGCGAGGCGCTGCGCGAGGAGCAGCGACGACAGCCGCTCACGCGCCGTCGCCGACTCCCCGCTGTCGTCGGCGCGACCCGCGACGTAGAGGCGGAGGCCGATCTCCCTCGCCAGGAGCTGCGCCAGCGCCGTCTTGCCCGTCCCGGTCTCGCCGTAGAGCAGCACGTTGACGCCAGGCCGCCGGCCGCGCACCGCCGCGGCGAGCAGATCGCGCGCGACGGACGCCGGGCCCCGCATGTGGGCGAACTCCGCCCAGCCGAGGGGCGTGGGCTCGGCCTCGCGCAGGAAGCGGGCGAGGAGGCGCCGGTGGTCGAGGCCGGGCGTGAGGAGGGCGTCGACGACGCCCGGCTTCAGCTTGACCTTGTGCGCGAGCCGGTAGGTGTCGTCGAGGTCCACCTCGACGAGGCCGCTCGCGACGAGGGGGCTGTCCCGGCCGAGCGCCCCGAGGACGCTCGCCTCGGACCAGCCGGTCGCCGCCGCGACGACCGCGGCGGCGCCCGCGAGCGTGAGGTCTCCGAAGCAGCCCGCGAGCTCCTTCAGCTCGCGGCTGTCGTGCAGCGTGACCACGAACTGGAGCACCGAGCGGTGCGCGTCGTCGAAGCGCATGAGCTCGGAGACGAGCGCGAGGTTCTCGACCACCGGCGAGCGCGGCGCGCGCGGCGCGCATGGCGCGGGCCGCGCGCGGAGGTAGCTCTCGAGGCGCTGCCTGAGGCGCGCCGTCGTGAGGTCGCGATCGCCCCTCTCCAGGCGCGCACCCGCGCCCGGGGCGGACCGCGCCATCTCGATCACCAGATCCGCGGACTCGATCAGCCGCAGGCTCGTGGGGTCGAGCCGGCGCAGCACGGTGCACGCCAGGAGGTTGTGGGCGTAGTCGGCGACGGTGGAGGTGAAGTGGCTCTCGCCGTGGACAGTCATGCATTTGGGTCGGTGTGGCATCGTCGTCGCCTCTCTCTCGTCCTTGTCTGGCGACCACGGTACGAGTATCCTGTGACATGTGGGGTCACAGGAAAGCGCGGCGGCTGGCAGGAACGCCCAGGTCGTGCGGCTGCTCGGCGTGATCCGGGATCTCGATCGCCTCGGCGGCGTCGATCTCTACGAGCTGGCGGAGCGGTACGGGACCACGGTGCGAACGATCCGTCGCGACCTCGAGGCGCTGCAAGGGGTCGGTCTGCCGCTCGTCGAGGAGCAGGACGGCAAGCGCAAGCGGTGGCGCGTGGGCTTCAAGGACCACCTGCAGAAGCTCTCCGGGCTGATCGACGCGAGCCACTACCTCGCGCTGCGGATCGCGATGGGGCAGGGCGGACCGGTGCGGGCCGCCTCGTCCAGCTTCGCGGCGCTCGAAGATCTGGCGCAGAAGATCGAAGGGGTCCTCGGCGCCGCGGGTCGCGCGCAGCTCGCCGCGATCGACGCCTGCTTCTACTCGTATGAGAAGTTCGCCTACCGTGAGGCGCCCCCGGACGTGTTCTGGCCGCTCGTGCGCGCCGTCGCGGAGCGGCGCGTCTGCCGGATCACCTACCGCGCGCCGCGGCGCAGGCCGCACGACAGGGTCTTCGACGTCCTCCCGCTGCGGCTCTTCGCCCACGACGGCGCGGTCTACCTGATGTGCAACGTGGTGAAGCGCGGCGAGCGGGCGACCCTGAACCTCCAGCGTCTCCAGGCCCTGCGCGTCCTCGACGCGCGCGGGCGACCCCCGAAGGACTTCGATCCCTCGCACGTCGAGCGCGCCGCCTTCGGCGTGTACAGCGGCGGCGCGCCCACGACCTACGTGCTGCGCTTCGGCGCCGGCGCGGCGCCGTACATCCGAGAGCGCGTCTGGCACCCCAGCCAGCGCCTGCGCGACCTCCGCGGCGGCGGCGTCGAGCTCTCGTTCACCTGCGGCGCGTCCTACGAGGTGAGCGCCTGGGTCGCCTCCTGGCGGGAGGGCGTCGAGGTGATCGAGCCGGACGCGCTGCGTGACGAGCTGCGAGCGCTCGGCGAGTGGCTCGGCGCGAGGTACCGGTCCAGGCGCGCCTCACGTCGCGGCGGTGCGCCCGGCGTGCGACACCGGGTGACCGGCTCGAGGTAGCGCCGGGGCCTCGAGCTTCGGGCCCGACTCACACCCTCATCGCGCCCCCTGGACGCGAATGTCCACGGACGCGGCGTCCACGTCCACCCCTCACAGGCCAGAATTCCCGTGAATTTGGGCCGTCCAACGCTGGCACGCCCGTCGCAAACACCGGCGGCACGATGCTCGCGACGACCTTCGCCTCCTCGCTCCACGGCCTGCGTGCCTCGCTCGTGCGGGTCGAGGTCGAGTGCTCCCGAGGGCCCGGCGCCTTCGATCTCGTCGGGCTCGCGGAGGCGAGCGTGCGCGAGAGCCGCGTGCGGGTGCGGTCGGCGCTCGCGCAGGTCGGGGTGTCGCTCGACGAGCACCGGGTCGTCGTCAACCTCGCGCCGGGCGACGTGCGCAAGGGCGGCGCGGGGTTCGATCTCGCGATCGCGGTGGCCACGCTCGGGGCGCTCGGTCGCGTCGAGCTCGGGGTGCTCGGTGACGCGCTCTTGCTCGGCGAGCTGTCGCTGACGGGGGAGCTGCGTCCCGTGCGCGGCGTCCTGCCGCAGCTGCTCGGGGCCCGCGAGCGGGGCCTCACGCGCGCGATCGTGCCCCTGGCGTGCGCCGCGGAGGCGTCGGTCGTCCGGGGGGTCGACGCGCTGGTCGCCGCGTCGCTCGTCGAGGTCGTCGCGCACCTCTCGGCCGGGTCCGCGCTGCCGCGCGCGATGCCAAGTGAAGCCGGGCCCGCGGTCGGGCCGGCCGACGTCGACATGTCGGAGGTGAGGGGGCAGCCGCTCGCGCGCCGCGCGCTCGAGCTCGCGGCTGCCGGGCATCACCACGTGCTCCTGGTCGGCCCGCCCGGCGCCGGCAAGACGATGCTCGCCCGCAGGCTGCCGGGGCTGTTGCCGCCGCTGACGGAGGACGAGTCGCTGGAGACGACGGCGGTGCACAGCGTCGCGGGGCTCCTCGGTCCCTCGGAGGGGCTGCTCTCGGCGCGGCCGGTCCGCGCGCCCCACCACACCGTCTCCGCCGCGGGCCTGGTCGGCGGCGGCACGCCGCTGCGCCCCGGCGAGATCTCGCTCGCGCACCACGGCGTGCTGTTCCTCGACGAGATCGCCGAGCTGAAGCGCGCGACGCTGGAGACGCTGCGCCAGCCGATCGAGGAGGGGCACGTCGTCATCGCCCGCGCGCGGGAGATCGCGACGTACCCGGCGCGGCCGCTGCTCGTCGCGGCGTCGAACCCCTGCCCGTGCGGGTTCTTCGGCGACGGCACGCCGCGCTGCAAGTGCCCGATGGAGCGCGTCCGCCAGTACGTCGGGCGCCTCTCCGGGCCGCTCGTCGACAGGCTCGACGTGCACGTGCAGCTGCCGCCCGCCTCCGTCGTCGCGCTCGCCGACGGCGCCCCAGGGGAGGGAACGGTCGCCATCCGTGAGCGCGTCGGGCGCGCGCGCGCCGAGCAGCTCGAGCGCAGGCGCCGGGGCGAGGTGCGCGCGCGCGACAACGGCTCGCTCGGGCCTGCCGATCTCGACAGGGTGGCGACGCCCGACGCCGCCGGTCGCGCCCTCTTGCTCGCGGCGGCCGAGCGGCTCGGCCTCTCGGCCCGCGCGTTCGCGAAGGTGCGGCGCGTCGCCCGCACGGCGGCCGATCTCGCGGGCAGCGACGCCGTCACCGCCGCGCACGTGGCCGAGGCCGTCGGCCTGCGCGTCTTCGACCGCGGCCTCGTCTCCGCGTCGCCGGCGGCGTGACGCGCCCGCGGCGCCCGTCGCCCCCCTGTCTCCCTCCGTAGGCCCACATCCAACCAACCCAACAACACACCAACCCAGCAGAGAGATCCCCACCATGAACCTCGACTCCAACGACAAGCTCCGCTCGCTGAAGACCGTCCTCTCGAGCATCGACAAGGTGTTCGGCAAGGGCGCCATCATGACGCTCGGCGACGAGGACGGCGCCGAGCCCGTCGCGGTCCTGCCCTCCGGGAGCGTCGGCCTCGACGAGGCGCTCGGCATCGGCGGCTACCCGCGCGGCCGCATCATCGAGGTGTACGGGCCCGAGTCGAGCGGCAAGACGACGCTGACCCTGCACGCGATCGCCGAGATCCAGCGGCAGGGCGGCACGGCGGCGTTCATCGACGCGGAGCACGCGTTCGACCGCAACTACGCGCGCGACGTCGGCGTCGATCTCGACCGGCTGCTCGTGTCGCAGCCCGACACCGGCGAGCAGGCGCTCGAGATCGCCGAGATGCTCACGCGCTCCGGCGCGGTCGACCTCATCGTCGTCGACTCGGTGGCCGCGCTCACGCCGAAGGCGGAGATCGAGGGCGACATGGGCGACGCGCACATGGGCCTGCAGGCGCGGCTGATGAGCCAGGCGCTCCGCAAGCTGACGGCGGTCGCGAGCAAGACGGGCACGTCGCTCTTCTTCATCAACCCGCTGCGCCAGAAGATCGGCGTCGTGTTCGGCAACCCCGAGACGACGACGGGCGGCAACGCGCTGAAGTTCTACGCGTCGGTGCGGCTCGACGTGCGGAGGATCGGCGCCGTGAAGGTCGGGGAGGACGCCGTCGGCAACCGCGTCCGCGTGAAGGTCGTGAAGAACAAGCTGGCGCCGCCGTTCCGCGAGGCCGAGTTCGAGATCCGCTGGGGCACCGGCATCGACGCGGCGACCGATCTGCTCGACGTCGGGGTCGCGCGCGGCGTCGTCGAGAAGAGCGGCAGCCACTTCTCCTTCGCCGGCGAGCACCTCGGCCAGGGCCGCGAGAAGGCGCGCGACACCCTGCGCGCGTCGCCCAGCGTCGCCGCCACGCTGCGCGCCGCGATCACCGCCGCCGCGCCCGCGCCCCGCGGCGAGCCGCAGGCCGCGTGACCGAGTGACACGCCCGGCCCTCCGTCGCTCGCCAGGGCGGAGGGCCCGCCGGGCGCTACACTCGGCGCCGTGACCCACCCCATCCCGATCACGGGCCTCGCGCACGTCGGCATCCGTGTCCACGACCTCGAGCGCTCCGTGCGGTTCTACGCGCTCCTCGGCTTCGAGAAGACGCTCGGGCCCATCGGGCCGGAGCCCGTCGCCATCCTGCTCCACCCGTCCGGCGTCGAGCTGAACCTCGTGCTGAACGCGACCGACGCCGCCGCGCCGAACGTGCTGATGGACGGGCCCGAGAAGCACCCCGGCATCACCCATTTCGCGCTCGCCTGCCCCGACGTGCTCGCGGCGAAGGCCGCGCTCGAGGCGGTGGGGATCCCGCTCTCCGGTGGGCCCGTGCGCCTCGGCCCACACGCGACAGGGATCTTCGTGCGCGATCCCGATCGCAACGTGATCGAGCTGCACCAGCGAGACTCGCTCGGGTAGGCTGGGCGGTCGGCGGATGACCGACGCTTTCACTGGCTGGGAGGGCAGGGTCCTCGCGGGCAAGTACCGCCTCGACGCGCTGGTCGGCCGCGGCGGGTTCGGCGTCGTGTTCCGCGGTCGCCACCTCACGCTCGGCCAGCCGATCGCCGTCAAGCTGCTCACGGTCGCGGGCTCGCTCCCGCGGGCGGCGCGCGCGGCGTTCGAGGCCAAGTTCGCGGAGGAGGGGAGCCTGCTCTACACGCTCTCGTCCGAGTCGCCTCACGTCGTGCGCGCGGTCGACCAGGGCGTGGAGATCGACGGCGACGCGGTCACGCCGTACCTCGTGATGGAGTGGCTGGAGGGCCAGTCGCTGGAGCAGGAGCTGGAGAGCCGGCGTCAGCGCGGCGTCGGGCCGCGGAGCCCGCGGGAGGCGTTCGAGCTGCTGAGCCCCGCAGCGGAGGCGCTGATGGTCGCCCACGCGCTCGGCGTCGCGCACCGCGACATCAAGCCCGCCAACCTGTTCCTCTCGAGGAGCGCGACCGGGCGCGTGTCGCTGAAGGTCCTCGACTTCGGCATCGCGAAGGTCGCCCGCGACGCCAGCAGCCTCACCGGGGCGATGCAGGCGACCACGGCGGCGCTGAGCCCGTTCACCATCCTCTACGGCGCCCCGGAGCAGTTTCGAAAGGGTCCGTACGGCGCGACCGGCCCGTGGACGGACGTGTTCGCGCTCGGCCTCGTGTTCGTCGAGCTCATCACCGGCGCGCCCGCGCTCGACGGCGACGATCAGGTGCAGGTGATGATGGCCGCCACCGATCCACGCCAGCGCCCGACCCCGCGCGCGAAGGGGATCGAGGTCGCGCCCGCCGTCGAGGCCGCGCTCGCGCGGGCGCTCGCGGTCGACCCGCGTGACAGGTACGCCGACGCGCGCGGGTTCTGGGAGGCGCTCCGGGCGGCGCTGTTCGACGCGCCCGCCGTGTCCGCGCGCGCCGTCTCGAGCCGCGAGGTGTTCGCCGCCACCGTCGCGGCCACCGGGCCGGCGCCCGACCTCCCGCTCGCTGCGCCGACCGAGCCGCGCGTGGCGGCGACCCCCCCCGCGCGACCTCCGGCCGTCGCCACGGGGCCGGCCGTCGCGCGGACCGCGCCCGCGGCGGCGCCACAGCGCGGGCCGCTCGCGGCGCTGTTCGCCGTCGTCGCGGTGGGCGCGCTTGGAGGAGTCGCCCTCGTCGCGGTGGCCGGCCCCAGGATCCTCGCCGCGCTGCGATCAGCGCCGCCGAGCCCGCCGGCCCCCGCGGCCGCAGAGCCGGAGGTGATCGCGGCGCCGGTCGTGGACGTCACGGCGTGCGTCACGCGCGCGACCGCGTCGTCCGAGCAGGCCCGTCACCCCGCCATCCACGCCTTCGACGGGCGACCGAGCACGGCGTGGAACGAGGGCGCGCCGGGGGATGGCACCGGCGCCTGGGTGGAGGCGCACCTCCGCCCTGACACGTTCGTGTCCTTCGTCGAGGTGAGCGGCGGCTGGGCGTGGCGCGCCGACAACGGCCAGACCGATCTCTGGGTGCACAACAACTCGTTCCGCGTGATGCGCGTCAGCTGGGACACCGGCGAGGCCGACGTCAGCTTCGACCGCGCGACGGACCGCGGCGTGAAGAAGCGGGTCGACGTCGGGGCCGCCACGGGCACGATCCGCTTCACCGCGCTCGCCGTCGACCGGGGGAGGTTCGACGACCTCGTGCTCGACGACGTGGCGCTGCACGGCAGCTCGCGCGGCGGGTGCGGACCGCTCGCCCGGCCCGTGGCGCCCGCGCCGCCGCCCGCGCTCGCGTGCCCCGTGACGCGCGACGGCTCCTGCACCTCGAGCCTGTTCGTCCAGCTGGCGACGGTGCCCGCCAGCACGGCGCCCGACTTCGACTTTCCACGGGCGCGCGAGCTGCTCGCGGGGAGCGGAGACTTCTCGGGGGTTCGATTGGTGGAGTCGACCAAGAACGGCAAGCGAATCATGGGCGCCATCGTGCTCAACAAGTGTCAAGCGGACCGCCTCGTCGTCGCCGCGCAGGCCGCGCTCCGGACGAACCCGGCGAGCGCGTGCCTCGTCGTGGATGTCACGCGGGAGATCGCGCGCCAGCCCTTGTAGGATGTCTCTCACTCTCTGGCCCGGCCGCGACGGCGCCTCCGGGACGTCTCACATAATCAACGCGCCTCATGATGCGCCCACGCTCCCCCGGTGACCGCTGATGCGCCCCCGCAGCAACGCAGACACCGAGCAGTGCTGGATCGACGCGTGGAGCGCGCTGGATGCGCTCACCCGTGGCGTCCCGGGGTGCGAAATCGTGCTGCCCGAGGGAGCGAGCGTGACCGTCGAAGGGTGTCAGGCGTGGCTGCAGTCTTCTGCGTATCAGGGGTGCTGCGTGGCGCTCCGAAGGTACCGGCGCAGAGACGGGCGCCACCGCGTCTGTGCGCAGCGCTGGCCCTACGGCGACCCCGAGCCCGCTTGGAGCGCGAAGACCGACGACGGGTACGTGCTCGACGAGTAGGCCCACCCGTGCGCCTGAGACGCGGGCGGCAGCCAGCAGCGAGCCGCCCGCCCCGCCCCACGGCGTCAGTCCGCCACCCTCGAGTACCTCGCCCGCACCGCGCCGCCCGACAGCTCGACGACCACGTTGTCACACCCTCCCGGCTGACCATCGGCGTCGGGCCCGATCTTGCTCGCGGAGACCGCGCACGCGGCGTCGTCGGCGTCCGTGCGCAAGAGCTCGCCGGCCGCGCGCAGCTCCTCGACGACCTCCTCGTCCGGCAGGGTCACGCGCCCGTACCGGGCGGGCCCCGACGAGATGACGCTGATCCTGGGAGACACGGCCTCGACGAAGGCGCGGCGCGACGAGGTCTTCGATCCGTGGTGGCCCGCGACCAGCACGTCGGCGTCGATGAGCGCGCGGTGCCGCGCGAGCACGTACCCCTCGACCGACGACCGCGCGGGCCGCGCCGACGGTGACTCGCGCCCGCCCGCCTCCGCGTCGCCCATCAGGAGCACCTTGGCGCCGTCGAGCGTGAGCAGCGTCACGAGCGAGTTCGCGTTGGGGCCTTCGACGCGCTCCATCCCGTCGACGTGCAGGAACGTCATCGTCGCCCGGTCGCCGAGCGCGACCGGCGTCCCCTCCACGATCCGCGTCGAGTGCGTGACGTCCACCCGCGCGGGCAGCCGACACACGCGCCGGCCGAGATCGACCGTGTGCGGCCCAGGGTCGAACGCCGCGGTGTGGTACCGCGTGCCCGGCGAGCGGGAGAGGACGTCGAGCAGCCGGCGGTAGCCGCAGATCGCGTGCGGCGCGCCCGGCTCCCACAGCTCGGCGACGGAGAACGCAGCGAGCACGTCCGGCAGCAGCTCGACGTGGTCGCGGTGGGCGTGGCTGAGGACGACGTGGTTGATCGCCCGCCGCTTCGGGCCGATCGCGCGGAGGTACGCGACGAAGCGGTTGCTCGCTCCGAGCGCGGTGTCATCGTTGGAGCCGGCGTCGTACACGAGCGAGAAATCGGGCCCCTCGACGAAGATCCCGAGGCCCGTGCCGACGTCGACCACGTGCAGCGTGAACCTCGGGCGCGGCGCGGGCGCCGCCCGCCCGCTCGTGACGGGAGGCGCGACCGGCGGGAGACGGGTAGCGCTCGACGCGACGGGTGACAGCGCCGGAGCAGGGGCGAGGCGCGCGGGCGCGCCGCCGGCGCCCAGGCACCCGGACAGCGCCACCAGGACCAACCGCCACGCGCGCCGCACCGGCCCAGCGTAGCGCGCAACCCGAGCTCGCGAGTGACGCAGAGATGGTGTGCACCCGCCCGCGCGCGGGGCACGAGACGGAGGATCGCGCAAACAGTTCGCGTCTGGACGCGCAAAAATCCTGTCAATCCAGGGGGCACGGCGCTACTGGCGACCTACACGCAACCGAGACTCGGCCCGCCCGGCGGGCCACCCCAGGAGATCACCATGAAGACCCAGCTCCTCACCCTCTCGCTCTTCGCCGCCGTGCTGGTCGCGGGCTGTGACAAGAAGGACAGCGGCGCGACCGGCTCGACCGCCGCCGCGGTGGCGCCCAGCCCCGAGGCCAAGCAGATCTACGAGCAGCGCTGCGTGACCTGCCACGGCGCCGACGGCAAGGGCACGGGCCCCGCGGCGGCCGCCCTGAACCCGAAGCCCCGCAACTACACTGACGCGGCCTGGCAGAAGACCGTGAAGGACGACGAGCTGAAGAAGGCGATCGTCGAGGGCGGCGCCGCGGTCGGCAAGAGCCCGCTGATGCCCGGCAACCCGGATCTCAAGGACAAGCCCGAGGTCGTCGCGGGGCTCGTCGCGATCATCCGCGCGTTCAAGTGAGGCCGCGCTAGAGCGGTATCAGCGCGACGGCCGCGAGCGTCGCGCCGCTCGCCCCGATGAGCGACCAGCCCACCCGCTTCATGTGCCGAGGAGCGGGCGGAGCGAGCACCAGCAGCGCGCACGCCGCGACGAAGGGCGCGACGGCGAGCGCCACCCACCAGCCCTGCGCGGCCGCGACCGCGACGACCACCGCGACCGCGATCGGTGCCATGAGTGAGCGCGGCGCGCCGCGGCGGGAAAGGCGTCGACGCGCCATGGCTTCGCGCACGCCGAGGGTCGCGAGGCCGAAGCTCGCCGTCCAGACGAGCGCCACCGCCGCGGCCTCCCCCGCGCGGACGCCCGACATCAGCGCGACGGGGAGCGCGAGCGACGAGAGCGCGGTCGCGACGAGCAATTCGCCCGCGAGCGTCTTCTCCTTGCCGGCGATCACGAGCGGGACGACGAGCGCGCCGAGCGCGACGCTCGGGGCGAGCGCCCACGCGGCCGACGGCGCGCGCGCGAGGGCTATCCCCGCGCAGAGTCCGCCCATCGTGAGCGAGGCGGCGAGCGCGCGCGTCGCCGGGCGACCGTCCTCTCGGCGCGCGCGCGTCCCGCGCCTCCCGAGCAGGACGAGCCAGGGCTCGTGGGCGAAGAACAGCGCGCACGCCGAGACCACCAGCGCGACGGACGCGAGGGTGGGCCTCCCGAGCAGGAGCGCGGACGCGGCGGGGAAGGCGAGCTGCCCGTACGCGCCGTGCTCCTTCGGCATCAGCGAGCGCGCCATGGTCAGCCCCGCTCCAGCGCCGCGCCCACGCGCGCCGCCTGCGCCACGCACCCGGCGATCCCCGGGCCCTCGTACGCCGCGCTCACCAGCGACAGCCCCGGGTGCCTCGCCGCCGCCGCGCGCACGCGCGCGACGCGCTCTCTGTGGCCGAGCTCGGGCTGGGGCGTCGCCCCGACGAACCGGACGACGTCCGCGCGCGTCGGCGCCGGCAGCGGCAGATACGCGCGCAGGTCCGCGAGCGAGCGCGCGACGAGCGCGTCATCGTCGGACTCCTCGACGAGCGCCGGGCTCCGCGCCCCGCCGACGAACGCGCGCACCACGACCTCACCGGTGTCGCTCGGGCGCGCCCACTTCGCGTTGACGAACGTCGCCGCGAGCACCGTGCGCCCCTCGGTCCGCGGTACGAGGACGCCGCTCGCGTCGGGCAGCCGCGTGCCCGGCGGGAACACGAGCAGCACCGTCGCCGTGGAGGCCGCCGACAGCGCCGACGCGGCGGCCGAGAGCTCACCGTCCAGCTCCGCCGTGAGCACCGCGCACGCGGCGGGAGGGACGGCGACCACGACGTGATCGCACGCGAGCTCCCCCGCGCCGGCGACCGTGACCACGTAGCCCGCGCCGCTGCGGCGCACGCGCGAGGCCCGCTGCTGCAGCCTGAGCCCGTCGCCGTCGCCGAGCTCGCGGACGAGCGCGTCGACGAGCGCCGACATCCCCTCCGCGGGCGCGCGGAGCCCGCCGCCGCTCGGGCGACGCGCGCCCGCGAGCGCGCGGATGAGGCTCCCACGCTTGCCCTCCAGCATCGGCAGCGCGACCGCAGGATCGAGCCGGTCGACGTCCGCGGCGAACACCCCGCCCAGCATCGGCTCGACCAGGCGCTCCTTCACCTCGCGCCCGAGCCGGCGCTCGACGAGCGCGCCCACCGACCGCGGCGCGTCGTCGCCGCTCGGCAGGACGAGATCGAGCGCGGCGCGTGCCTTCCCGCGGAGCGACAGGAGCCGCGTCGTGGCGAGCTGTCGAGGGCGCGTCGGCACGCCGAACACGAGGCCGTCGGGGAACACCGAGAGCGCGCCCCCGTGCGCGACGAGCACCCGCCCCGCACCGGCCGCCGGCGCCACCATCGACGGCGTCAGCCCGAGGCCATCGAGCAGCGCGCCGACCTCGGGGCGGCCCATCACGATGGTGTCGGGCCCGGCCTCCACCGGCATGCCCCCGCGGCGCAGCGTGCGGACGTTGCCGCCCGCTCGCGGGCTGCCCTCCAGCACCGTCACGCGGGCGCCGGGCCGCGCGCGCCGCGCGAAGTGCGCGCTCGCGAGCCCGCTGATCCCGCCTCCCACCACGACCACGTGGGTCACGACGCCGCCTCACCCGCGGGCACCCAGCCGCGAGGCACGTAGTCGCAGAGCGGGTCCTCGGCGAGCGCGTCGCCCTTCATCGCGAAGGCGCGCGCGCGCGAGCCGCCGCAGACCCGCTTGAACGGGCACGCCCCGCACTTGCCGCCGAGCTGGTCGAGGTCGCGCAGCGAGCGGAACAGCGGCGAGTCCCGGTAGATCTCGGCCACGCCCGTCTGTCGAACGTTGCCGGCGGGCAACGGCAAGAACCCGCTCGGGAACACGTCTCCCTCGTGCGACACGAACAGGAACCCCACGCCGTCGGTGATGCCGCGCGCGCCCTGCACGACGCCGTGCTCGTCGACGTCGCGCAGGACGCCGAGCGACGCGCGCTTCGCGTGCCGAGCCATCAGGATGCGGCGAAAGTGCGGCGCCGCCGTGGTCTTCACGTCGAAGGGCGCGCGCTCGGCGATGTCGGCCAGCTGCTCGAGGATGCGCTCGAGGCGGCGCGGGCCCATCAGCATCGACGACGACGCGCGCCCCGTCGGCACGAGCGCGAACACGCCCCAGAGCGCCGCGCCCACGCGCTCGACGAGCGCCGCCATCTCGGTGAGCGAGCCGACGTTGCGCCCGTGCAACGACGTGTTGACCTGGGTCTCGAGGCCGATCTCGCGCGCCGTCTCGAGGATGCGCACGCTGTCGTCGAACGATCCCGCGACGCCGCGGAACGCGTCGTGGGTCGCGGCGTCGTGCCCGTCGACCGACACCGCGAGGCGCGCGAGCCCCGCGGCCTTCAGCTCCTCGAGCAGCGGGCGCTGCGTGAGCGACGTGCCCGAGGGCGTCACCGCCATCACGAGCCCCGCCTTCGCGCCGTGGCGCACGAGCTCGACCAGATCGGGCCGCTTCGCCGGATCGCCTCCCGTCAGCACGACCAGCGGCGTCCCCATCGCCGCGATGTCGTCGAGGAGGCGCCTGCCCTCGTCCGTGTCGAGCTCGCCCGACGAGCGGTCCGGCGTCGCGCTCGCGCGGCAGTGCGCGCACACGAGGTCGCACGCCTGCGTCAGCTCCCAGATGGCGAGGAAGGGGTGGTGGTCGAAAGGGTTGACCCCCCGGCGGTCGAGGGGGGTCGGCGCTGGCGCGTCGGTCACGCGGCCCGGGTAAGCACGGGGCGCGCCAGCTCGGGTGACATCCGTCAGCGTCGTCCATGGCATCCGTCATGCATCCCCGCGCCAGCGTGATTTCCCTCAGCCCCCGCCAAGGCCCCTCGTGTGACGCGGTCGAGCGGCAGCTCCGCGCGTCGAAGCTGTTCCAGGGACTGTCCGCGCCGCTGCTCGTCGAGCTCGCCGCGACGTCGGTCAAGAAGCGCTTCTCGCGGGGCGAGCACCTATGGCGCGACGGCGATCAGGCGACCCACTTCGTGCTCATCGCCGCCGGGCTCGTGAAGATCGTGCAGCGCGCGGCCGATCAGACCGAGAGCATCATCGGGCTGTTCGGGCCGCGGGAGGCCGTCGGCACCGTCGCGCTCTTGCGGCGCGGGCGCTACCCGGCGTCGGCCGTCGCCGCGAGCGAGCACGTCGACGTGCTGAAGCTCGATCCGGCGCCGGTGCTGACCGCGATGGACACCGATCCCAGCGCGGCGAGGGCGATGAACGGCGCGCTGCTCGAGCAGACGCGCGCGCTGCACGAGAAGATCTCGGTGATGAGCGCCGGCGCGGTGCCGCAGCGCCTGGCCACGCAGCTGCTCACGCTGGCGGAGCGCTTCGGCGACGATCACGACGACGGCACGCTGTCCGTGCCGCTCGTGCTGTCGCGCACCGAGGTCGCGTGCCTCGTGGGCGCGAGGGTCGAGACGACCATCCGCGTGCTCGCGGGCTGGCAGCGCGCGAAGGTGATCGAGTTCTCGCGGGCGGGCATCTCGATCCTGCAGCCGGAGGCGCTCCGCGCGGTCGCTCGCGGCAAGGACTGACGCGCCCCTTGCGCGCGCGCACGCGCCGGTTGCGCCTCGCAGCCCGCGCGGCGCGTCAAGGATCGCGCTGGAGCGACTCGCTCGCGAGCTGGAGCGCGCCCGACACGAGGCCGACGCTCAGCGCGCCGACCACGAGCACGTGCGGCGCGAGGAGCATCCCCACGACGCCCTGCTCGAGGATCGCGCCGAGGCTGACCCCGTCGCGGGGCCCGAGCCCGAGGAACCCCAGCGCCGCCTCTCCGAGCACGACCGCCGCGGCCGACGAGCCGGCCTGCACCGCGACCGGGCCGAGCAGGTTGGGCAGCACGTGCCGGAGCGCGAGCCTCGCGGTGCCGGCGCCGAGCGCGCGCGCCGCGTCGACGAACGCGGAGGACCGCAGCACCCGCGCCTCCGCGAGGGCCATCCGCGCGAACGGCGCCCACGCCGCGACCGAGAACACGAACACGAGGTGCAGCCGCGACGGTGACCGCACGGCCGCGAGCACCGCGAGCGCGAGCAAGAACGTCGGGAACGCCTGGACGAGATCGCACGCGCGCGCGACGGCCGACGCGACGGCGCCGCCGCGCAGCCCCGCGAGCGCGCCGAGCGGCGCGCCGATCAGGAAGCCGAGCGACGAGACGACGAGCGCGAGCCCGAGCGCGCGCACCGTGCCGTGCGCCACCGCCGCCGCGAGGTCGACGCCGCCCTCTCCTGCGCCGAGCGGGAGCCCAGGCCCTGGCGACGCCCAGCTGCGCTCGAGGACGAGCCGCGTCGGTGAGCCGCTCGTCGTCGCGGCCCACGCGACGGCGGCGGCCGCGAGGAGCGCGATCGGCAGGAGCCCGAGCCACCGCCTCACGCGCGCCTCACGCGCGGATCGACCGCGGCGTGGAGGGTCGCGAACAGCGCCTGGGTCAGCACGAACAGCGCGCCCGACGCCACGATCCCCGCCTCGAGCACCGGCAGATCCCGCGCGGCGTAGGCCTGGATCATCACGGTGCCGAGCCCCGGCCGCTCGAACAGGCGCTCGAGCACGATGGCGCCCCCGAGCAGCGCGCCCAGCTGCGTGCCGATCACCGTCAGGATGGGCCCGGACACCGCGGGCAGCGCGTGCAGCGCGAGCACGCGCAGCTCGCCGGCGCCCTTCGCCTTCGCCACCGTCAAGAACTGCGCGCGGCCGAGCTCGCGGAGCGCCGCGCGCGTCGCCCGCGCCACCTGCGCGCCGAGCGGGAGCGCGAGCAGCGTCGCGGCGAACAGCGCGCCCGCGACGCCGGCGTCCGGATCCCCCGGCAGAGGCAGCGCGCGCGCGCGCACCGCGAGCGCGTAGGTCGCGACGGGCGCGAGGCCGAGCAGCGGGATCGCGGCCACCCCCAGCGTCATCGCGTGCACGAGCCGCCGCCCGCCGCCGAGCAGGCGCGACGCCGAGAGGCCGCCGGCCGCCGTCCCGAACACCGCGCCCATCGACACCGCGACGAGCGAGAACGACGCCGTCGGCCAGAACGCCTCCAGCGCGAGCGCGAACGCCCCGCGCGTCGGGTGGCGCAGCGACGCGCCGAGATCGAGCCGCGCGATCCCCCAGAGAAACCGCCCGTACTGCGCGAGGAGCGGCTCGTCGAGGTGCAGCGAGCGCCGCAGGGCCGCGCGCTCCTCCGCGGTCGCGAGATCGCCGAGCACGAGCGCGGCGGGATCGCCCGGCAAGAGCCGCAAGCTGAGGAACACCAGCGTCGCCAGCGCCCACACCGTCGCGACGCCCAGCAAGAGGCGCCCCGCGACCGTTCGCGCGGCGACGAGCGCCGCCTTCACCGGCGCCCCGCCCGCGGCATCTCACGGGCCCGCGTCGGCCGCGTCGGCGCCGGCGTCCGATGGCGACGACGTGCCGCCGTCCCAGTACGGCACCTCGAACGTGCCGCCGTCGAGGTACGACGAGCACACCGCCGTCGACTCGCCGCCGTCGTCCACCGGCAGCGACGCGTTCGGGATGCAGACGCGCTGGGCCTGGTCGACGCTCGCGATCTTCGCGCCGTAGTCGACCGCGAGCTCGGTCGCGCCGGCGCAGCGGTAGCCCGAGCGGCAGTCGCCGTCGTCGTCGCAGTTCACCATGCAGAACGTCCGCTCGAAGCGCGCCCAGCGGCTCGGATCGCTGCACTCGGGCGCGGGGTCGGCCTGCGAGTGGAAGATGACGCACACCGCCTCGTCGGGGCAGCGGCCCGGCTCGCAGTTGAAGATCGTGCAGTAGCCGCCGGGCATCGTCGTGTCGCACAGGCGGTCGCCGCGCTGCGAGCAGTCGGTCGACAGCGAGCACGAGTCGCCGATCTTGGCCTTGCAGCCCGTGGCGGTGAGCAGCGCGACGACGAACAGGAGCGGGAGCCAGCGCGAGGTCATCTCGAAAATTCGCGTGGGCCGCGTTACTTCCACGGGGCGCGGAACACCAGCGCGAACCGCTCGCGCACGTTGACAATCGCCCGCTCGGGGCACTACATCACGCCCCGCGCCATGGCGACCTACATCACCTCGGACTGCATCAACTGCGGTGCTTGCGAGCCCGAGTGCCCCAACGAGGCCATCTCGGAGGGGGACGAGATCTACGTCATCGATCCGGAGCTCTGCACGGAGTGCGTCGGGTTCTACGACCACGAGGCGTGCCAGGCGGTGTGCCCGGTCGAGTGCTGCCTGCCCGACCCGAAGCACGTCGAGTCGGAGGCCGAGCTGGCCGAGCGCGCGCTCAGGCTCCACGCGGACGACAGCGAGCTGAAGAAGCGCGTCGACTCGAACAACTACCCGTCCCGCTTCCGCAAGTGAGCGCGCCGCGCGAGCCCCCTCGCGCGGCGGTCGGGTGGGTCGCGGCCGCGGGGCTCTTGACGGCCGGGTGCGGGGGCGCGTCGCCGCTGCTGCACCCGGCGCACGCCCTGCCGGAGGGGGTGATCGAGGCCGGCGTGGGACCGGCGGGGCACTTCGTCGCGGGCGACGCGGCGACCAGGATCACGGAGGCCCGCGAGACGACCGTCGTCGGCGCGCGCGCGTCGTCGGACGACTCGCTCCGGTATCGCAGGGGCGCCGCGGCGCTCGCCGCGCTCGCTCCGGGCCTGACGTCCGTGCTCACCGCGCGCGCCGGGCTCGCGTGGGGCATGGAGGGCGGCATCACCGCGACCGGCCGCGGCGTCCGCGTCGACGCGCGCAAGGTGGTGACGAGCGGCGCGCTCGCGTTCTCCGCGGGCCTCGGCGGCACCGGCGTGCGCGGGCGCCCGGGCGCGAGCGGCGACGAGGAGCTCGCGGGCCTGTCGGTCGAGGGGGTCAAGGGCGGCGGCGTCGACGTCCCGCTGCTCGTCGGCTGGCGCAGCGACGCGGGCCTCCTGTCCGCGTGGGCCGGACTGCGCGGCGGGTACGAGCGCCTCGGCGGCCACCTCTGCCTGCGCTGCGACGCGCAGGCCGCGCCCGTCGACTGGAGCGCGAGCCGCTCGTGGGGCGGCGGGCTCGTCGGCGTCCGCGCGGGGTTCCGCCACGTCTTCGTCACGCTCGAGGTCGACGGCGCCTACCAGCGCGTGTCGGGGCGCCTCGACGACGGCCTCGGCGACGTCCGCGTCTCGGGCTTCACCGTCACCCCCGCCGGCGCGATCTCGGGTCGCTTCTACTAGGCTGGCGTGGGGCGCAGGACGTGCGCTCGACGGGTCGCGTGAGCGCGGCTACGCCCCCGCGGGTGGAGCTCGAAGCGCCCCCGAGGAGGCTCCTGTCGCTCGTCGTGCCCGTCTACTTCGAGGAGGAGTGCATCGAGCGGTTCCTCGAGGAGACGCGCCCGGTGCTCGACGCGCTGCCGCTCGACTGGGAGATCGTGTTCATCGACGACGGCAGCGCCGACCGCACCGTCGAGCTCTTGCTCGCCGCGGCCGCCCTCGACCCCCGGCTGAAGCTCGTCGAGCTCTCGTACAACCACGGCAAGCAGGGCGCGCTCACCGCCGGCATCGCGCACGCGTCGGGCGATCTGTTGCTGATGATGGATCCCGATCTGCAAGATCCGCCGGAGGAGATCCCGCGGCTGCTCGACGCGCTCGGCGACCGGTACGATCTCGTGTTCGGCGTCAGGTCCGAGAAGCGCGACTCGCTGAAGAACCGCGCGCTCTCCGCGGTGTTCTGGCGCGTGCTCGAGGGGTTCACGGGGCTGTCGATCCCGCGCGGGGTCGCCGTGATGCGCGTGTTCAACCGCGCGTTCGCCGATCGGTTCCTCCGGTACCGCGAGCAGAACCGCTTCATCGAGGGCATGTTCATGCACGTCGGCATGCGTCGCGGCACGCTCGAGATCGCCCAGCGCCCGAGGTTCGCGGGGCGGAGCAAGTTCAACTTCGCGAGGAAGCTCGAGCTCGCGCTGACGGCCATCTTCGATTTCTCGGATCTGCCGCTGCGCCTGACGATGCGCCTCGGGCTGTCGATGGTCGCCGTCGGCGTGCTCGCGTTCGTGGCCATCGTCATCGCGCGCGTGCTCGTCTCGACGATGCAGATGGGCTGGGCCTCGGTGATGGCCGCGATGTGCACCGGCTTCGGCGCGCAGATCTTCCTGATGGGCGTCGTCGGCCAGTATGTCGGCCGCCTGTACCGCGAGTCGAAGGGGCGGCCGCTGTTCTCGGTGCGCGCGAGGACGAACCTCGCGCGCAGGGCGGGGGACGACGGCTGATCACTCCTCGATGTCGAGCACCGCGACCGTCGCGAGCGTCGCGCCCTTCTGGGAGGCCTGCTTGACGCCGATCTTGTAGCGCGCCGAGGTGTCGGTGGGCTTGAACACGACGAGCGGGTTGGCGTCCGGCGCGTCGTCCTTGTCGAGGATGTTGTTGGCGGAGTCCTTGATGAACAGATCGAGGTTGTCGGTGCCGCTGTCGCCGCCCGCCATCACGATCGCGGAGCCGTCGAACTTGAACCCCGAGAAGGTGTTCATCTCGCCCGGCCGCAGCACGACCCCGAAGAACGACCAGTTCTTGTTCTCGTGGAAGACGAGGCCCTTCTTGCCGAGCTTGCGCGCCTTCGCCGACGCGGCGCTCGCCATCGACAGCGTCGACTCGAACGACGCGAGCAGGTTGCGCGCCGGGATCGCGTAGCCGCCCTCGTGCATCACCGCGAGCGCGACGAAGTCTCCGCTGGCGCGGCTGTCCTGGAGCTTCAGGCGGACCTTGTAGCTGCCGTCCGCGGGCGGCCTCCAGCGGAACGCGGGCGCGGAGTCCTTCTCCATGTCGGCCTTCAGGACCTTGCCGTCCTCCTCGGCGAGGATGCCGAGATCGACGTCGATCGCGTACTGCGATCCGCCGCCGATGAAGGCGTACTCGCGGCTCTGCTTCAGCGAGAGGGTGATGTCGATGACCTCGCCCTTCTTGAGGTAGGCGCCCATCAGCGAGGCGTGCTCCTTCGCGAAGCCGAACTTCGATCGCTGCTCGAGCTGGCGCGCGGACTCGCCGACGATGCGGATGGCCTGGCCCATGTACTTGCCCGGCGCCCACTCTTGCTCCGCCACCTGCGGGGGGAGCGGCGCGGTCTCGGGGGACGACTCGGGGGGGGGCAGCGGCGGCGGGGTCGAGCCCTGGTTGTTGCCCGCCTCGGCGGGCGGCGTCGCGGGAGGCTCCGGGGACCGCGGGGGCACGTTGTTGTTGCCACAGGCGGTGAGGGTGAACAGCGCGAGGGCGGCGGCGGCGAGCGGGGTGCGCATGCGACTGACAAGATTCGACGAACACCTCACGAACGTCAACGCCGGCCCGCGCGCCGGGTGAAGACGGCGCGCTCGTCTCGCGTCACGCCGAGCCCGGCGGCCTCCAGGTCGCGGCCCGTCACGCGCGGGCCGTCCGCGGCGAGCACGGCCAGCAGGAGCGCGCAGCCGAGCTGCTCGTCGTTGCCGGGCAGATCGTGCTCGACGAGGCGGAGCAGCGCCTCGTCGGTGAGCCCGAGCGGGGCGCCCCGGAGCGCCAGGCCCAGCCGAGCGAGCCTGTCGAGCGCGAGCGCGCGCAGATCCTCCGCGCGCGCCGACAAGGGGGGGATGGGCACCGCGCGATCACCGAGCGCGTCGGCGAGCGGCGTCGTCAACCGCCCTGTCGCCGCGAGCACGGAGACGGTGTCGCGGACGGTGACGATCACGCGCGGCCCCGGCTCGAGGCGCGCGGCGTGGCGCGCGAGCCGCGCCTGCAGCTCGGCCGGCAGCGCCGGGACGTCGAGCACGCAGAGCGTCCCTTGCGCGGCGAGGCGGAGCGGGGACAGCACCGGATCGTCCCAGAGCGCGGCCTCGTGCTCGCGCAGATCGGCGCCGTCGACGATCACGAAGGGCTCGCCCCGGCGGTCGCTCGCGAGGTGCAGCGCCGCGGCCCACCCCTCCGCGAGCACACCGGGCGGCGCGAGCAGCGTCACCGGAAGCTCGCCTTCGGCGGCCTTCGCGAGCGCCTCCTCGGCGAGCTTCGACGCGGGGGAGTACGCGGCGTCGGGGGCGAGGCGCGCCACACGCCTCGCGAGCGCGGCGTAGCGCTCGGCCTCGCGGGAGAGCTCCCGTCGCAGCGCTTCGGCCTCACGCGCCTGCTCGGCGACCGTCTGCTCGGCGGCGATCTGACGCGCGCGCGCGCCCGCGAGCGACTGGGAGAGCGACAGCGCGAGCGCGACGCGATCCGCGACGCGCCCGAGCAGGGTGGCCTCGTCGAGCGTCAGCGGCGCCCGGCGGCGCGCGGCGGGCACGGCGAGCAGGCCGAGCGGGCCGTCCTCGTCGTCGAGCGACGTGACGGCGGCGAAGTCGTGGGCCTCCATCCACGCGAGCGTCGGGCGCAGCTCGGGGTGCTGCACCTCGAGCGCGCGCAGCGTCTCGCGGCGCAGCGTGTGAAAGGGCTCGCCACGCGCGAGCGCGGCGGCGTCGGGCGGAGGCACCGCGCGCGCCTCCTGGAGGTAGCCCGCGCGGTCGACGCTGACGACGTCGCCCGCCCCCTCGCGAAACAGGAGCGGCGACGGCGCCGACGGGCCCAGCCTGTCCCGGAGCGCGGAGAGGGCGCCGCGCATCGCGGTGTGAGGCTCGGACACGCTCGCCTGCTGCTCCGCCGCGCGGAGCGCGAGGCGCCAGCGCGCGCCGTCGGGGCGAAAGCGCGCCGCGATGCGCTGCGAGAGGACGCCGGTGACGAGCAGCGTGATCCCGCCGAGCAGCACGATGCCGCCCGCGGAGGACGGCGCGGCCCGGGCGGCCGTGGCGACGAACAGCGCGATCGGCACGCCGACCACGGAGGAGACGAGCACGGTCGAGAGCGCGCGCCCGACCGCGCGCGGATCGGGGACGCCCATCGCGAGCGCGCAGCCGAGCGACGACGCGAGCGCCGCGCCCGGCAGCACGCGATCGGGCGGCGCGACGTCGAGCGCCGCCGCCGGCCCCGCGACGCCGAGCGCCGTCATCGACACGATCACCGCCGCGAGCCCGCGGTCGGCCGCGCCGAGCTCCACCCTCCTCGCGCGGAAGAACCTGAGCGACGCGAGCGCGAGCACCGAGAGCGCGGAGAGGCCCAGCGCGGCCGCGGCGTAGTCGATCGCGAGCGGATCGATCGCCGCCGCGCGGTGGGGCGCGAGCGCGACGACGGCGGGGATGGTGGTGGCGACCGCGCCGACGAGCACCATCCCGAGCGCGGCGTCGAGCCGCCGGGCGCGGGGCGGCGCGCGAAAGAGCCCGTGTCCGTCCGGCACGCGCGCGAGCGCGTAGAGCGCCGCGATCGATCCAGCCGCCACGCTCGCCGACGCGGCGGCGTCGAACGCCGCCCGCCCCGCGACGCCCGCCCGCGCGGTCACCGCGGTGCCGATCGCGGCGATGACGCACCGGAGCGCGGCGCGCGGGCCGTCGCCCACCAGATCCTCTCCGAGGCTCCTCGGCGTCGTGAGGCGGAACCCCGCGACCACGAGCGCGATCGACAGCAGCGTGGCGGCGATGGAGCTCGGCGCGCCGCCTGTCGCGCGCGCGGCGGCGACGCCGGTGTACGCGACCGGCAGCAGGCACGCGACGAACAGGCCCGCGCCGGGCATGCGCCGCGCCTCACCCCGCCCGATGCGGGACGTGCACGCCGCGCTCGGCGGCGCACTGGATGGCGTCGTCGTAGCCCGCGTCCGCGTGGCGCAGCACGCCCATCCCCGGGTCCGAGGTGAGCACCCGCAGGAGCCGCTGCGCGGCCGCCTCGGTGCCGTCCGCGACGATCACCATCCCCGCGTGCAGCGAGTTGCCGATGCCGACCCCGCCGCCGTGGTGGAAGCTGACCCACGACGCGCCGCACGCGGTGTTCACGAGCGCGTTCAGGATGGCCCAGTCGGCGATCGCGTCGGAGCCGTCCTTCATGGCCTCCGTCTCCCGGTGCGGCGAGGCGACGCTCCCGCAGTCGAGGTGGTCGCGCCCGATGACGATCGGCGCCTTCACGAGGCCGCGCGCCACCGCGTCGTTGAACGCGAGCCCGACCCGCGCCCGCTCGCCGTAGCCGAGCCAGCAGATGCGCGATGGCAGCCCCTGGAAGGCGACGCGCGCCCTCGCCATCTCGAGCCATGTCCGCAGGGCGGGCTGATCGGGCACCTGCTCGAGCACGATGCGATCGGTGACGGCGATGTCCTCCGGATCGCCGGAGAGCGCGACCCAGCGGAATGGCCCTCGCCCGACGCAGAACTGCGGGCGGATGTACGCTGGCACGAAGCCTGGGATGTCGTAGGCGCGTGAGACGCCGACCTCCTCGGCGCACGCGCGCAGGTTGTTGCCGGAGTCGAACACCTCCGCGCCGCGCCGCCGCAGCTCGAGCATCGCCTCCACCTCGGCCGCCATCCCGGCCTTCG
>JADLFU010000275.1 GCA_020849655.1 Polyangiaceae bacterium | reverse complement strand
TGGAGATTTTAGGAATGAACTTGAACAAGAAGTTTCTGCTGGGGGTGAGCCTGTGCGCGGTCGCCGCGACGTTCGCGGTGGCCTGTGACGACGCCGAGTCCGGCGGGATGACCGGCACGGCCGGCGCCAGCGGCTCGACGACCGGCAAGGCGGGCACGGGCGGCAGCGGCACGGCGGGCAAGGCTGGCGCCGGCGGGGCCTCCGCTGGTACGGGCGGCAGCACCACGGCCGGCACGGGCGGCACCACGACGGCGGGCAAGGGCGGCACGGGCGGCACCGCTGGCAAGGGCGGCGCCACGGGCGGCACGGGCGGCACCGCTGGCAAGGGCGGCGCCACGGGCGGCACGGGCGGCACCGCTGGCAAGGGTGGCGCCACGGGCGGCTCGAGCGGTATCGGCGGCTCGGGCGCGACCGCGGGCGCGGCTGGCTCGGGCGCGACCGCAGGCGCGGCTGGCGCTGGTGGCGCGGGCGGTGACTCCGGCGCGGGTGGCGCGGGCGGTGACTCTGGCGCGGGCGGCGCGGGCGGCGACGCCGGCGCGGGCGGCGCGGGCGGTGACTCTGGCGCGGGCGGCGCGGGCGGCGACGCCGGCGCGGGCGGCGGTGGCGGGAGCGGCGGCGCGGGCGGCAGCGGCGGCACCGGGATGGCCGCGCTCTCCGTCGCCCACCTCTCGGTCGACGCTGGCGACGTGAAGATCTGCGCCGGCCTGCCCGGCCAGCCGCAAAGCATCGACGCGCTCGCCACCTTCACGGGCGGCGGCCTGACGAAGCTGTCCTTCCGCGACGTCACCGCGCACATCCAGGTGCCGCCGGGCTCGTACGATTTCAGCATCGTCGACGCGTCCGAGACGTGCCCCTCCGCTGCGCCGATCGCGACCCTGTCGAACATCACGGTCGAGGCCGACATGGCGTACACGGTGATGGCCATCGGCATGAAGGCCGGCATCCAGGTGCGCGTCGTGAACGACACGACGACCAGCGTCCCGACGATGGGCCTCGCGCGCTTCGTGCACGCGGCGAGCGGGCTGCCCATCCCGGTCGACGTGGGCGCGATGATGCCCGCTTTCACGAAGCTTTGGACGAACGCGGCGTACCCCGGGGTCGCCATGACGGTCGAGGCGCCTTTCACGGCGGACGCCAACGGCTACGTCACCGTGCCACCGATGGGCTACACGATCGGGGTCGGCGCGAGCCCGGCCATGGCGCCCACGTTCGTCACCACGACGCAGGTCTTGCTCGACAGCAGCGAGATCGCGACGCTCTACGCGATCGACGACGCGGGCGGCCTGCCGATGGGCATGAAGTGTCACGAGGCGCCGGTCGGCCCCGGGACCCTGCTGCTCTCCTGCGACCTGATCAAGCTCGCCCCGCCCGGCCCGTGAGGCCGTTGGCGGCGACGCCGTGATCCCGACGGGGCGTCCGCGTGAGCGGGCGCCCCGCTTTTTTTTCATCGTCATCTTGCTCGCGCGAGCGCAGCGCCGCAGCGCGAACGCTCGGCCGCCGCGCCCCCTACTGCTTGGTCGCGACGAGCACGACGGTCACGCCGTCGACGATCTTCTGGTCGACCTGCCCGGGGACGCTGATCGTGCGCGCCATCTGCACGCTCTCGGCGGTGCCGATGAACGACGTGGCCGTCCACACCGAGACCTTGACGTCGAAGGGCTTCGCCGTGCTCGCGTACTTCGTCGTGGACGTGCCCTGCGTGCGCCCCGACGAGAACGCACACACGACGCCGTTGGCGTTGCACGAGACGACGGCGCTCGACGCGCTCTGGCCCACGACGGTGAGCGTCCAGGTCTCGTCGGGCGCGCCGGCGCCTCCGACGATCGACAGCTTCGTCGCCGCCGGATCGGAGGACAGCCCGCCCGCGCACGACGACCAGGTGCTCCCATCGACGAGCTGCATCGAGCCGCTCGCCGCGGGCAGCCCGCCCGCGTCGCACGTCGCGCCCGAGGATCCGCCTGCGCCAGCTCCACCGCTGCCCGCGCTGGCCCCGCCGCTGCCCGCGCTCGCTCCTGCGCTGCCTGCGCTCGCTCCTGCGCTGCCCGCGCTCGCTCCTGCGCTGCCCGCGCTCGATCCTCCGCTGCCCGCGCTCGATCCACCGCTGCCCGCGCCACCGGCGGTGGCGCCACCGCCTCCTGCGCTCGATCCTCCGCTGCCGGCGGTGGCGCCGCCGCTACCCGCGCTCGATCCACCGCTGCCTGCGCTCGCTCCCGCGCTGCCCGCGCTCGATCCTCCGCTGCCCGCGCTCGCGCCACCTGTGCCCCCGCTCGATCCCGCGCTGCCCGCGCCTGCGCCGCCGCCGCCTGCGCTCGCGCCACCTGTGCCCCCGCTCGATCCCGCGCTGCCCGCGCCTGCGCCGCTGCCTCCGCTCGCTCCCGCGCTGCCGGCGTTCGCACCGCCCGCCTTGCCGGCTGCGCCGGCGGCGCCACCTGCGCCGACGGGTCGCGCGCAGCGCGCGTAGCCGCTCGAGACGTCACAGACGAAGCCCGAGGTGCAGCCCCACCGCGTGCAGTCTCCCGGCGAGCAGACGCCGTCGCGACCGCAGGTCTCGTTCTGGCGGCAGTCGGACGGGGCGGTGCAGCGCCCGATCGCCGGGATCCCCCCGACGTCCGGCGCGTCGTCGCCGACGCACTGCCCGCTCGCGCCGCACGCGTAGCCAGGCGCGCAGTCGCGCGAGTCGGCGCACGACTCGGCAGGATAGACGGGGCAGCCCGGCAGGAACGCGGACAGGACGAGCAAAGCTGAGAGGGAGATGGCGCGCTTCATCGGGGAGCCTCCGTGCGTGACGAAACCCGGCGTCGACGAACGGTAGCAAGGCATGTTCCCTCGACAAGCCTCGATTTCGCTCGCGCCGAGTGAACGCTCGTTCTCTCCGCGCACGCGCCCCGTGTGAACCGCGGTGCACCGGCTTGCGAGCGGCGGGCATCCGGGGGATGTGCGGCCGGTGCGGCCTCTCGCTCCTCTCGTCTGCCTCTCGCTGCTCGCGGCGTGCGCGAAGTCCGCAGATCCCCCGCCCGCGCCGGCGCCCGCGCGCGCCGCGCCGTCGACCACGACGAGCGCCGCCTCGCCTGCCGCGCCGCTCGGGTGGACCGATCCGCCCGGCTGGGTCCGCGAGCCGCCGTCGAACCCGATGCGCCTCGCGCAGTACACGCTCCCGAAGGCCGACGGCGACGCGGAGGCGCCGACGTGCGTGATCAACACGTTCGGCGCGGGCCAGGGCGGCACGGTCGACGCGAACATCGATCGCTGGGTGCGGCAGTTCGATCCCGCGTCCGCCGGCGCCGTCGAGAAGCAGCGGCGCGACATCCATGGCCTGTCCGTCACCCTCGTCGAGCTGTCGGGGACGTGGCGGGGCATGACGATCCCGGGCGCGGCCCCGGCCCCCGCGAAGCCCGCGCAGCGGATGCTCGGCGCGATCGTCGAGCACCCTTCGGGGCTGCACTTCTTCAAGCTCGTCGGGCCCGACGCGTCCGTCGCGCGCGCGAAGCCCGCGTTCCTCGCGATGCTGGAGACGCTCCGCTGACGCCGCGGGCCGGGCGATCCGTGCTAATCGGCGGCGCGCCATGACCGACCGCAAGACCCTGCCCGCCGACCGCGTCTCTCCGTCCGCGCTCGCGAACACCACGCGCCTGCACCCCGACGTCGTGGACCAGGTCGAGGCGGCGGTGAAGCAGCACCGCGTCGTCGTCGTCGGGATGGCGCAGAACCCGGTCGTGAAGAAGGCGCGCCGGCTGCTCGACGCGAAGGGCACGAGCTTCACCTACCTCGAGTACGGCAGCTACCTCTCGGGCTGGAAGCAGCGCCTCGCGATCAAGCTCTGGGCGGGGTTCCCGACGTTCCCGATGGTGTTCGTCGACGGCGTGCTGATCGGCGGCGCGGCCGAGCTCGACGAGCTGCAGAAGGCGGGCAAGCTCTCTTGAGGCTCGGCGCGTGGGCCGCGGCGCTCGCGCTCGCGCTGCCTGCGTGCGCGGCGGCGAACAAGGGCGGTCCCGCGCCCGCGCCCGAGGCGCGCGCGACCGACGCGCTGACGGTCGTGCCCTGCGAGCTGCCGGGGCTCGCGACGCCGGTGTGGGACGCCCACGATCCGTCGATCGGCCCGGCCGACGCGCCCGTCGTGATGCTGGTGTTCTCCGACTTCGAGTGCCCGTTCTGCGCGCGCGTCACCGGCACGATCCTGAAGGCGATCGAGGCGTTCGGCGACGATCTGCGCGTCGTGTTCAAGCACTACCCGCTCGGGTTCCACCGGCGCGCGAGGCCGACGGCGGAGGCCGCCGCGGTCGCGTTCGCGCAGGGAGGGGCGCTCGCGTTCTTCCAGTTCCACGACGGCGCGTTCGACCACCAGGACGACCTCTCGCGCGCGACGTACCTCGCCCTCGCGCGCGCGGCCGGGCTCACCGATCTCGACGCCTTCACGCGGGCGCTCGACCGACGCGAGGGCCGCGCGAAGGTGCGCGCCGACCTCGACCTCGGCGCTCGCCTCGGCGTCAGCGGGACGCCCCACACGTTCATCAACGGCCAGCCGATCTCCGGCGCGCGCGGCTTCGACGAAGTCTCCACTGTGATCCGCGCCGAGCTCGCGGCCACGAGCGGCCGCGGCCCCGCGGCGGCGTGCGCGCGCATGAAGCAACAGGTGACGCTGCGCCCGGTCGTCCCCTCGGCGGGCCCGGAGCGGCTCAGGGTCGCGCTCGGCGACTCGCCGCGGAGGGGCCGCGACGACGCGAAGGTGACGGTCACGGTGTTCTCGGACTTCCAGTGCACGCACTGCAAGGAGGCCGAGGGCCCGCTCGCCGAGGTGAGGAGGCGCTACGGCGACGATGTCAGGCTTGTCTGGAAGGACTTCCCGCTCTCGTTTCACCCGATGTCGCGCAAGGCCGCGTGGGTGGCGCGCGAGGCGCGGGCGCGCGGCGGCGACGACGCGTTCTTCCGGGCGCACGCGCTCTTGTTCGCCGCGTCGCCGGGGTTCGACGATCCCGGCCTCGTGAAGATCGCGGTCGAGCTCGGCGTCCCCGAGGAGAGGGCGCGCGACGTGCTCGCGAACAAGATCCACGACGCAGAGGTGCAGGCCGACGTCGACCAGGGCGACGATCTCGACGTCGCGGGGACGCCGACGCTCTTCCTCAACGGGCGCAAGGTGGTCGGGGTGCGCCAGGCCGACGAGCTCGTCGATCTCATCGACGACGAGCTCGACGCGGTCGACGCGCTGCTCGCGCGGGGCGTGCCGCGCGCGGGCCTGTACGACGAGCTGCAGCGCGCCGCGCGCCCGCCGTCGCTCCCGCAGAAGAAGCCGCTGCCGCCCGCGCCGAAGGACGCGCCCGCGCGGGGCCTCGCGAGCGCGCCCGTGAGCGTCGAGATCTTCAGCGACTTTCAGTGCAAGTACTGTCGGCGACAGCTGCCCGCCCTCGAGGAGCTGCTGGCGGAGCTGCCGAAGCAGGTGAAGATCGTGTGGCGCGATCGACCGCTCGAGCACCACGAGGACGCGCTGCTCGCGGCCGAGGCGGCGCGCGAGGCCCGCACGCAGAAGGGCGACGCGGGGTGCTGGAGGTTTCACGACGAATGGTTCCGCGGCCAGAAGGAGAAGGACAGCCTGAAGCGCCCGCGCCTCGTGGAGCTGGCGCGCGAGCAGGGCCTCGACGTCGCGCGCTTCGAGAGAGCGCTCGACGAGCACATCCATCGGCGCGCCATACAGGAGGCGAGCGAGGCCGCCGAGAAGGCGGGCGTCACCGCGACGCCGACGGTCTCGATCGGGGGCTACGTCGCGCGGGGCACGCAGACGATCGGACAGCTGCGGCGCCTCGTGGCGCGCGCACAGGGCGAGGTTGCCGCCGCCGGCGCGCCGTCGCACGCGAAGGGCCCGTGAGCCCCGTGCGCGCCAGGATCCACGTGAAGGGCGTCGAGCGCCGGCTCGACGCGGTGATGGACTTCGTCACGTTCGCCGCGAAGCCGCGGCCGCTCGCGTCGCTGCTCGACGAGGCGCCGCGCAAGCTCGCCGAGATCGTGCGCGCGGACGTCTGCTCCCTGTACGTGGTCGAGGGGGACGGCGAGACGCTGGTGATGCGCGGCAACGTCGGGTTCCCGGAGCGCGCGCTCGGGCAGGTGCGCCTCACGGTCGGAGAGGGCATCACGGGGACGGCCGTCGAGATGCTGCGCCCGGTGTCCGTCGACGAGGCGGGCGCGCACGACAGCTACCGGCACTTCCCGGAGCTCGGCGAGGAGCGGTTCCCCGTGTTCGCGGCGGTGCCCATCATCGGGCGGCGCGGCGCGCTCGGCGCCGTCGTCGCGCAGCGCCGGGCCGGCGAGCCGTTCGAGGCGCGAGACGTCGCGCTGCTCGCGGCCCTCGCGGCGACGATCTCGGCCGGCGTCCGCAACGCGGAGCTCATCGACTCCATCCGCGAGCGCGCGGGCGCGCCGGCGCGCAAGACGGGCGGCGGCACGCGCCGGGTGCTCCTGCCCGGGCGTCCGGTGTCGCCGGGCCGCGTGGTCGGCGCCATCGCGGCCCTGAAGCGCCCGCCCGCGCGCCCGAAGCAGACGCGCCGAGAGGACGACAGGGCGCGGCTCAAATCGGCGTTCGAGTCCACCGACAAGGCGCTCCGCGCGATCGAGCGGCGCGCCACGGCGCTCGGCGTCGACGCGAGCTTCCTCGGCACCTACGTCCAGATCGTGAACGACGCGCGCCTGCGCGGCGAGACGCTGAAGCTCGTCGAGGACGGCATGGGCGTCGCCGAGGCCATCGGCAAGATCGTCCGGCGCGTCGCGAAGGCCGCCGTGGCGGAGAACAGCCCGTTCCTCGAGGAGCGCGCCCGCGACATCGAGGATCTCTGCGACGCGCTCGTGATGATCGCGTCGTCCGATCCGCGCGCGGAGCTTCCGACGCGCGCCGTGCTCGTCGCCGACCAGCTCACCGTGTTCGACGTGCTCGTCAGCGCCCGCTCGAAGCCCGTGGGGATCGTGATCTCCGAGCGCGGCATCGGCCCGCGCACCGACGCGCTGCTCGCGCTGCTCGGCGTGCCGGCGATCGTGGGGGTCGACGGTTTGTTCAAGTGGGCGAGCGACGGCGACCTCGCGCTGCTCGACGCCGATCACGGCCTCCTGGTGCTCAACCCCTCGCGCTCCGAGGTGGCCGCGGCGCGCGAGGCGCGCAAGCGCGGTCGGGCCCCGGGGCCCTGAGGGTCGCTCGCGAGGGCGGCTCGATCGTCACCCGGGCGGCGCGTCGACCCCGCGGCGCTCGATCCGCGCGGCGCCCTCGGGGAGCTCCGGCATGGTCGCCTCGTCGAAGCCAGGTCCGACCCAGAACACCTCGGGCACGGGCCGGTAGTCGCTCGTGTACGAGCGCTCGGTCGCGCGCCCGTCGGCGTACGTCGTCGTCACGAAGCTGACGACCGCGAGGCCGCGGCTGCCCTTCTGGTGCTTCATCACCGCGCCGGGCTTCAGGAAGCGCTTCATCGTGATGCGGCGGAAGAAGTCGTCGCTGCGGTTGATCCCGTACTTGTAGTCGACCTTCGCCTGCGGCTCGCCGCCGAGCAGCTCGACGCGCACGGCCGTCGCCTTCGGCAAGAACGCGTGGATCATCACCGGGTGCGGGTACGGGTTCTTGATGCGCAGATCGACCTTCCCCCAGGCCACCGTCGCGTCGAGGCCGAGCTTCGTGTAGCTGCTCGGGCGCCCGTGCGAGCGGCGATCGACGATCTCCATCGCGCCGAACAGCGCCGCCGCGTGCAGCGTGCTCGCGACCTGGCACGTGCCGCCGCCGACGCCCGTCTCGAGCTCGTCGCCGACGATCTCGGGCGCGTAGGTGAACCCGCGCGCGAGCGTGCGCTCGCCGACGATCTCGTTGAAGCTGAGCGTCTCGCCCGCGCCGAGCACGAGCCCGTCGAGCTTGCCGGCCGCGTTCGCGATGTTCACCGCGCGCCCGGCGCCGCTGCCCCAGGTGGTGAAGGTCGTCTCGAACGTCGAGAGCACCTTCGAGACGTCGACGCGAGCGAGCGCGTCGCTGGTGACCTCGGCGCGCGTGCGCGTGACGGAGAGATCGAAGGAGTCGGCGCCGTCGTCCACCGCCACGAGGAGCGCCTCGACGCTCCGCGGGACATCGAGGGCCTCGCCCGGGACGTCGTCGACCCGCACGTGGTGGGCGAGATCGAGGCGCGCGTTCACGGGCGCGCGCCACACCTCCTTCGCGATCGGCTCGAGCACCGAGGCCGCGCGCGCGCGGTCGACGCGGAACCTCGGCGGCACCTCGACGCTCCTCGACGACGCCCACGGCGCCCCGAACGCCTGCCGCGCGCGCCGGACGCGCTCCATCATGTCGGCGACGTCGAGCTCCACGCCGAGCTCGCGGCGAGAGAAGAGGCGCGGGCTCCCGGCGCCGAACGCCACGAGCTGCTCGTCGCCGAGGCGCGCGCGGAGCGCCTCGAGCCACGCGCCGTCGTCGTGGGGGACGACGCGCCCATCGACCGTGACGGCGCGTCGACGCGCGACGAGCTCCGGGCGAGCAACGCCCGCCACGGCCGCGCCGGCCGCTGCGATGAGGCCCACTGACAGGGTGGCGAGGAGGAGTCTGGCGGGTCGCATGGTGGGGTGGACGACGGGAGGGGCCGGGGTTCAGCGCGCGCGCTCGCGGCGATCGGCATCGTAGCCTCGCGGCGCGGGGACGGTACAAGTCCGCCGCCCTGGGCGCGCCTTGACGGCGCGAGGACGGCGGTGCTACCGACGCGCCCCGTCGACGACATGTCCGTCCCAGAAGTCTCACGCATGGCGTCCGCGGCGCGCGCGGCAGCACCGAAGGCTCTCTCGATGCAACAACGCATGACCTGGTCCGAGCTCTCCCGCTCGGACCGCTTCCGCGGGCGCTGGGTCGCGCTCGAGCAGTGCCGCTACGACAAGGGCGGCGCGCAGCCCGCAGAGGGCGATCTCGTCGACAGCGACATCGATCTCGCCGCGCTCTGCGAGCGCGTGAAGAAGGCCGACAAGCGCCACTGCGCGATCCTTTTCTGCGAGGAGGAGGCCGAGCCCAGCCGGCCGCCCATCTCCTCGCGCCCCCGCTGATCACGCGACAGCGACGGCGCGAGCGGCCGAACACCTCGGCATGCGCCTCCCGTCGCGCGCGGTCGATCTGTTCGCCGCCCTGCTCTCCCCTCCCCGGTGCGCGGCGTGCGACGCGGCCGTGCCCTTCTTGCGCGCGTTCTGCGCCGCGTGCGCGGCCACCTGCCTGCCGCCCGACGACGGCCCGGTGCGCGCGACGGGCGCGTACGGCGGCGCCATGGCGACCGCGATCTCGAGGCTGAAGTTCGGGGGGCGACCGGACGTCGCGGTGCCGCTCGGGGATCTGCTGGACGCGGCCGCGGGGGCGCTCGACGTCGACGCGATCGTCCCGGTCCCGCTCGGCAGGGAGCGCCTGCGGGAGCGAGGCTACAACCAGGCCGCGCTGCTCGGCGCGCGCGTCGGGCGCGCCCGGGGGCTGCCGCAAGAGACGTCGTGGCTGCGGCGCGCGCGTGAGTCGGCGCCGCAGGCCACGCTCGGCCGAGCGGCGCGCGCGCGCAACGTCGCCGGGGCGTTCGCGGCGTCCCCGGCGTGCCGAGGGGCGCGGGTCGTTCTCGTGGACGACGTCGTGACGACCGGCGCGACGCTCCGGGCAGCCGAGGAGGCGCTCGAGGAGGCGGGCGCGCGCGTCATCGGCGGGCTCGCCGTCGCGGTGGCGCTGCTCGACGGCGACGCGCCGGAGGTTCCGCTTGCGGCGACGCGCGCTCCCTCGGAGCCTGCGCGCCGCGATGCCCGCGCGCTCCTGGCTCACGATCGATGACTTCGCGAAGGAGGGCCGCCCGCTCCGCGCGACGTTCGACGCCCGCTTCGCCGACCCTCGCAAGGCGCGCGCGGACCGCTTCGTGTGGGACTACTGGCACGTGCCGGGGCAGTACACGGCGCTGCGGACGCCGGCGGAGGGCTACTTCCCGCGGGCGACGCTCTCGCGCTTCCTCGAGCGGCTGACGTCCTTCGGGCGGAGGCGCCTCGGCTGCCACGCCCTCTCCTTCACGTGGCTCTCCTGCTACGTCGAGGGGTGCAGGCAGGAGCTGCACGGCGATCTGCCGCACGGGCCCTTCGCGTGGGTGTACTCGCTGACGCGCTGGCGCGGGCGGCGCTTCACCGGCGGAGAGACGCTGCTCCTCCGCGACCACGTCCTCGACTACTGGGACGGCTTCGAGAGCGTGCGCGCGGTCGAGGAGCGGCACCTCGTGAGAGCGATCGCGCCCGAGCTCGGGCGGCTCGTCGTGTTCGATCCGCGCGTCCCGCACGGCGTGCGCGCCGTCCACGGCACCCACGATCCGCGCGAGGGCAGGCTCGTGCTGCACGGGTGGTTCACCGAGCCCCGGCCGTTCGTCGAGGGCGCGCTCGAGGCGGAGGAGGTGCGCGACGCGGTCGCCGGGATCGCGTCGGCCGCCGCGCCGCACCTCGAGGCGGGGCTCGCGCCCGTGGGGCTGGTCAGCCTCGGGCTGTCGATCGACAGGAGGGGCGCCGTGCGAAGGGTCGAGCTGCTCGCGGACACGCTCCGCGCCCCGCGGGCTGCGGAGCCGGCGCGGCGCAGGATGGTGCGCGCGATCCAGGCCGCGGCAGCGGCGGCGAGGCTCCCCGCGGCGAAGGGCCCCTCTCGCCTGACGCTCCCGCTCGTGTTCCAGCGCTGACCCACGCGGCGAAAAATGAGACGGGAGGGCTGACACGCGCGAGGAGCAGCGCTACCACCCGCTCGTGCCGCCGACGAGCGCTCACCCCGACGCCCCCTCTCCGAGCGAGCCCAGCGATCGCCGCGTCGCAGACCGCTTCGACGTCTCGTGGACGGTCGACTGCGAGGCCGACGACACCTTCCTCTACGCGTCGATCTCGAACATCTCGGAGATGGGCATCTTCGTCCGCACGTCGACGCCTTTCCACATCGGCACCAACCTGCTCTTGAAGTTCTGCCCGCCGACGCTCGAGTCGTTCGCGCTCGAGGGCGTCGTGCAGTGGGTCAACCCCGTCCGGGTCGGATGCAACAATCCCAACCCAGGCATGGGTGTCAGGTTCGTTGCTTTGTCGGACGACGACCGCGAGCGCATCGTCGAGGCGATCCGCACGATCGCCTACGTCCGGTCGAACTGACGCTCACGCGAACGCCGCCGCGACCGCGCGCGGATCGTCGGACATGACGCCGTCCACGCCGAGGGCCGCGAGAGCGAGCGCGCGGTCGGGCTCGTCGACGGTGAAGACGTCGAGCCGAACGCCGGCGCGGCGGCAGCGCGCGACGAGCGCCGCGACGGGCGTGGGCAGCGGCCCGAGGTGGGTCGGCACCTGCACGGCGTCGCACGGGAGCGCGCGCGGTCCGAGCGACGACGCTCGTCGACCGAGGAGCGACAGGACGTCGGCGACGCCCGCGCCGATCGGCCCCGCGTAGCCGCGCGCGCGGGCGAGCGCCGGCGTGCGCGCGTCGAACCCGGTGAGCAGCACGCGCTCCTCCGCGCCGCGCGCGCGGACGACCTCGATGACCGCGTCGACGGCCGCCGCCGTACCGTCCTTCACGTCGACGTTGAACGAGACCTCCGGGAGCGTCACGAGCGCGTCGTCGAGCGTGGGCGCGCGGTGGCCGCGGCCCGCCTGGCCGAGCGCGTGTCCGACGTCCCACGAGGCGAGCTCGTCGAGCGTCGTGTCCGCCACGCGCGCCGCGCGCCGCGCCACGCGCGCGCCGTCGGCGTCGTGAAAGAGGACGACCGCGCCGTCGCGGGTGAGGCGGGCGTCGGTCTCGATGGCGTCGGCGCCGACGTCGAGCGCGCGCTCGAACGCGGCGATCGTGTTCTCGGGGAGCTCCTGGCGCGCGCCGCGGTGGGCCCAGACGACGGGGCGCCCCGCGGGGCGCCGGGGCGGGACTCGGAGATCACGCACGCCCGCTCGGTCGCGCGACCGAGGGCGCAGCGCGAGCGTCTGCGGGCTCGAGGAGGCGAGTCCTTGGCCCCCTCCCTGCGCGCCGGGCTACGATCGCACGGCGTGCCGCCCGTCAGCTCTCCGCTGCCGCTCCGTCTGAGCCCCGCCGAGGCCTCGGCGCCGACGCGTCGCCTGCCCGACGGCCTGCGACTGCAGCTCTCGGTGACCCGCGCGGGTCTGGGGCTCGAGGCGGCCGCCGGGACGACCGTGGGGTTCGTGCGCGTCGACGCGCTCGTGACGACGCTGCCGGGGCTGAGCTTCCCCGTCGATCTCTCCGGGGGGGTCGCGCGGTTCCGGCATCGGCGGGGCGAGCTGTCGCGACTGGAGCTGACGTGCCTGCGCGAGCCGCTGTCGCGCGAGCTGGAGCGGCGCGTCGCGCCCGACGGCGGCGCGGAGATCACGCTGCTGCCGAGGGACGGCGGCGTGACGGTGGGGATCTCCACGCGCGACGCCGCGCTCGCGTTCGACCTCGTGTGGGCGCCGATCGACGGGCGAGCGAGGCTCGTGGTCGAGCGCGCCCGCGCCCTCGGCCTGCCGATGCCCGCCCACCAGGCCGCGATCGGCGCCCTCGACGCGGCGGTGAAGGGCGTCGGCGCGCGCGCGGGCAGCGCGGCCGTGCTCGACGATCTCGCGGGTCGCGTGCTGCGCGAGGTGCTCCCGTCGATCGGCGCGCGCGCGCCGGCCACGTCGCGGGCGGCGCTGTCGCGCCTGTCGAGCGACCTCGAGGGGTTCCGGTTCTCGGCCGAGGCCGACGCGTCCCCTCCCCGGCTCGAGGCGGCAGCGCTCGCGGCGCTCGAGACCGCCGAGCTGTCGCGCACCGCTGACGACGCGCTCGCGCGCGGCGATCACGCGGCGGCGCGCGACGGCTACCTGCGCGCGCTCGAGCTCGCGCCGCACCACGTCGAGCTGTCCCGGCGGCTCGCGGACGTCGACCGCGCCGCGGGAGATCGCGCCGAGGCCGCGCTCTCCACGCTCGCGCTAGCGGGGCCCGTGCTCGACGCGGGGCCGCTCGGCGCGGCGCTGCTCGCCGAGGCTGGCGACGCGGCCGGCGCGCGCGCCGCGTTCGAGTCGGCCGCGCACCGCGAGCCCTTCGCGCCGCTCGCAGCGCGGTGCCTCGCCGCCGCCGCGGCGCTCACCGAAGACCCACGGGAGCGCGGAGCGCTGCTCTCCGCGGCGGTCGCGCGCGCGCCGACGTCGGCCTCGCTCCGAGCGCTCCGCCTCGACGCCGCGCTCGCGGGCGGAGACGTCGCCGCGGCCCTCGCGGAGGCGGGCCACCTCGAGGCGGCCGGGCGCACACCGGACCAGAAGCAGCGCGCGCTCGTCGACGCGGCGCGCGCCTTCGCGGCGAGGGGCGCGGCGGGCCTCGCGGCGCCGCTCGTCGAGCGCGCGCTCCGCTATCGACCGACCGACGAGGACGCGCTGCTCCTGCTCGCCGCGGCGCTCCGCGAGCTCGGCCGCTCGGCCCGCGCGGCTGACGTCCTCTCTCGCGTCCTCACGCTCGCCGAGCGACGGCGCGCCGCTCGCCACGACGCGTCGCTCGCGCTCGCGACGATCCTGCTCGAAGATCTCGGGGAACTTCCGCTCGCGGTCGCGCGATCGCGGGGCGTGCCCCTCGGCGCGCCCGAGCACGCGGCTGCGCGCTGGGTGGAGGGGCGCGCGCTCGCCAGGCTGGGCGACCACGCGGGCGCGGCGCTCGCGTTCTCGCGGATGCGTGACGCGCTCGCCGCGCGAGGCGGCGACGCGAACGACGCCGCGCGCTGGCTGCGCGACGCGGCGCTGTTCGAGGAGCGCGAGCGCGGCGACCTCGAGGCGGCGCGCGCCCACCTGTCGCTCGCCCTCTCGATCGC
>JADLFU010000274.1 GCA_020849655.1 Polyangiaceae bacterium | reverse complement strand
TTGCGGTCCTCCTGGCCGTCACAAGCAGCCCAGAGGCTCTCCTCGTCCTCCGGAAACATCTGCATGAACTGACCACGCGGACACATCAGCCAGTAGTCGTGCAAGGTGAAGACGAGGGGGATCTCCCGCAGCGCCGCCTCGCGCAGGAGCGACGTCGAGAGGTGGTTCAGGTGCCCGACGTGGACGAGATCCGGCCCAACGCGCTCGAGCACCTCGACGAAGCGCCGGTCGATGCCCGTGGCCCGGTAGCGGTCCTTGAAGCGCGGGTTGTTCACGACGTGGACCGTGATGCGCGCGTCGTCCTCGTCGCGCTCGGTGCGCAGCCGGAAGTCGGGCGCGAAGGCGTCCTCCTCCCGGGTGAAGACGTGGACCTCGTGGCGCTCGGCGAGGCCCTGACACAGCGTCTGGCTGTAGACCTCGGATCCCGCGTTGTACCGCATGGGGTAGCCGTGGATGACCTTGAGGATCTTCATCGCCCTCCCTCCCACCGAGCAGCTGGGCCAGCCGGTTCGTGCTGGTCTCGAAGCGCTCGGATCAGCTGGTGGAGCCCCTCGCGGAGGGCCACGCGCGGTTGCCAGTCGAGGAGGCGCCGCGCGCGGGCTCCATCGCCGACGAATCGTGCGACGTCGAAGTCCCTGGGCGACGCGTGGGCGATCGTCGCGGTCGTGCCCGCGAGCTGAATGGCCAGCGCCGCGAGCTCGGCGAGCGTGGTCGGGCGTCCGCTCACAAAGTGAATCGGCGGCGGCGGCGCCGCGCCCGTGGCGAGCAGATCGACCAGGGACGCTACGCCGCGCGCGACGTCGCCGATGAACGTGAAGTCGAACGTGTGGTCGGCGCCGTCGACCCGCAGCTCGCCGCCAGCGACGGCTGCTCGCGCGAAGGCAGGCACGACACGGTCAGCGTGGTCGGTCGTGGCCCCGAACACGTTGGAGAAGCGGACCGTGCAGGCGCGGACACCCGCGCGGCGCGCCTGCTCGACGAGGCGCTCCCCCTCTACCTTCGAGCGGCCGTAGATGTTGACGGGGCGAAGCGGCGTGTCTTCGCTGGCCGGGAGAACGGCAGGCTGCCCGTAGACCTCTCGGCTGCTCGCCGAGATGACCCAGGGCTTGCGAGGGGACTTCGCGGCGGCGTCGAGGACGTTACGAGTACCGTCGACGTTGGTGGACCAGCAGCCCTCGGGATCGCGCTCGCCCCACAGGACGCGAGAGACCGCCGCGAGGTGGACGACGCCCGAGACATCAGCGACCGCGGCGGCAACCTCGGCGCACTGGCGGATGTCACCGCGAGCACCCCCGCGCTCGCGGAGATCGAAGCCCAGGACGTCGGCGCCGCGACCTTCGAGCTCCCTCGCCAGCGCGCTGCCGACGAGGCCGGACGATCCGGTGATGAGGATTCGGTGGTTCATGGAGTCCTCCGGGGGCAGCCGCCCACGCCGGCGGGGGGCCCGAGCGGGGCGGCACGGATCGTGTCACCTCGGTTGGGGGGAGCGGGAGCGACGATCTGTCGACGACACGCTCCCGGAAAGCGAGCGCAGCCCCCACGGCTCGTTGCTCATCGGCACCAGGTACGGGACATCTCGGGCGCAAATTCCGTCCACCGCGCCTCGCCTCCCACCGCAAGCTCGGCTCACCCGGCGCGGAGCGCGCGGTCGTGGAACAGCAGCATCTCGAGGGCGCCGGGGCCGCGGTTCCACGGGTAGTCGTGCGGGCCGGGCAGGACGAGGTGCTCGTGCGACACCCCCGCTCGCCGGAGCTCGTCGTGGAGCGCGCCGATCTCGGCCTCGTAGAAGTCTCGCTCGCTCGTCACCAGGCGCAGCGCGAGCCCGGGGTTCTCGGCGCGCGCGCGCCCGACCCGTCGCGACAGCTCGCGAGCCTCCGACAGCTGCAGCGCCGCCTGCAGCGAGCCGACCGCCTGAAACTCCCGCGGGTGCGCGAGGCCCACGAGCAGCGACAGCCTCCCGCCGAGGCTCACGCCGTCGATCCCGGCGCGCGACGCGTCGACCTCGGGCTCGCGCCGGAGCCTCGGCAACGCGCGCTCGACGACGAACCGCCCGAACGCCCGCGCGTTGTCGAGCGAGCGCGGATGCAACAAGTCCGGGGTGTAGAGGCACGCGACCGCGAGGCCCACGAAGGGCGCGCGGGCGAGGCGGGCGTTGTGCTCGTCGAGGCGCGGGCGGCGCACGAAGCCCTGGAAATCCTGGGTGGTGAGCGGCGGCGCGGCCAGCCTGTGCATCGCCTTGTCGAGCCAGTAGTCGCGCACCCACCCCCAGGCGCCGCCCTCCAGGCCCTTCCTCGACTCGCCGAGGCCGTGCAGCGCGATCAGCAGCGGCAGGCGCTCGCCGGCGGCGACCGGAGGCACCACGAGCACACAGTGTTGCGGGCCGCCCTCGGCCTCCGTGAACGCGACCTCCCGCGTGACGAGCAGAGAGCGCGCGGGCGCCCCCGGCGCGCTCGACGCGGCCGGCGCGCTCGGAGGTGGGGCGTCGGGGCCCCCGCTGGTGACCGGCGCGGGGGGCGCGCCCCTGCGCTCGCAGCCGACCGCGAGCGCGCCGAGCCCCGCCACCGCGAGGCGCCGCGAGATCACCCGCCCTCCCGCGCGTAGCGATCGCCCCAGGGCCTGTCCCTCGACTCACGGAGCTCGAGCGCACAGCCCAGCGCGCGCGACAGGCGCTGGAGGAGATCGGCGATCACCGCGGCCGTCGCGCCGTACGGCACGTCGCCCGACGGCAGCCGAAAGAAGGGCGTCGGCACGACGCTGCCCCGCCACGGCTCGAGCCTGTAGAACACGGGCGCGCGCCCCGCGAGGTACGGCTCGAGGTCCATCTCGACGAGGCGCTCGATCTCCGGTGAGGCCGCGCGGGGCACGGCGCGGGTGAGGCCGACGAAGGGGTGAATCGAGTACTTGCCAGTGATGACCGGGACGGCCAGCAGCTCGCCCACGGGCTCGACGTCGCCCGGATCGATCCCGAACTCTTCGCGCGTCTCGCGCAGCGCCGTCGCCAGGAGCGACGCGTCGCCCGCGTCTCGTCGACCGCCGGGCAGCGCGAGCTCCCCCGCGTGCTCCCGCAGCGACGCCGCGCGGACGTGCAGCACGACGGAGAGCGGCGCCTCCCGCACGAGCGCGAGCACCGCCGCCGGCTCGCCGCCCGCCGCCTCAGGGTAGACGTAGGGTGGCGGCGAGGGCGCGGCGAGGGCGCGGCGGACGAGCTCGAAGTCAGTGTTCATCAGTGTCCATCAGCGTTCATCAGTGTTCATGAGCGTGCAACAGTGGGCGTCGGCGAGGTGCTCACGTCACGGGTGCACGAACACCACGCTGCCCGTCAGCGCGCGGCGCGCCGTGTGGAACCCCTCCGGCACCTTCGGCTCGGTGAAGTCGAACAGGTAGCGCGCGTCCTCGGGCGCGAGGTTGATGCACCCGTGGCTGCGCGGGGTGCCGAAGTCGTCGTGCCAGTACGCCGCGTGCAGCGCGTAGCCGCCCTCGAAGTACTGGACATACGGGATGTCGCGCAGCTCGAACTCCTCGCCCACGGTCTCCGAGTCCATCGTGGCGGCGACGTGCTTCGTGTGCACGCGGAAGATGCCGCGCTTCGTCGACTTGCTCTTCTCCGGATCGCCGAGGCCGGCCTCGCCGGTCGACACGAGCGTCGCGTACACCGCCCTCGCGCCGTCGTACGCCACGAGCGTCTGCTTGGTGACGTTCACGTCGAGCCAGCGCTCGCCCTTCTTGCCCCACCTGGGCATCTTCTTCGCGGGGTCGAGGCGAGAGGCCACCTGATCGCTGATCCACAGGCCGTCCTCCGTCTGGAAATGCAGCACCTTGTGGAAGAACTTCTGCTTGCCGGTGAGCTTGATCGCCGCGCGCCGGGGGAGATCGGCCACCTTCACGAGCTGCTTGCCCTCCTCGCGGAACGACGCGCCGCCCGCGCGGCGGATGAGCGCGAAGGGGAAGTCGATGTCCCTCGGGATCTCGACGCCGTGGTACTGCGAGCCCTCGATGGGCCGCAGCCTGTCGATCGGCACGACGAGCAGGTTCGTGGTGATGCCGTAGCGCCGGCCGTCGACGACCGCGGTGTCGACGAGCGCGAGGCCGTTGTGGCGCTTCGTGCGGCCGACGACGAGCGCGCCCGGATCCTTCGTGAGCCCGGAGAGGTTGCCGGGGAAGGCCTTGTCACCGGCGAAGACGGGCGGGACGTCGGTCGTCTGCGCGTCCCACAGCGCGCGCGCCGTGCGCGGATCCCGCGACCAGATCTCGGGCCGGAACAGCGCGCCGAGCTCGCCGGGCGCGTCGAGCCACTCGCGCATGCGGGCGTCGAGGTCGCCCTCCTCGCGCTCTGCCTCCTTGCGCGTCGGCAGGCGCGAGTAGAGCGGCCCTTGCTTGCGGACGATCCCGTACGCGTAGGGCAGCCCGCGACCGCGATCGGGCCCGCGCGCGAGCAGCCGCGCGAGCGGGTGCTGGGTGTCGAGCGTCGCCGACGAGGGCTCGACGCACACGTAGCCGTCACCGACGGCGTACCACCCGCCGGCGCAACCGGCGCGGCCGACGGGCGCCTCACCGCGCGTCACCACGCTGCCCGCGCGCAGGCCCCCGATGAGGCGGGCGCCCTCCGCGGGGCGTTCGCGCACGGGGGTCTCCCACGCGAGCGCGAGGAGCTTCGGCGCCGTGTCGGGCGGGGAGGCGCTCGCGGACGCCGACGCGGGCGCGGGATCGGCCGACGCGGACGCCGACGGCGCCGCGGACGACGACACAGACGCCCGCCGGCACCCCACACACAAGCTCAACACCGCGGGTGCGAGCGCCCAGGAACGTGGTAGACGGGCCAACCGCGCGCGGTCTTAGCGAGGCACGCGCGGCCACCGCAAGCCCTTCCGCCGCCAGAGAGACCCCATGAAGAACACCTCCCGCGTCCAGATCGCCCTCCTCGTCGCCGCCGCCGCGTACGTCGGCTGCAAGAGCGACAAGCCGGCCGAGTCCCCGCAGGGCGGCCAGAGCGGCTTCGCCAACGCGCCCGCGACCGCGACCACCACCGCGCCCCCGCCCGCGACCACCACCGCGCCCCCGCCCGCGACCACCACCGCGCCCCCGCCCGCGACCACCACCGCGCCGGCGCTCGATCCTGCCGCGCTCGGCGTGATGCTGTCGCCGCTGCTCACGCCGCTCGCGCAGAAGCACGCGCCGGGGATGAAGGCGGAGGGGCAGCCGATCCTCGGGTTCGCGCAGCAGGGCGTGCCGCTCGAGCGCCAGGTCACGCTGCAGCCGGGCAAGTGCTACACGGCCATCGCGGGGGCGCTGCCGCCGGTCGCCGACGTCTCGATCGAGCTCGTCCTGAACGCGCCGCCCGCGCCGCAGGCGGTGCTCTCGCAGTCGACCGGAGGCGGGCTGCAGCCTGTGATGGCGCCCATGCCGAACTGCTTCAAGAACATGACCCCGCTGCCCGGGCCGGCCATCCTGCGCGTCACGTCGAAGCAGGGCTCCGGCCCCGTGATGGCGCAGCTCTACGTGAAGTGATCTTTGGTAGCGTGCGGCCATGCGCCTCCTCGCGTGGCCCGCGCTCGCCGTCGCGACGTCCCTCGCGGGCTCGGCCGCGGCGGCCGACGTCTGGACGACCCCGTTCGACGGCGTGCGGCAGCTCCGCCGCACGACGACGTCGCCGGCGTGGCGTGTCCACGCGCTCGAGCTCGATCTCGACGCGCCGGGCGTCTCGCTGCGCGCGACGAAGTCAGGGGAGCGCAAGCAGCGACCCTCCGCGTTCGCGAAGGCGATCGGCGCGCAGGCGGCGATCAACGGCGATTTCTTCTCGTACAGCGACTACTCGGTCTCCGGGCTCGCGGTCGGCGCCGGGGCCGCGTGGGCCGACAGCCCCGACACGTCGAGCGCGGGGAACCTCCTCTTCGACAAGACGCTCGCGCGGGTCGAGCTGCACCCCGAGAAGGAGGTCGTGAAGTTCGACGCGTCGTGGATGCAGGGGGCCGTGTCGGGCAAGCCGCTCCTCGTCAGCGGCGGCGCCGCCATCCACAGCTACCCCGCGCACGCCAGCCTCTGCGTCCGCAACCCGCGCACCGCCGTCGGCCTCACGAAGAGCGGGCGCAAGCTCGTGCTCGCGGTGGTCGACGGGCGCCAGTCGACGAGCGTCGGGATGACGTGCGCCGAGCTCGCGGACCTGATGAAATCGCTAGGGTGTGAGACCGCGCTGAACCTTGACGGCGGCGGCTCGAGCGCGATGTACGTCGCCGGCGCGGGCGTCGTGAACTCTCCGTCCGACGGCGCCGAGCGCACGGTGGGCAACCACCTCGCGGTGTTCGCGCCGAAGTCGGGCTCGGTCGGGACGTTCGTCGGCGTCGCGTACGCGTCGCCCGACAAGGCGAAGCGGCTGTCGGGGGTCGCGGTGACGATCAGCGGGAGCGCCGACACGACCGACGCGTCCGGCGCCTACACGCTCGACGCGCTCCCGGGCTCGTACACGCTGAAGGCCGTGCGGTCCGGCTACCAGCCGCTCACCCTGCAGAAGGCGCTCACCGCCGGGCAGACGCTCACCGTCGATCTCCCCATGGTCGCCGCGGCGGGAGCCACCGACGTCGACGGAGACGGCGTCGTCGATGACAAGGATGACTGTGAACAGCTGCCGAACCCCGACCAGCTCGACACCGACGGGGATGGAGCGGGCGACGCGTGCGACGGCGACGACGACGGCGACGGGAGGTTCGACGAGGACGACAACTGTCCGCTCGTCCCCAACGCGGACCAGAAGGACGCGGACGCCGACGGCGTGGGAGACGCGTGCGACGGCCCGACGGGCGGCGGCGGCGCGGCGGGGAAGGGCGGCGGCGGCGCGGCGGGGAAGGGCGGCGCTGGGGCGGGAGGCTCGGCGGGCGGCGCGTCGCCGGCGGGGCGCGGCGGAGTGTCAGGAAAATCAGGTGGAGGCGGAGCGGGCGCGGGCGGCGCGCGCGGCCCCGTCAACGTGGTCCTCGACGATCCCGGCGAGGACGGCGGCTGCTCCTGTCGCCTCGCTCGACGCGGTGCGGGAGGGTGGCTCACGGCGTCGCTGCTCGCCGCGGCGCTCGTCGCCCGACGACGCGCTCGTCGTCAGGGCCACGCGGTGTCGGCGCGCACCTCGCCGCGGTAGACCGCGTCGTACGCGTCGACGGCGCGCGACAGCGAGAACCACCGCTCCGCCTGCGCGCGGGTGCGCGCTGCGACCTCGGGGCGCTCGGAGAGGCGCGCGAGCCGCCGCGCGGCGTCGTCGAGCGCGTCGTCGGACATGGACTCGACGACCACCCCCACGCGCTCGTCGCCGAGCACGTCGCGCACGTCGCCGATCACGTTGGCCGCGATGGGGACGCCGCAGCCGAGCAGCTCACCGACCTTCGTCGCGGCCGATCCGCGCTTCGAGTACGTCGGCCGCACGAAGCACACCGACGCGTGCGACGCCCGGATGCGCGAGGCCACCTCGGCGCGCGACGACGGCCGGTGCACGAGCTCGTCGGAGACGCCGCGCTCGGCGAGCACGCGGCGCATCGGCGACGGATCGTCGCGCGAGACGACGAGCAGCCGCGCGCGCGGCACGTGGCGCCGCCACGCGAGGTAGAGGCGCGCCATCTCGTCGGCCATGTACCAGGTGCCGAACGACCCGACGTACGAGAGCACGCGCGCGTCGCCGAGCTCGCGCGCCAGCTGCTCGTCGACGGGCGCGGCGGGCGAGAACACATCGAGATCGGCGCAGGTGGGGATGACGGAGATGGGCGCGCGAATCTCCGCGCGGTGCGCGTGCTCCTCGCGCAGCAGGCGCCGCAGATCGTTCGTCAGCACGGTGATGGCGCTCGCCCCCGCGAGCAGGTGGCGCTCGACCGCCTTCGCCCCGCGGTAGAGGCGCCCGTCGCGCGGCCAGTGCCCGGCGTCGACCTTCTCGTCGGCCCACAGCCCGCGCATGTCGAACAGGAGCGGGACGCCGGCGGCGCGCGCGAGCGGCAGCGCCATCGTCGCCGCGACGTACGAGCGGACGTGGAGCAGGTCTGCCCGGCGCGCGAGCGCGATGACCGACGCCGCCGCGAGCCCCTGCGCCATGTCGAGCGCGGTCGCGGGGACCGTCGGGGTCTTGTGGTAGCGCGTCGCCGTCCACGCGACGCCCCGCCCCCGTGACGTGAGCCACGTGAGCGGCTGGCCTGGCTTCTCGAAGCTCAGCAGGTGAAGCTCGTGACCCTTCGCCGCGAGCCCCTCGACGTACGGGAGCACCTGGCTCTGCCCGAGCGGATCGGAGAGGCCGTCGTACGTGATGTAGACGACGCGGCGGCCCTTCACGGCACCGCGCGGAGCATCGACGTGGGCGCCCCCACATGGACCCGGGTGATGGCTCGCTCGACGGCGTCGACGCCCACCTGGAGCAGCACCTCGACCTGCGGGGGCAGCTCGGCCTGATCGCTGAGGCAGCCGACCTTCACCGCCCCGGGCTGCTGCCCTGGGAACAACCGCACCTGGAACTCCGCCTCGTGCAGCTTGCCCTCACGCGGCGGGTTGCGCTCGGACGCGTCCCAGCGCCACGTGGGCGCGCCCTCGCCGCTGGGGACGTACTCCGCGTAGGCGAACCACCCGGCGTCGAGCAGGCGCTCGAACGACGTCCACACACCGGCCTCGGAGCTGGCGCGCCCGGCCTCGACGATCAGCTCCGGCAGCGCCTTGCGGAGCGCCTCGGTGGAGGGTGACAACAACAGCGCGCGCTGCTGCTTGCGGAGCACGGCGATCTCGAAGTACCCGGCGAACTTCGCGATCCCGACGAGCGTGAGGAGCGCGGCGACGAGCGCGGCGCCCACCTGCCAGTTCTTGCCGAACGCCGCGCCCATCGCGGCGACGCACAGCAGCACCGTGCACCCGTACAGCGTGAGCACCGCGCGCCGGTGGGTGAGGCCGAGGTCGAGCAGGCGGTGGTGGATGTGGCCCCTGTCGGCGGAGAAGATGGGCCGCCTCGCGACGAACCGCCGGATCATGGCGAACAGCGTGTCGGAGATGGGCAGCCCGAGCGCGATGATGGGCACGAGCAGCGACGCTATCGTGCTCTCCTTCTGTCGCCCGGACATCAGCGCCGAGGCGCCGAGCACGTACCCGAGGAACATGCTGCCGGTGTCGCCGAGGAAGATGGTGGCCGGGTTGAAGTTGTAGAACAGGAACCCGAGCACGGCGCACGCCAACGAGACGTTGAGCACCGCCGCCAGCGCGTTGCCGGTCAAGACGGCGATGGCGGTGTTCGTCAGCGCGGCGAAGAACACGACGCCGCTCGCGAGGCCGTCGAGGCCGTCGATCAGGTTGATCGCGTTGATGAACGAGACGATCCACATGACCGTGAGCGCCCAGCTGACGACGGGGGAGAAGTGAAACTGCCCGAGCAGCGGCACGTCGAGCGTCTCGATCTTCGCGCCGCCCGAGAACGCGACGCTCGCGGCCGCGATCTGGGCGACGAGCTTCTTCTTGGCGCCGAGGTCGCGCGCGTCGTCGAGCGCGCCGACGACCACGATGAGCAGCGCGCCGGCGCCGAACAGCGCGAGGCCCGCGGGCTTGATGCCCGTCTTGCCCCACGGGAACATCGACGCGGCGATGACGACCGCGAGCGCCGCGCCGTAGCCGGTGGCGACCGCGAGCCCGCCCATCCGCGGCGTGACGCGCGCGTGCACGCGGCGCCCCCCTGGCGCGTCGACGGCGCCGAGCGCCCGCGCCAGCACCCGGACGGGCGGCACGAGCGCCGCAGCGACCAGGAGCGCGACGAGCGCGGCGACGAGACAGACCGACAGCATGAGGTGCGAGCTTGATGTTGCGTGAACGAACGCGAGGGTTCAGCGCCCCCTCGGCGCGCCTCCCTGTAGCACGCCGACCCGGCGATCAATACCAGATGGACCAGCCGAGGTTCACGTGAAAGTAGAGGAGCACGGGGCCCGCCTTGTCCTCGCTCTGGTGCTGGTAGCGCGGCCGATGCACCATGTACTCCGCGCCGCCGAGGAACTCGAACGTGATGTAGTCGCGCGCGATGGCCTTGAACCCGACCAGCGGCGCGACGCCGACGCCCTCGGCCGCGCTCGAGATGACGTTGTCGACGAGGCGATCGCTGCCGAAGTGGGTGTAGCGCCCGTGCAGCGCGACGACGGGGCCGCTGCGGAACGAGCCGATCGGGTACCAGCGCGCCTGCGCGCCGACCTCGTAGAAGGTGTGCCTCGCGCTCGTCGCGCCGGTCGCGTCGGGGATCTTGAAGGTGCCGATCGCGCCGACGAGCGCGAGGCTCGTCCGCTCGCCCGGCAGCGCGTGCTCGGCCGTCAGCCGGAAGATCGGCCGCACGAAGAGCACGGGCGAGGTCATCAGCGACAGCTTCGGCGAGACGGTCGAGTCGACGTCGACCTCGGCCGTGTCGTCGTCCTCGCTCGCGGGCGGCGGCTCGTCCGCGCTCGCGGCCGACGACCACGAGAGCGCGAGCAGCGGAGCGAGGGCCCGAGCGACGCGAAGCACGCCGCGCGCCTAGCGCGGGAGCCGCCCGCCGAGAAGCGCGCGGTCGTGGCCGGACCTCCGGTCCAGGGGGGCGCTGGCGCTGGGCCTTTGTCACGTCGGCGTGCCGGGGGGGCGGGCCACGGGGCGCGTGGTGGCGCGTGGTGTTGGGGGCCTCCCCGGCCCCCAAGCCCCAGGGCCAGAGGGGCTTCTCGGGTGGAGGGGCAGGGGGGCTCGCGCCCCCCACAAAGCCCCTCCCCCCGGCCAGCCCCTCTGGACACCCCGGCCACCCCCCCTCCCCAACTCCCCCCGAAATCGCGGCCAGAAGCCGCGATTTTTTCCCGGAGGTCGGAGGTGCCTGCTCGGTCTGATGACTCGGCTGGTGCCTGTGCGCGGAGCGGGAACGAGAGCGTGGTCCTCGGAGAGCCGCCGTCCCGCTCGTGCGCTCTGTGAGGCACCTTGCTCCGCGCCTACGGGCCCGGCGGCTCTCACGCGTCGCGACCAAGCCTCGGGTTCTTCTGCGGATCAGCGAGGACGGCGAGGCCCTCGAGTCCTGCGCCCTTGGGCATGCGCGTATCGTCGATGCACCGCCCGTCCTCGAAGGTGTCACCGTACGGGAGTTTGGTCTTGCCGCCCTGCGTGCACGCGTTGACCCACTCGCTCGCCTTCGGATCGATCGAGTCCTCCGCGGTCAGGGTGCCTCCCCCGATGCGCCCGCAC
>JADLFU010000273.1 GCA_020849655.1 Polyangiaceae bacterium | reverse complement strand
GGCCCGCGTCGGCGTCGCCGGCAACGTCCCGCACCAGTTCCTGCGCACCGAGGCCGACGGCATCGCGCTGAACAACTTGCTCTCGTTGCCCGAGTGGCCCTTCGCGGCCTGAAGCGAACAGGAGAACAGATGGCGAATCGCGACGATCACGATGCTCTTGGCGCCCTCTTCGGCGGGCTGTCCGTCCTGGTGTCCGCCGCTGCGGCGGGCCGCGAACCGACCCTCGGCGAACTCCTCGGTGGTGTCGCCGGCGGCGTTCTCGGATCCCGGATCCCGGACGTGCTGGAGCCGGCGGTGCACCCCAACCACCGCAAGGTTGCTCACTCCTTCGCGGCGGCCGCGTTGACGGGGCGCTTCGTCGTTCCCGCCGCTCATCGCCTGCACGCTGACGGCGCCACGCAAGCCGAGAGCAAGCTGGATCCGGCCCTGAAGTTCCTGCAGCAGTTCGCTGCGGGCGCCTCGGTTGGGGCGGTCGCCGGGTACGGCAGTCACCTCGTCGCGGACGCCTCGACGCCGAAGGGTCTGCCGCTGCTCGGTTTCTAGCCCGACCACTCCACACGTTGGCGGCTTTGCGCCGCCATGCTTCTCCCCGGTCTCGACGGACCGCGCGCGCCCGTTCGTCTCCGGCCCTACCAGGCGCGCGCGATCGAGACCCTTCGTGCACACGTCGAGCGCGGCGTGCGTCGCGTCCTGCTCGTCGCCCCTACCGGCGCCGGCAAGACGGTGGTCGCGGCCAGCATCATGGAGGCGGCCGCCGCCCGCGGCGAGCACGTGCTCTTCCTCGCCCACCGGCGGGAGCTGATCCAGCAGACGTACCGGAAGCTCCTCGAGCTCGGCGTGTGCGAGGACGACGTCGGCGTGATCATGGCGAGCGACCGGCGCCGACGCCCGGCGGCGCTGGTCCAGGTCGCGAGCGTGGACACCCTTCGCGCCCGCGCGAAGCCGCGCGCCGACCTCGTGTTCGTGGACGAGGCGCACCGGGCAGAGGCGCGGACGTACAAGGCCATCGCCGCCGCCTACCCGGACGCCGTCCACGTCGGCCTCACGGCGACGCCCTACCGCGCCGACGGCAAGGGTCTCGGCGGCTCGTACGACGAGTTGGTCGTGGTCGCGTCGACGCGCGAGCTGATCGCGGACGGCTACCTCGTCGAGCCCCGTGTGCTCACCGTCCCGGCGTCGTCGCTGCCGGATCTGTCGCGCGTGCGCGTGCGCGGGGGCGACTACGACGAGAAGGCGCTGGGCGACGCGGTGAACCAGCGCGCGCTGGTCGGCAACATCGTGGAGCACTGGCTGCAGCACGCCGCCTGCGCGCGCACCGTCGTCTTCGCCGTCTCGATCGCGCACTCGCGCCACGTCGTCGAGCGGTTCCGCGAGGCTGGCGTGCCGGCGGAGCACCTCGATGGCGGAACGCCGACCGGGGATCGCGACGCGCTCCTCGCGCGCCTCGAACGGGGCGAGACGCGCGTGGTCGGATCGGTGGGCACGCTCTGCGAGGGATGGGACATGCCATCGGTGAAGTGCGCGATCCTGGCGCGGCCGACGAAGTCGACGGGACTCTACCTGCAGCAGGCCGGTCGCATCCTGCGCCCGTGGGAGGGCATCGGCGCGCTCATCCTGGACCACGCGGGCTGCGCGGTGGAGCACGGGCTCCCGCAGGACGACCGCGTCTTCACGCTCGACGGCGTCGAGAAGGCTGCCGACCCGAAGCGGAAGCAACCGCGTGCGAAGACCTGTCCGTCGTGCTTCGCCGTGCTGCCTCTCGGCACCGGTGTCTGCCCCCTGTGCGCCACGTTCCTCGGTGGTGCGACGGCGCCGCTCCGAGAGACCGCCGATACGCTGGTGGAGGCGACGCACGCGCTGCTTCCGCTGCCTCGCGCGCCGCCCCCGGACGACCGCGGCGTCCTCGACGTGCTCCGTCGCGCCGCGCGCACCGGCGGGCGCCTCGGTTGGGACGCGTTCGACGTGACCCAAGCGAGCCCGGCGACGCGTTGATCGATCCGAACCCCTGACGCCCGCGAGGCGCCTCGGCCGCGGTCCTCCACCTCGGCGCTGGCGCCCGCTTGCCTCCTCGCTCCCCGTCGCATCGTGATCGCCGTCGCCGGAGGCCGCCGTGACGCGCGTCGCGGTGGCGCCGAACAAGTACGCGCGCGGGGTCGAGCCAGGTCGTGACGGCGTGCCGGCGATCTACGTCGTGCGCGAGCTGCGCGAAGCGCTCACACGCGTGTACCGCACGGACGCGCACCTGGTGTCGTACGTCGTCGACGGCGCGACCCGCCAGCCGCGGATCAACAAGCCGGGCCTCGACGCCTTCGACGAAACGATCGTCATCGAGGCCTTCTTCTGTGACGTCGACAACCCCGCCCACGGCGAGTGGACCGACGAGACGTTCGCGCTCGCCAGGGACGAGGAGCGCCGCCTCCCTTCGCTCGCGACGGCCGGGACGTATCACACGAAGCACGGCCGCCGTATCGTGCAGCCGCTCGCACAGCCGCTCGACGTGCGCGTCGCCGAGGCTCACCTGCGCCGGTGGCTGTTCACGTTGGAGTCGGACGGGCTCGCCGTCGACTGGCGCTGCGCGGACTGGACCCGCCACTTCCGGCTCCCCAACGTGCCGCGAGAGCTCGGCGGCAGGTCGCGCTGCATCGACCTTGACCGCATGACGGCGATCGCGCTCCCGCCGCTGCCCGAGATTCAGCTTCGCGCGGCGCCCTCGCGTGAGCGTCTCGAGAAGCCGCGCGCGGGGTCCATCGTCTGGACCACCGAGCTCCCGCCGCCCTGGCGTCCTCTGGCGGAGAAGCTCGCGCCCGCGGTGCGCGCCGTGACGACCGAGTGGCACTCGCTCTTCATGGCGATCGCCGGCGCGCTCCTCGGGCGGGGCGTCCCGCCGGAGCACGTGCCTGCGCTCTGCGCGGCGGTGTCGGTGCTGACCGGGGCTGACGATCGCAGCGTCGACCGGCTCGCCGCGGCGCGCACGACGGTCGAGCGGTGGCGGCTCGATCTCCCCGTGACGGGCTACGGCACGCTCGCGCGCTCGTGGCCCGACGTCGCGGCCGCCCTCGACGACGGACTCGCCCGCGGCCGAGAGCGTCGCGCGCGCGACCTCCTCTCGGGCAGCGCGGATCGGGCTGCGCCGCGTTCGCTTACGGAGACGACGCTCGCGCTCGAGGCGGCGATCCGCTCCGCACCGGACGGGCTCACGCTCATCCAGGCAGGCTGCGGCCTCGGGAAGACCCGAGCCGCGGAGCGCGTGGCGACCGAGCGAGCGTCGCGAGCCTACGCGACGCGGGACGCCCAGGGTCTCCGCGCGCCGCCGCAGTCGAAGACGGGGATCTCCGTCGACAAGCACGCCCTCGCGCGCCAGGTCGTCCGGCACCTCCGCGTGCTCGGCACCGACGCCGCGTGGCACCACGGCCCGCTCGCGAAGCTCGACGCGGACGGGAAGCCTGAGTGCAAGTACGCGGACGTCGCTGCGCCCCTCGTCGCGGGCGGCCAGCCGATGCAGTGGGTGCTCTGCCGCGGTCGCGATCTCGAGCGGTGCGAGCATTTCGCCACGTGCACCGCGAAGGACGGATACGAAGGACCCGAGCATCCGCGCGTTCACGTCGGCCCGCACGCGCTGCTCTCGACGCTGGACGGAGCGACCGGCTCCTCTGGGCTTCTGGTCCTCGACGAGCCGCCACCCCTTCTCGAAACGCTCACGTTCACGCCCAACGACTTCGCGACCGCGTTCGGCGCGCTCGACTGCTTCGACGGTGCGTACGGCGCTGCCCTCCGTCCCGCGCTCGAGTCCGTCGGGGCGTGGCTCTCGACGGGCACGTTGGGCGCCGCACCCACCGACGTCGTGAGCGTGGTCGCGGCGTTCGCGCAGGTCGTTGACGCCGAGGTGCTCGCGCAGGCGCGGCGCTCCTCGGGGTGCGTGGACGGGGACGCGGTCGCGTGCGCGCGCGCGGCCCCGGTGCCCGAGGACGGGCCGCCCGCCCCGCCCCTCCGCTGGGAGTACGTCGCGCTCGCCCGTCGCGACGTCGCCCGCGCGCGCCGCCTCGGGGCCGCGTCGCGTGTGCTGCGGGCGGTCCATCACGCGCTCACGTCGGAGTCGCCGGTCGCCGTGCGCATCGAGGCCCGCGGTACGCGGCGCGTGCTGCACCTGACGCGCGTGCGCGAGGACTTCGTCGCCGCCCTCCGCCGCGAGGGCGCGGTCGTCGTGCTCGACGCCAACGTCGACATCTGGGCACCGGTCTACACCAAGGTCGTCGGGTACGAGCGGCCCGTCCAGCGGTTCCACGCGCCGGACGGCGCACCGGTCGAGCGCACGCTCCATCGGCTTGGCGCTGCCACGCGGACGGCGTGGCTCAGCGAGGGCCGGCTTCGCCTGGCTCCGACGCTGAGGACCGCGGTGCGGACGGCGATCGAGTGGGCTCGCGAGCGCCCCGGCAACGGCGTGCTCGCCATCATCGCGATCCACGTCGTCGAGCTCGCGCTCCGCGCCGCCCTCGCTCCCGACGACGGTGCCGTCGACGCCGAGTGGATCCGCGCCGGGCAGCTGCGCGAGACGCTGGAGCGCGTGCGCGCCGAGCTGGGCCCCGTGCTCCGTGGATGGCGCGGACGCTTCCTCTTCGGCCACTACGGTGCGCTCCGCGGCCTCGACGAGATGGCGGAGGCGGACAGCCTCGTCACCCTCGGCGACCCGTGGGTGAACATCGAGCAAGTCCGCCACGAGTGCGCGTACCTCGGCCTCGAGGACTGGGAAGCGCGCCTCGAGGCGATGTGCCGTGCGGAGCTGGAGCAAGCGCATGGGCGCCTTCGGACGGTGCACCGCACGAGACCCGGTCGGGCGCTCCACGTTGGGACCGTCGCCCCGGGCGGTGCGGGTTGGGAAGCCGGTGCGCTCGTGCGACGGACGGAGGGCGGCCGTCCGAAGCGGGCCGCTGTCGTCGGCTCCGCCGATCTGCTCGCCGGCGCGCTGGATCGGCTCGGCTCCGCGACCGCGCTCGCTCGCGAGCTGGGTTGCGACCGTCGAACGCTCCGTCGGTACCTCGCCGCCGAGCACGCACTGCCCGAGATCCTGGCCGCTCAGCTCGCTTCACTCCTCGCGCCGGAGGGTGGGCGGAAACCCCTTGTTTAGATCTCTTCTTCTACAAGGGGTTTCCGCCCACCCCCTGGGGACGCAACGCAGACGAATCTCTCCGGGACGCCGTTCCCCGAACGGGAGGCGACGCTTTGGCCGGGCATGCATCCCGCGCAGCGAGTGCCCGCGTGACCACTCCGAGGCGTCTCTCGGTGTCGTGCCCCAAGTACGAGCCCGTCGCCGGCACGAAGCGCTGCGTCCACTACCTGCCGAACGGCGCGTGCGCCCGTCCCGACGAGCTCATGTGCGTCGAGTGGCTGAAGGCGAACGGTCACGCGCCACCTTCGGCGCCGCCGGCGCCCGCGCCGCTCGAACGGAACCTCCTCGGCGAGCCCGTTCGTCGCGAGCCGCCTCCCGCGCGGACGAAGCCGGGACCAGCCCCGCCGGTGCCGAGCCGTCCTGCCACCCCGACGCCGGTCGTCCACACGCTGCGCGACGAGGACATCGCGTCGTTCAAGGCGCTCGGCGCGGAGGTGTGCCTCACGAGCGACGAGCTCGGCGAGGTCTGGCTCGTACCCGCCTACACGGGACAGGACCGGCTCGAGCTGTCCGTCGAGCACGCGGCGTTGCTCGCCGCGGTGGGCGCGGTGTTCCCCGGAGCGAAGGTGACCGCGTTCGCGCGCAGGCCGAGCGGCGTCCCCGCCGGAGGGTGGTCGCCTTTGCCTCCGCGATGACCTTCACGAACACGCACCTCTCCTACAGTCGCCTCTCCCGGTTCGAGCAGTGCCCGCTCTCGTTCAAGTTTCAGTACGTCGAGAAGCGCCAGGGCGAGCCGGGGATGCCGCTCCGCTTCGGCAAGGTCGTGCACGGCGCGCTCGAGCGGCTGCTGCGTGAGGTGATCGACCAGGAGCGCACGGGGCCGCTCGACGAGGAGCGCGCCCTTGCGCTCTTCACCGAAGCCTGGGGAGCCGAGCGCCTCACGGGTCTGCACGAGTTCGGCGAGGGCGTCGCGATGGTGCGCGCGTTCGTCCGCGCCCAGGGCGTCGTCGACCACCGCGATGTCCTCGCCGTAGAGAAGGAGTTCCGCCTGCCCGCCGGCCGCTTCACGGTGCTCGGGTACATCGATCGCGTCGACCGCATCGACGACGAGACGATCGAGATCGTCGACTACAAGACCAACCGGCAGCTCTTCACGCGCGAGGAGGTCGACGAGAGCCTCCAGATGTCGCTCTACGAGCTGGCGGCGCGCCGGATGTGGCCGTGGGTGAAGAACGTCCGGCTCTCGTTCGTGATGCTCCGGCACGGTGTCCGCCAGACCACGACCCGCACGTCCGAGCAGCTGGAGGCCGCCGTCGCGTACGTGCAGACGCTCGGCGCGATGACCGAGGCCGAGACGGTCTTCGCCCCGCGGCTCGGCCCGAACTGCGTGGACAGCGACCACCGCGCGAGCTGCCCCGCGTACGCCGAGGCGCTGACCGGCCGTCGGACCCTCTTCGGCGCGGATCGGGAGGACCTCGAGGCCATCGCCCGGGAGCGTGAGGAGGTCGCGCGGCTCGCGAAGATCCTGTACGCGCGCAAGTCCGAGCTCGAGGGCGTGCTGCGCGAGCACCTGAAGGAGCGCGACGACCTGGTCCTCGCCGGCGTGCGCTACTCGCTCGCGCAGACCACGAGCACCTCGTACCCGCTCGAGCCCACGCTGCGCGTGCTGGAGAGCAAGACCGGCCGCGGGCGCGACGAGCTGGTCACCCGCCTCGCTGCGATCGACAAGGACGCCCTCGACACCCTGGTGCGCGAGGTGACCAAGGGCCTCGATCGCTCGTCGACGCACCTGCTCCGGGCCGAGCTCGACGCCGTCGCCCAGAAGTCCGTCTCGCCTCGGTTCGTCGCGAAGGAGGTGCGCGCGTGATCCCGCTCGCCATCGTCGCGCTCCGCACTGAGGGCCCGAACCCCGCCTGCGACGACCTGCTCGAGATCGCGGTCGCCACCGTGGAGCCGTTCGACGCACAGCCAATCGACGTCTACTCGGCGCGCGTTCGATCGACCCGCGACCGCAAGCCCGACGACGGCGTGTGGCTCGTCGACGCGATGGACCACGTCCGCGAGCTGACGCGCGGCTGCGTGCTCGCTGCGTGGGACGCCGGCGCCACGCGCAGCTACCTCGACGCTTCGTGCGAGGCCTGGGAGCTGCTCCCGCTGGAGCTGGCGCCGCACGTCGTCGATCTCCGCTCCGCCGCCTGGCCGTTCGCGATGACCGGCAGCGCCGTCAGCGCGGACCTCTTCCACGTCGCCGAGGCCCTCGGCGTCACCGCCACCGAACCCTGCTGCGTGCTCGACGAGGCGCGCGTCGTCGCCGACGTCTACCGGCAGGTCGTCCGACGCGCCGAGCAGGCCGCGCGGATCGCCGGCTTCGCCCCCGACGAGCGCGCGATCGTCGAGACGCTCTTGCGGCGCCTGGATGAGGGACGGCTCCAGTACGGCCCGTGGCGCGTCGACGACGGCCGCGACAACCCGCGTGAGGCGCTCGCGGAAGTAGTGGACGCGCTGCACTACTGCGCCGCCGAGCTGGTGCGGCTCTCGAAGGCAGGCCCGTCGTGAGCCGCGGGGGCGCAGCCGCACGCCGCAAGGGCGCCGACTTCGAGCGCTGGCTCGTGCACCGCTTCGCCGAGGTGTTCGGCGAGGGCAAGGTGCGCCGCGGCCTCCAGTTCCGGAGCGGCGAAGAGGTGCCCGACGTCGACGCGCCAGGCCTCTGGATCGAGGCCAAGCGCGGCAAGCGCGTCCACGTCCGTCCCGCGCTCGACCAGGCCGTGACCGACGCGCTCGGAAAGGGGCGCTGGCCTGTCTCCGTGTGCAAGGAGGACGGCGACGAGCCGTTCGTGGTGCTCCGCCTCGACGACTTCCTCGACCTGCTCCGCGAGTGGTGGTCGACGCGGGGCCAGTAGTGGTCGCCGATCGCCCGAACCGCGGCGGTCGACCGCGCAAGGGCGAGGGCCCGCGCGTGCCGTACGAGGAGCTGGACCGCATCCTCGTCTTCGGCGAGGTCGTGCCCTGCGAGGACGGCAACGGCACGACCGTCGTCTTCCCGAGCTACCGCGAGCTCGCCGATCGCTACGGCGTCTCGCACAGCGTCGTCGCGGACTACGCGAAGAGCCGCAACGTGCAGCGTCGCCGCAAGGAGGCGCTCGCGCGCGTGCAGGCGAAGGCGGAGCAGAAGCTCGTCGAGGCGCGCGCGACGGCGATCGCGTACTCGAAGGACGACGAGCTGCGCATCATCGACGGCTACCTCGCGGGCTTCGAGAAGGCGCTCGCCGACGGGCGCGTTCGCTTCGACAACCCCGCCGACTTCAACACGATGGTCCGGCTGAAGGAGTTCGTGCAGGGCAACGCCGACTCGCGGCAGGAGATCCACGCCTCGCTCTCGCTCGAGGTCCTGCAGGCGCGCCACCGCCAGATGATCCGCGCGGTCGACGTGACCGCTGAAGAGCGCGGGGTCGTAGCGGCCGGCGCGTTGCCCGCCCAGAGCACGGAAGGCTCGGAAGGGAACACCGGTGATCCCCCCGCGCCGCCACCCGAGGGGTCGGTTTCGGAACCCGCCGGACGGTTTCCTGGTCGGTTCGCGCCGCCGGCCGCGGTCCGCGACGCGGTCGGTTCTTCGCCGTCGGTCGCCGCCGGCGCCGCCGACGTCGCGCTCGCGCCAGAGGCGCCGGCCCCGGGCGCATCCGCGCCGACCGGCGCGACGTTGGCCCCCGTGGGCCCGACGCCGGGGGCGGACTCCGTGTGCGCGAGCGCGCTCGAACGTGTGCCGCCCGCGGCCGAGCGCTCGAGCGTCGGCGAGCTCGGGAGCACGAGCCCCACGACGAGGTCGCCCGGTTTCCGCGCACTTCGCGAGGAGCCCCGCAGCGCCGACAGTCGCGTCAATGACGAGGAAGAACACCCGAGGGCCGACGACGCCGAGCTCGCCGGCGGCGAGGAAGCGCTCGCGGACACCCTGCGCCCACCGCCCGCGGATCCGGAGGGCCCGTGCGAGTAGCCGCTTCCATACAAAAGCGGCTACTCGCGCCCGCGCCGCCGCCGACTTGCTGCGGTTTCGTGGGTGCCGGCGGTGCCGTCAGCCGAGGGTCGAGTTGCCGCTTTCCCTCGCCGGTGCCCGCGTCGGTGGGCGGCACGACGCCATCTTGCCTACACATGCCGACCCCCGGGGGGTGGTCCAAGTTTCGGGGCCCTTCCGCCCCCGGGTCCGGTCCCTGGTGCCGATCTCGATGGGGACTGGATCTGGAAACCGACCAGGCCGCGCCACGATCGGCTCTTGGTCGGTTCGTCCAGCGGGGGCGCGGTCGGTTTCGATCTGCAAGTGACGTCGCCGCGCCGTCAGCAGGGCAGCTCCTGCACCGAGCGCACCAGCTCCTCGTCGGTCGGGTGGGTGTAGATCGACGTCGAGAGCAGCGAGCGGTGGCGCGCGAACCGCTGCGTGAGCCGGATGTCGCGCGTGCGCCGGTAGAGGTTCGAGCAGGCCGTGTGCCGGAGCGCGTGGAAGTTGAAGCGGCGCTCGAGTTCTGCGCGCGCCTGCCACACACCGAAGGCGTGCCGCAGCTGCCGGCAGGAGAGCCGGTTGCCCTCGCGGCTCACGAAGATCGGCGCAGGGCGCCCGACGTCGTGCCCGTCCGCGCGCTTCTGCTTCAGGAGCTTGTCGAGCTTCGCGCGCACCGTCTCGG
>JADLFU010000272.1 GCA_020849655.1 Polyangiaceae bacterium | reverse complement strand
CCCGCCCGCGCCGCCGCTGGCCCAGCCGTTGTTGGTGCCGGCGGCGCCGCCTCCAGCGCCTGCGTTGCACGGGATCGTGCCGGAGCCGGGACCTGCGTCCAGCTCTCCGCCTGCACAGGCGAACGCGACCATGGGGCCGAGGAGAACCGCGAGGGAGCGTCGGAGATTCGTCATGAGGCCATAAGAACACGACGGCGAACAATGTCGATCGAAATGGGCGCAGGGCAACACCACGCAACTTGATGGCTCACAAGTCTGGTGCCGCCTTCGCGCGGGCGGCGGGGCCGGGAAGTGGCGCGCGAGGGGCGCGTCGCCTGGTGGGCCGACCGGGACTCGAACCCGGGACCTACGGATTAAAAGTCCGCAGCTCTGACCAACTGAGCTATCAGCCCAAGCGGCGCGGGAGGTAGCGCCGTTCGGCCCCGTCGTCGAGCGCGAACGCGCGGCTCGACGTCGCGCGGGTTCGTGGTCATGGTCTCGCCGATGTGTCCGCGCTGCGGTCTCTCTGCCGTCCCCGTCTACCTCGGCACGCGACCGCGCTGCGCGGGCTGCGGCGCCGAGCTGAGCCCCATGTCGCAGCGCGCGCTCGTCGCGCCCGGCAAGCGCGCCAGGTTCGGCGGCACCGTGACCCGAGGCGTCGGGTGGGTCGTGCTCGCGGCCGGGCTGTTCGCCGCGCTGGTGTTGGGGTTGTTCTTCAAGTGGCTGTGGCCCGCCGGCGTCCTCGGGTACCTGGTGGGCGGCGGGCTCACGCTCGTCACCGTGCTGCTCGCGTTCGCGCTGCTGCGTGGTGGCAAGAACCTCGTCGCCGCGGGCACGAGCGCCGACCGCGCCGTCAAGGAGAAGGCCCTGTACGCGCTCGCCGCGCGGCAGCACGGCAGGCTGACGGTCGGCGGGGTCTCGCGGGCGCTCCGGGTCTCGGAGCGCGAGGCCGACGAGCTGTTGACGTCGCTCGCGGTCGAGCGCTCGGACACCGTGGCGATGGACGTCGACGACGAGGGCGCCGTCTCGTTCCGGGTCGCGCGGCGCGGCTCAGTAGTCCCCCGACGCGCCTCCTCCGCCCGACGATCCGCCGCCACCGCCGCTGCCCCGGCCGCCACCACCGCCACCGCCACCACCTCCCCCGCGGCCGAAGAACAGGAAGAAGAAGAAGATCTGGCGGAACGTCGGGCTGACGACGAGCAGCACGAGCACCAGCACGACGCCGGCCGCCGCGGCGAGCGGCGACACGCGTGACGCAGGCGCTGCCCGGGGCGGCGGGGGCCGCTTGCTCGCGGCCGCGCGCTCCTCGGGCGTGCTGCCCGCGATGAGCTCGCGGAGGATCGCGTCGGTGCCGGCGTCGACGGCGTCGCGCAGGCGGCCCTGGCTCATGCGCGGCGCGATGATCTCGCGGATGATGCGGGCGGACTGCACGTCCGTCAGCGCGCCGCCGACGCCCTTGCCAGTCTCCATGCGGATCTTCCGCTCGCCGGTCGCGATGACGAGCAAGACGCCCGTGTCGGCGCCCTTCGCGCCGACGCCCCACGTGTTGAACGCGCGGTACGCGAGATCCTCGATCGGCTCGCCGCGGAGGCTCGGCGTCGCGTACGCGACGACGGAGAAGCCCGTGCGCCTGCGGGCCGCGTCGAGCTTGTCGTCGAGCGCGCGCACCTCCGCCGCGGTGAGCTGCCCCGTCGCGTCGACGACGTAGCCCTCGAGCCGCGGCAGCGCGGCGCCCTCTGCCCACAGGGGCGCCGACCAGAGCGCTATCCACGCGAGCGCGAGCGCGACAAACGACCACAGGAGCCCGCCCCGCGCGCGCCCGCCCGCGAGTGACGTGAGCGCGATCAGAAGCTGACCTTCGGCGCGGCCTGGGCCTCGGTCGACGCGCTGAAGTACACGCGCGGCTTGAAGGGCTTGCCGGTGACCTTGTTGACCACCTGTCCGCCGACCTTGCCGAGCTCCGCGTTGAACGTCTTGACCGCGGCGTTGTACTCCTCGCGCGCGCGCAGGATGCGGTTCTCGGTGCCCTCGAGCTGGGTCTGCAGGTCGCGGTAGCCCTGGTTCGCCTTGAGCTCCGGGTACGCCTCCTGCGCGACGAGCAGGCGCGACAGCGAGCCCTTCAGGTTGTCCTGCGCCTTCTGGAACGCGGCGACCTTCGCGGGATCGGAGAGATCGTCGGCGGAGAGCTTGAGCTGCGTGGCCGCGGCGCGCGCTTCCATCACCTTCGTCAGCGTCTCCTGCTCGTGCTTCGCCGACGCCTTCACGGTGGAGACGAGGTTGGGCACGAGATCGTAGCGGCGCTGCAGCTGCGCCTCGACGTTGGCCCAGCGCTGATCGGCCGTCGCGTCGGCCTCGATGAGCTGGTCGTACTTCTGGCAGCCGGGGAGCGCCACGGCGGCGGCGGCGAGGGTGAGGGGGAGGGCGGCGGCGGGCGCTCCGCCGAGCGCGAGGCGCACGGCGAGGCCACGGAGCGTCTGGATCATGGCGCGCAACATGTGTCGTCGCGGCCGGGCCGCCAAGGGGCGAGCTCACCGCCGCGCGGACACCTCTCGCATCCTTGCCGCGAGCTGCTCGCGCTGGCTCTGCGTCAGCACCTTCGCGGCGAGCTCGGTCAGCTGCGCCGCGCCTCCCGTCGCCCTCGTGAGCGTCCCCGCGGCCTGCTCCCCGAACGAGTACGCGGCCGCGTCGAACGTCTCGGACACGAACGCGTCGAGGGCGGCCTCGCGCTCGGCCACCGCGCGCTCGCGCCGCGCCCTCCTGTCGGGGAAGGCGGCGTCGACGATGGCGCGCGCGCCGTCGCGCAGGGCGTCCCGCTGCTCGCGCGTGAGGCCGAGCTCCTCGACGATGCGCCGCTCTCCGTGGACGTGCGTGACGTCGGCGTCCCGCGCCTCACGCGGCGTGGGCTCCCCGGCGCGGCGCGCGCGGAGCGACAGCACGAGCTCCAGGCGCTGATCGGCGTCGAGCGTCGCGTGGAGCTCGTTCGCGGACGCGACGAACGCCGCCCGCGCCGCGCGGAGATCCGACTCGAGCCGCGCGCGCTTCGCCGCGACGGCGGCCTCGTCCACGCGGCCATGCGCGAGGCCGTCGGCGAGCAGGCCCGCGAGCGCGCGGACGGAGCCCTTCGCGGGCTCCGCGCCGTCCACGAGGCGCCGCTCGATCGCGTCGACGGCCGCGCGCTGATCGTCTCGCAGATCGAGCTCACGCACGAGGGCGAGCACCCGCGGCGCCGGGGCGCGCTCGGGCCGATCCTCCACCTCGATGTCGTCGGCCGGCACCTCGACCGCCGCGGCCTCGACGGCGGGCTCGCTCGACGCCGACAGATCTCTCGGGGACTCGCGCGGGTTGCCTCCGCAGCCCGCGAGCGCGGCGACGCCCGCCGCGACGACCAGCGTGCGGGCGAGGTGGCGGGAGAGGATGACGTGGGCTTTGTTCAGGTGAGCGCTCGACATGTGAGCCCACGGTAGCGACGGGCGCGGGGATGTCCCGCGCGCGCGCCGAGACTTCGCACTTCTTCGCGGTGCGCCCGAGCCGAGGGCGACGCGTGCCGCGCGACGGTAGAGGTCCGCTGCGGCGCGAACCGCCGTCGACGCGGAACCCGCGCGCCCGCGCGCTGTCACTCTGCGCGGCGCTCGCGCCCCAACGGAGGTCCCACGTGCCAGCTCATGCACGCCTCGACCGCGCCGCGCGCGCGGCGGCGGCCGTCTGTCTGCTCGCCCAGGGGTGCGGCGATCCCCGCTCGGCGCACCTGCCTGCCCCCGCGCCCGAGGTCGCCCCGCCGGTCGCCTCGATCGCGCCCGCGCCGCTGCCGCCGCTGCCGCCGCTCCACGATCCGCCGCGCGGGCTCGGATCGATGACCGCGCGCGCCCCGGGGACGACCGAGACGGTCGGCGGCGTGCGCCTCGCGTCGCACCACGCGACGGTCACGGTCGTCGACGGGACCGCGCACACCGAGGTCGAGGAGGAGTTTCGCAACGACACCGACCGCGTGCTCGAGGGGCGCCTCCGCCTCCCCGTGCCGTCGGGCGCGGCGCTGTCCCGGCTCGCGCTGTGGGTGGGCGACCAGCTCGTCGAGGGCGAGGTCGTCGCGCGCGACCGGGCAGCGCGGATCTTCCGGGGGATCGTCGACGACACGGTGCGCCCTCGCGATCCGGCGCTGCTCGAGGTCGTCTCCGGAGGCGAGCTGTCCCTCAAGATCTTCCCGTTGCCCGCGCGCGGCTCGCGCAAGGTGGTGTTCGCGTACGACGAGGTGCTGCGTGCGAAGGAGGGTGAGGCTCGTTACGTACACCCTCTGTCGCTCGGCGCCGCGCGCGCGACGTCGATCGACTCGTTGCGCGTCACCGTGAACGGGCGCGTGGCGCTCGATCAGCGCGACGCGACCCCGACGGAGGATCTCGTCGTGCCGCTCGACGGCGTGCTCCCCGCGCTCGTGGTCGCCGCCGAGCCTGGGGGCGGGCAGACGTGGCTCGCGCGGTCGACCGCGGAGGCTGCCCCGGGCGCGGCGTCCTCCGCCGGCGACGTCGTCGTGGCGATCGACACCTCCGATCGCCAGTCGGCGGCGTCGCTCGCCGCGCAGGCCCACCTCGCCGCGGCGGTGCTCGACGGCCTCGCGCACGGTGAGTCCTTCGCGCTGCTCGCCTGCGACACCGCGTGCGCGAGCTACCCCGAGCGGGGGCTCGCCGCGCCCACCGAGGACTCGAGGATCGCGGCGCGCACATTCCTCACCTCGCTCGCGCCGTCCGGGGCGTCCGATCCAGCCGGCGCGGTGCTCGCGGCGATGGCGCGGCTCGACCCTGGGCGGCGGGGGCAGGTGCTCTGGATGTCGGACGGCACCGCGACCGCGGGTGAGCTGTCGGTGGACGCCGCGCTCGCGCACGTCGGGCGCGCGGGGGAGGGCGTCGACGTGCGCGTGTTCGGCGCCGGTCGCGCGATCGATCACGCCTCCCTCTCGGCGCTCGCCGCGGGACTCGGCGCCACGTACGATCCGGTCGCCGACGGCGCGCCGATCCTCGGCCGCGTGCGCGCGCTCGCGGCGTCCCGACGCCGGCCCAAGGTCGCCCCGCAGCGCGCGGAGGGGGCGCCCGATGCCGCCCGTCGCCCGTGGGCGCGCGCGGGCGACGAGGTGATCACGCTCGGCCGCGGCGAGGTGGCAGGCGCGCGCCCGACCTCCGCCCCGATCACGAGGCTCTGGGCGCAGCGGCGCGTCTCCGAGCTCGAGGCGCAGGGCGACGCCGACGACCGCGAGCTCGTGAAGCTGTCAGTGAAGCATCACTTGTTGTCAAAGGCGACGGCGCTCCTCGTGCTCGAGAGCGACGGGATGTTCGCGGAGTTCGGCGTCGCGAGGACGCGCCCCGCCGCGGCCTCCGCCGCGGTGACGCGCTCGCCCGACGCCGCCCTCGCCGCGCCCGGGCGCCTCACCGGCGCTCACGTCCCGCGCGCGCCGAGCCTGCGGATGGGCGCGACCCAGGTCAGCGGGCGGATCGCGACGGAGGTCATCCAGCGGGTGGTGCGGCAGCGCTTCGGGAGCTTCCGCGCCTGCTACGAGGCCGCGCTTCGCCGCCGCCCGACGCTCGCCGGGCGCGCCGTCACGCGCTTCGTGATCGCGCGCGACGGGAGCGTCACGTCGGCGTCCGACGGCGGCTCCGACCTCGACGATCCCGCGATGCTGGCGTGCGTGCGCGCGGCGTTCCTGGGGATGAGCTTCCCCGCGCCCGAGCACGGCGTGATCACCGTCGTGTACCCGCTGGTCTTCGTGCCCGCCGACGCGAGCGAGGAGGCCCGCCCCGAGGCCAGGCAGCGCGACGCCGCCCCTCCAGCGCCACGCGCGCACTTCGGCCTCACGGAGCGCCTCCCCTGGAACTCCGCGCTCAACCCACCCGACGTCGCGCCTCCCGCGCGCGAGCTGCCGACGGTGCTGCTCCGCGCGGGCGACGAGCGGTGGCGTGACGGCGACGCGGCCCGGCTCGCGTCGCTCGCCGACGCGGTCGCGAGAGATCCCGCGCGCCGACGCGCGCACCTCGACCTCGTCCGCGCGTCCCTCGCGCGCGGGAGGTTCGGGGGCGCGCGCGAGGCCGCCGCGAAGCTCGTGGCGCTCGACCCCGATCTCCCCGAGGCACAGGAGGCGCTCGCCGAGGCGCTCGCGGCGCTCGGGCGAGGCGCGGAGGCCGCGCGGGCGAGCGCGATGGCGGCCGCGCTCGATCCTCGCGCCGTCACGCGCCAGCTCGTCGCGGCGCGCGCCGCGCTCGCGGAGCGGGACGACACCCGCGCGTGCGCGCACCTCCGCGCCCTCGGTGATCTGAAGCCCGGCAGGTACGCGGAGGCGGCGGCGGCGTGCCGTCGCGGCGAGCGCGCGAGGCTCTCTCCCGACGCGACCGAGGGGTTGCGCGTGGGCTGGAGATGTGAAGAATGTTCTGGTGTCGCGATCGTCTCCCCGGCGGGCCGCGTCAGCTCTCCGTGGACCTCGACGTCCGTGGGAGAGGGCGAGCTCACCGTGCCGCTGACGAGCGGGACGTACCGTGTGGTCGCGCTCGACGCTCGCCCGCTGTCGGTCGAGGTGCGCGCCCTCGGCGCGCTGCTTCGAGCGTCCCACGCGGGCGGCGCCGCCACGCTCGCGCACGTCGACGTGCGCATCCCGTGGCCGAGGGCGCGCCCTCGCGTCGCCTGGTGATCGGCGGGCGCCCGATTGTCGCGCCCGCGGCGGCCGGTCAGGGTAGAGCGCCGAGCGTGTCCGTCCCCACCGTCGCGGCCGTCATCGTCAACTGGAACTCGAAGGACGACGTCCTCGCGGGCGTCGCGAGCCTCCTCGCCGACGATCCCTCGCTGCCGATCGTGGTCGTCGACAACGGCAGCGTGGACGGCTCCGTCGAGGCGCTCCGCGAGCGCTTCCCCGGCGTCGACGTGCTCGCGACGGGCGAGAACCTCGGGTTCGCGGAGGGCTGCAACCGCGGCATCCTCCGCACCGACGCCGAGTGGGTCTACCTCTTCAACAACGACGCCGTCTCGCAGCCGGGCGCGCTCCGTGCGCTCCGCGCCGCCGCCGCCGCCGCGCCGGGCGACGTGGGGATGATCCAGCCGTGCATCGTGTTCACGAAGCACCCCGACAAGGTGAATTCGTCCGGCGTCGTCGTGTTCACCAACGGCAGCGCCCGCGACCGACACTTCGGCGAGCCCGTCGACGCCGCGCGGGAGCCCTCCGAGCCGTTCTGCACCACCGCCGGCGCCGCGCTCTACCGGCGCGAGATGCTCGACCAGGTGCGCATGGACAGCGGCTACCTCGATCGGAGCTTCTTCATGTACTACGAGGACGTCGACCTCGGGTGGCGGTGCAGGCTGGGGGGCTGGCGCGCGATGTACGTCCCCGACGCCGTCGTCCGGCACAAGTTCCGCGGCTCGTCCGGGCGGCGCGGCGCGAGCTTCGTCACCGTCCAGTGCAAGGTCAACCGGATCGCGATGCTGCTGAAGCTCGCGTCGCCGGGGATGTTGCTGCGCTCCGCGCCGAAGACGGCGTGGGACGTCGCGAAGATCTCCGCGACGGGCGGCCTCCGCCCGCTCCTGTCGCTCGCCGCGAGGCTCCCGTCGACGCTGCGCGAGCGGCGCGCGGTGCACGCGCGGGCCGAGATCGACGCCGCGCGCCTCGAGCGCCGGTGGATCCACCTGCGGGAGCGGCAGAACCCGGCGCCGAAGATCGACTGAGAGTCGAGCGTGCGCTGACCTACGCGAGCGCGAGCGCGACGGCGGCGTCGACGCCGAGCGCGTGAGGATCGATCACCACGGCGCGCGGCTGCTCGCGCAGGAGCGAGCGCGCGAGCAGCGTCGCCGGGCCGACGACGAGGACGCGATCGGCGAGCGCGAGCGCGAGCGCGGAGCGCCACATCTGCACCGACGGCAGTCGGCCGGCGATCGGCAGGCGCCGCCCGAGCACGGCGGCGGCCCGGGGTGAGGCGTCGAGCAAGGCCGGACACGAGAGCACCTCGACGTCCCCCTCGAAGCTCCGACCCCCGGGCGCGCGCGGCCCGACGAGCGTGACCCTCCGCGCCGTCGCGCCGGCCGCCGCGAGCCCGGCCGCGAGCGCCCGCGCGTACGCCGCGTGCTCGCCGCCGTCGTCGAACACAGTGACCCTCCGCAAGACGCGCGTCGCCTACCACAGTTCGCCGGCGGCTGTGGTAGAGCGCGCCGAGACGGATGCGGCGCCTCGCGGTCTACGCCCACTACGACGCGGATCACGAGGTGAAGCCGTACGTCTCGCAGACGCTGGCGAGCCTCGCACGGCTCCCGGCGGAGGTGGTGTTCGTGTCGACCTCGGCGCTGCCGGAGCGCGAGCAGGCGCGCGCGCGCGAGCACGCGGGCACGGTCATCTTGAAGGAGAACATCGGGCTCGATTTCGGCATGTGGAAGCGCGCGCTCGAGCGCGTCGATCTCGCCGGCGTCGACGAGCTCGTCCTCACGAACTCCAGCGTCCTCGGCCCGCTCGATCCCGGCGGGCTCGCGCGCGCGTTCGACGCGATGGCGCGCGTCCCCTGTGACTTCTGGGGGATGAGCGACAGCCACGAGATCGCGTGGCACGTGATGAGCTACTTCGTCGTCCTGCGCAGGCCGACGATCGAGGGCGGCGCCGTCTCGACGTTCTTCGAGCACGTGCTGCCGATGCGCAACAAGAGCCAGATCATCCGCAGCTACGAGGTCGGCCTCTCGAGCTGGCTGCTGGAGCGCGGGCACCCGGGCGCCGTCGTCGCGCCCATCGCGTGCCTGCCCCCGCTGCCCTGGACGACGCGGCTGCGCGGGCGCGGCCGCGCGAACCCGACCATCTTCCACCCGCTCGAGCTGCTCGACCTCGGCTGCCCCTTCGTGAAGGTGGAGCTGCTGCGCGACAACCCGGCGAAGGTCGACCTCCCCCGCGTGCGCCGCGAGATGGCGCGCCGCGGGTACGATCTCGGCCTCGTCGATTTCATCCGTCGCACATGATATCGGGCGGCATGCTGCGAAAGAAGCTGGAGCAGGCGCTCGGCCTCCGGAGGCCCCTGCCGCTGCGCGACGAGCTCGCGCGCCGGTACCTGGTGGGGGAGGGGCTCGAGATCGGCGGGCTCCACGCGCCGCTGCCGCTGCCACCGGGCGCGACGGCGAGGTACGTCGATCGCCTGCCGACGGCGCAGCTGCGCGAGCAGTACCCGGAGCTGCGAGACCAGATCCTGCGCGAGGTGGACATCGTCTGCAACGGCGAGCTGCTCACGCCCGTGCGCTCGCACAGCGTGCTCTTCGTCATCGCGAACCACGTCCTCGAGCACACGCACAACCCGCTGCGCGCGCTCTCGGAGTGGCTGCGGGTCGTGCACCAGGACGGCGTGGTGTTCCTCGCCGTGCCCGACAAGCGCCGCTGCTTCGACGCCGAGCGCCCGATCACGCCGCTCGCCCACATCGTCGACGAGTACGAGCGCGGCGGCGAGCAGAACTACCGCGCGCACGTCGAGGAGTGGGTCACCTTCGTCGAGAAGCTCCCCGAGGCCGAGCGCGGCGCGCGCGTCGAGGAGATCATCGCGAACGGCACGTCCATCCACTGCCACGCGTGGACGTGGACGGAGTTCGTCGAGCTGTTGATGTACGCCCGCAACGAGCTGAAGCTCGGCTTCGAGGTCGAGGTGATCCAGCGCAACGGCATCGAGATCATCGCCGTCCTGCGGAAGAAGTAGCCTACCGAGCCTGCTTGCGCGCGATGAGCCGCGCCTCGCCGAGCAGCTCGCGGTCGACGGCGAGGAGCGCGATCGCGAACACCACGATCACGCCGACGATCGCCGCGGTGAGCGTGAGAGGGCCCTCGACGCGCGGCAGCGCCCACCGCCGCCCGGCCCACGCGACACCGATCGCGATCAGCGACGGCGCGACGAACGGCCGCGCGATCCTGAGCGCCGGCAGCTCGCGCCGCACCACCCACGCCATCACGACGTTGCCCGCGACCATCAGCGCGACCGAGCCGGCGACGAACCCGACCGCCCCGTGCGTCAGCGCGAGCGGCACCGCCGCCGCCCACGCGGCGAGCATCGTCACGATCGCCTGATAGAGCATGATCTTCGGCTTGCCGAGGGCGTCGAGCGCGGGCGCCACCAGCGGCACGAAGCTCCCGACCGTGATCGAGCCCGCGAACAAATACAACATGGGCAGCGCGGGCAGCCACTTCGACGAGTAGACGATCGAGACGAACGCCGGGCCGAGCGCGAAGATGACGGCCGCGAACGCGAACGCGCCCGCCGCGCAGATGGCGACCGAGCGATCGATCTGCCGGGTGAGCGCGGGGCGGTCGTCCTGCAGCCGCGCGTACAAGGGGAAGCTCACGCGGCTCACGATCTCGACGAGGCGGATCGGGAAGAACCCCGTCGTCTGCGCCCACTGGATGAGGCCCACCGCCTCCGCGCCGAGCAGGGCGCCGCAGAGCAGGGGCGTCGTCGCGCCGCCCGCGAAGCCGACCACGAACTTCAGCTGGTGCGGCACGCCGAACCGCAGGAGGCGCCGGACCGCCGCGCCGTCCCACACGAGCGACGGGAACACCGGGCGCATCGCGAACGCGAGCAGGGTGCCGAGCGCGCCCTGCGCGAGCACGCCCGCGACGAGCGACCACATGCCGAACCCCGCGAGCGCCATCCCGCAGGCGACCAGGTAGAACGAGAGGGAGCCGACGAGATCGATCGCCGCGAGGCGCACGAACATCAGCTCGCGCTCCATCGATATCATCGGCACCGCGCGCGCCGCGACGAGCGCGAAGTTGACGGCGAGCGCGCGCAGGATCCACGGCGCGCTCGGGGGCAGATCACCCCAGACGAGGCGCAGCCCCTCGGCGGCGATCGCGGCGACGAGGAGCACGGCGCCGCCGAGCGCGAGCTGCACCCAGAAGACGCTCGAGAGCTCCTCGCGCGTGGGGGCCGTCTTCTTCTGCACGAGCGCGCCGCCGAGCCCCGCGTCGCCGAAGACGGTGAGGAAGGAGAGCGCGAACTGGATGATCGCGAACGCGCCGAAGTCACGCGGCGACAGGCGCCGCGCGAGCACGATCGTCCCGCCGAGCACGACGAGCTGCGCGAGCGCGGTGCGCAGCGCGAGCGCGACGCCGCCGATGAGCGCCCGGCGCCGGTACTCGCCCGCGGACAGCTCGTCGCCGCCCGCGGCGCGGCCCGAGGCTGGGTCGTCGGGCTCCGCGCCGCTCACGTCGCGGGGTGAACCATGGGCAGGCAGACACGGCAAGCGCCGCGCACAGAGGCCCTAAGCCGCTCAGAGGAGCTTCGCCAGCGGCACGAACTCGAGCCCGTGCGCCTCGGCGACGCCCTGGTAGGTCACGTGCCCCTTGTAGACGTTCATGCCCTTCGCGAGCGCAGGATCGCGCTTCATCGCGTCGACGACGCCCTGGCGCGCGAGGCTCTCCGCGTAGCGGATGGTGGTGTTGGTGAGCGCCCACGTGCTCGTCTGCGACACCGCGCCCGGCATGTTGGCGACGCAGTAGTGCACGACGCCGTGCACCTCGTACGTCGGGTTGTCGTGCGTCGTCGGGCGGCACGTCTCGATGCAGCCGCCCTGATCGACCGCGACGTCGACGACCACCGTGCCAGGCTCCATCTGGCCGATGAGCCCCTCGGTCACGAGCCGGGGCGCCTTCGCGCCGGGCACGAGCACCGCGCCGACGACGAGATCCGCGCGCCGGCAGGACTCCTCGATGTTCACGGGGTTCGAGTACAGGGTCTCGATCGCGCCGCCGAACACGTCCTCGAGGTGGGCCATCGTCTCCGCGCGCACGTCGAGCACCGTCACCTGCGCGCCCATGCCGACCGCGATCGTGGCGGCGTTCTTGCCGACCCCGCCGCCACCGAGGATGACCACGCGACCGCGCCGCGTGCCCGGCACGCCGCCGAGCAAGATCCCCTTGCCCCCGTGCTCCTTCTCCAGGTGCGTCGCGCCGACCTGCACCGCCATGCGCCCGGCGACCTCGCTCATCGGCTTCAGGAGCGGCAGCGAGCCGTCGTCGAGCTCGATCGTCTCGTACGCGATCGCCGTGACCTGCTTCTTCATCAGCTCGCGCGTCAGCTCGGGCTCGGGCGCGAGGTGCAGGTAGGTGTAGAGGATCTGCCCCTCGCGAAAGTGCCCGTACTCGGCCGCGAGCGGCTCCTTCACCTTCACCACCATGTCGGCCGCCCAGGCCTCGGGCGCCTCGCCGACGACGCGGGCGCCCGCCGCCTCGTACTGCTCGTCGCGCAGGCCGCTGCCGAGGCCGGCGCCCCGCTGCACCCACACCTCGTGCCCGCGCGACGTCAGCTGGCGCACGCCAGCCGGGGTCATGCCAACACGGTACTCACGCGTCTTGATCTCCTTCGGAACACCGATCTTCACGGGTCGTCTCCTTGTCGTCCGCGGTCGCGCGGCGCGCGCGGCGGACCCTACACGATCCGACCCCGAGCGCAGGGGAGTTCGCATGCCGCGCTGCGTAGCTCCACGGCGCAGCGTGCCATGCGCGCTGTGTCGTGGATGCCAACCGATCCCAGCTCGCCTGGGGACGTCACTGTTGACAAGTGATGACAGCCATCGACGCGGAGAGAGCGCCCAGAGCGGGCGCAGGTCTCTGCGTCAGAAGCCCTCAGAAACAGAACCCGCTGAGCTCCTGGCCGCAGGGCTGGCCGATCCCCTTGCAACACTCGCCGGGGTTGGCGCAGGTGCCGTCGGTGCACGCGAGGCTCGCCCCGCCGCCCGCGCCCGCGAAGCCGCCGCTCGCGCCCGCCGTGCCCGCCGCGCCGCCGAAGGGATCCCCGCCCGCGCCGCCCGCGCCGCCCGCGCCCCCCTGACCCTCGGACGGCTCGATCACGGTGCCGAAATCAGGGTTGGTGCCCCAGGTGAAGCCGTCCACGACCACCGTCGACGACAGCAGGCCGTCGCCCGAGTCCCAGACGGCGAAGCGCAGATCGATCACCGAGCCGGGCTTCACGGGGGCCGTCGTGCGCAGCCAGCCGCTCGCGGCGTGCTTCTCGAACCCGGAGCCCGCGAGCTCGGCGTCGCCCGCGCACGCGGTGTAGCTGGGGGTGCCGGGCGCACAGGCTGTGAGGAAGGTCGTGTTGTTCACGCCGATGATGCGCTTGACGCCCGGCGTGCTCGACTCGAACGCGACGTTCGGCGACATCGGATCGCCCGGGGTGAACGGGCTCGGCGCCATCAGGATCGCGAACACGTCATTGTACTGGTTGCACGTGTAGTCGGGGAACTCGCACGAGAAGAAGCGGTAGTTCACCGTGAAGCTCGTCGCGTTGGACGGCACGCGCAGCCGCAGGTCGAGCGCGACGCCGTCGTGGGGCGTGCCGGCCTGCCCGCAGCTCACCTGGCTCGTGAAGGCGCCAGGCGACGGCGAGGTCGTCTTCTTGTCCGTGTCCGGCGTGGTGCCGCCCGTGCCCAGCTCACACTGGTTCCCCGTCACCGCGCCTACCTGGCCGGGGGCGCGCGCGACGCCGGTCGAGAGCGCGAACATGCGCGTGCCCTCGCGCGGCGTCGTGCTCGGCCCGAACGTCGGCACGATCCCGGTGTCGAGGGCGGGCGTGAGCGGGCTCGGCGGCGGCGGCGACGCGAGCATCGGCCCCGAGACCGCGCTCCACCTGGCGTCGATCACGCCCCAGCGCCGCTCGCTCGGCGGCGCCGACTCGGGGGGCGCGCCGATCGCGCACAGACCCATCGCGCGCGCTGCCTCGGTCGGCGACGCGGCGATCGGGCCGAGCCCCTCGTCACAGCCCGCCGGCGGGCCGACGGCCGGCGCGCCGTCGCAGTCGTCGTCGATCTGCGTCGCGGCGAGCTCGCCGCTCGCGTCGAGCTCCGGCAGGTCGACCGCGCCGGGGTTGATCCGTGGGTTCTTGTCGTCGCAGTCGAGGGGCGCCGGGTAGCCGTCGCCGTCGCAGTCGCCCGCCGTACAGTCGCCGCCGCCCGCCGCGCCGCCGCTGGTCGAACCGCCGCTGGTCGAACCGCCGCTGGTCGAACCGCCGCTGGTCGAACCGCCGCTGGTCGAACCGCCGCTCGTGGATCCACCGCTGGTCGACCCGCCACTCGTGGATCCCCCGCTGGTCGAACCGCCGCTGGTCGAACCGCCGCTGGTCGAACCGCCGCTGGTCGACCCGCCGCTCGTGGATCCGCCGCTGGTCGACCCGCCGCTCGTGGATCCGCCGCTGGTCGACCCGCCGGCGCCGGCCACGCCGCAGGGGCAGGTGCCGTACTTGCCAGTCGCGAGGCAGACCTGCACCGCCTTCTTCCCGCCCGGGCACGCGCACTCGACCGTCTGGTTCTCGACGCAGGAGCCGGCGGACGCCGAAGGCTGGAACAACGGATCGCTCTCGGACGAGCTGCAAGCGACGAACAGCGCGACGAGACCGATCAAGAGAGGGAAGCGACGACCCATGGCGAGACTCCAGTTGCGACGTGACCCGCCCCCGTTCGGAGCGCGCGCGGAGCCTACCCGACCCCGAGGCCGCGCGCAGCCCACGCGTGCCGCGCCCGCCCCTGTGCCATCCTTCCGGGCGTGACTTCGGCCCGCGGCGATGCCATGCGACGCGCATGATTCTCGGCCTCGACCCGAAGACCCTCGTCCGTCTCCGCGATCACCTGTTCGACACCGGCGGCAGGAAGTCCATCTTCCTCGCGGGCGCCGAGGCCTACGAGCACCAGCACCCGCTCGAGGGCGACGACGAGGCCATCGCGTACTTCGAGGCCGTGGTCGAGGCGATGTACCTGATGGTCGCCGCCGACGGGAAGATCGAGGACAGCGAGCGCCAGGTCGTCAAGGGCGCCGTCCGCGAGCTCACGGCGAACCAGATGCGCGGCGCGCAGATCGAGGAGCTCGTCGCGCAGCTCGACAAGCGCCTCACCGAGGAGGGCCAGCCGAAGCGCCTCGCGGCGGTGTGCGACGTGCTGAAGGGCCGCGTCGAGGCGAGCGAGGCCGCGTTCGTGCTGTCGGCCGCCGTCGCGTTCGCCGACAACGAGATCGCCGACGCCGAGAACGAGATCATGAACGATCTCGCCGACCGCCTCGACATCAGCGCCGAGCGCGCCGAGGCGCTGCTCGACGAGCTCGAGACGCAGGAGGGGTGAGGCGGCCCTCGCCGCCTCCCCGGAGGTCGGTCTGATGTCGGGGCGAGCACGAGCCACCCCCTCGCCGCCGCCGGCCACCACGAGCTCGATGGGCGCGGACTTCGTCATCGAGGACCCCGACGCCGCGCTCACCGTCGACCAGGTCTCCGACGATCCTCCCGGCGTCGCCGAGCCCGCGCGGCTCGTCATCGAGGATCCGGACGCCGCGCTCACCGTCGACCAGGTCTCCGACGATCCCCCCGACGTCGTCGACGCGCCGCTGTCGCTGACCGGGCGCGTGCCGGCGACGATCGACGCGCACGCGCCGCCCTCCGCACCGGGCGCGATCGATCTCGCGGAGCAGGCGGCGAACGTGCCGCTGCAGCCGCCCACCCCCGGCGAGTCACGCGGCCTCTCGCCGCGCGTGGCCGCGATCGCCGGGGCCGCGCTCGGCGTCGCCGCCATCGCGACCGTGCTCGCGGTGCTCATCCAGATCGACGGCCCGCGGCGCGGCCTGCCCGCGGCGCTCGGATCGCGCAGCGCCTCGTCCCCCGAGGCGACGCCGCCGCCCTCCGCGCCCGCCGCGTCGTCGGAGCCGGCGCCGCCCCCCGCGCCCGAGGTGTTCCGTGTCCAGTCGCTCGAGGCCGACGACTCCGTGCGCGTCGCCGCGGGCAAGCTCGGGTCGCGCTCGCTCACCGAGGCCCTCGAGGAGGAGAAGGTGCCCGCCGCGCAGATCGCCCGCATCCTGCGCGCCTTCGGCGACGCGAAGGTGTTCGATCGCCCGAAGCGCAAGCACCAGTACGTCGTCGCGCTCGACAAGGCCACGAAGCGCGTGAAGGCGTTCGAGTACCTCACGTCGGTCGTCGACGTGTGGCAGGCGAAGGAGACCGACGACGGCGCGCTCGCGGGCGCCAAGCTCGATCTGCAGGTCGAGACGTCGCGCGTCGCGAAGAGCGTGTTCGTGAAGGAGGACCTGAAGCAGGCCATCGTCGACGCAGGGTTCGACGACGACCTGCTCGACACCCTCAACGACGCGCTCGAGGATCGCATCTCCCTCTCGAGGCTCGGCAAGGGCTCGACGCTGCGCGTGGTCGCGAAGGAGCAGCGGTCGTTCGGGCGGTTCGCGCGGTACGTGGACGTCGAGGCGGTGGAGTTCTGGACGCCGAAATCCGAGCGCCCGACGCGGCTCTACCATTTCAAGGGTGACAAGAGCCGCGGCTACTTCGACGAGGCGGGCAAGGCTCCCTACAAGGGCGGCTGGCGCTACCCGGTGAAGTTCCCGAGGGTGACGTCGCGGTTCAACCCGAAGCGCATGCACCCGGTGCTGCACGTCGTCTCGCCGCACAACGGCACCGACTTCGGCGCGCCGACCGGCACGCCCATCTACGCCGTCTCCCACGGCACCGTCACCTGGGTCGGGCCGCACGGACCGAGCGGCAACCTCGTCGTGCTGTCGCACTCGAACGGCATCGAGACGGGCTACGCGCACATGTCGAAGTTCGCGCCGAACCTGAAGCGCGGCGACAAGGTGGAGACGCGCCAGGTCATCGGGTTCGTCGGCACGACGGGGCGCAGCACCGGCCCGCACCTGCACTTCTCGGTGAAGAAGAACGGCGTGTTCGTCGACGGGCTCCAGGTGCTGAAGATGGACGGCGAGCGCGTGCTGCCGCCGAGCGAGCGCGAGGCGTTCGGCGCATGGAAGAGCGAGCTCGACAAGGTGCTCGACGCGCTGCCGCTGCCCGACCGCGGCGCCGGCGCGGCCCCGGCGGCGCCCGCAGCGAGCGACGACGACGACGACGGCGACGACAACCACGGCGAGGACGCCCCCGCGAAGGCCCCGAGCGCCGCGCCCGCCGCGCCCGCCGCGCCGGCCCCCGAGGAGAAGCGGGACGAGGAGGGGAGCGCCGTGTGGAGGCCGTTTTGATACTCAACCTAAAAAATTGGGTACCATAGCAAAAAGTTCTTCGGCGTGTAGAAGATTCGAGTATTTGACGTCTCGGCCCCATGCTTCGCCGCCCTCGGAGCTCTCCGCCTGGCTCGCGCGACCCGCGGCAGCACGACAGCGGGCCCCCGTCGCACAAGACGCCGATGCCGCCGGCGCGCCCGAGCGGGTTCCTGCGGTCGGCGCTCGCGGCCCCGTCGCGCTACGCGCCCGGCGAGAGCCCGTTCCACGTCAAGGGTCACGTCTACCGCTCGTCGATCGGGTACTACAACGCGACGGTGCCGGGCGGGATCGACGCGCTCGCGCAGCTGCTCGAGCCGCGGTGCGCGAGGTTCCTGCAGCAGCATTTCCTCACGGCGAGCTGGTACGACGCGCTGCCGATGCTGCCGTTCTCGCTCGCCGCCGCGAAGGCGCGCGGCATCTCGCACCACGCGGCGATGCTCGAGCGCGCCGCGACGCAGGCCGAGGCCGACATCCACGGGCTCTACAAGGTCATCCTGAACTTCACGAGCCCGGAGACGATCGCCGCGCGCGTCGGCCGCGCGGTGATGCAGTACTTCGACTTCGGCGAGGCGACCTCGCGCGCCGTCGACGAGCGCACGCACGAGATCATCCACACGGGCGTGCCGATGCCCCTCGTGCCGCTGTCGGCGCCCCTCGCCGAGGGGTTCTTGATGACGGCGCTGCGCATCGCTGGCGCGCCGGAGCCGACGTTCCACGCCGCCGCGCCGGTGCGCGACAGCGAGGTCGACGGGACGCCGACGTACGAGCTGCGCTTCGTGATCGGCTGGGGCTGAGGGCCCCCACCGCGCGGCGTCGACGTCAGGCGCGCGCGTGGCGCTCGAGCCAGCGCGACAGCTCGTCGGTCGGCAGCGCGCCCACCTGTCGCTCGACGGGCTCGCCGCCGCGGAACGCGACGAGCAGCGGCACCGAGGTCGCGTCGAACCGCGCCGCGAGCGACGGGCACTCGTCGACGTCGACCTTGCCGATCAGGAGGCGCCCCGCGAGCTCTGCCGCCGCGTGCTCGAGCGACGGCGCGATCGACTTGCACGGGCCGCACCACGTCGCCCAGAAATCGACGACCACCGGCACCGTCGCGGCGGACACGACGGCGTCGAAGTCGCGCTCCGACAGCGCGAGCGGCGCGCCCCCGAGCGGCAACGCGTGGCGACAGGTGCCGCAGCGCGGGCCGTCGAACACGCGCGCCGTCGGCACGCGGTTCGGTTGCCCGCAGCGCCCGCAGCGGACGACGAGCCCGGGCGCGCCGTCGCTCACGAGTCGATCGCGATGCCGAGGCGGCGGCGCAGGTCGAAGTACTCCTCGCTCACGGCGAACAGCACCAGCTCCTTCGCGCGTTCGCGCACCGGCAGCGAGCTCTGCTCGTCGCCGCCCGCCTTCACGAGCTCCGTCGCGACCTCGAGATCGTGCGCGACGAGGAACCCCGCGCGGTCGGCCGAGAGATCCACCGCCTGCACCCACTTCTTCAGGTCGAGCGAGCCGCCGCCGGAGAGCATCTTCGTGACGACGGAGGCGAGGTTGTCGCGCGCGTTGCCCTTCAGGGCGCCGCTGATGAAGTCGAGGTTCTCCTTCACGGGGCCCTCGAGATCGGCCGACAGCGGGAACTGCGGCGCGATGAGCTTGATGGCGGCGAAGAGCCAGGTCTTCAGGCCCGTCACGCTCGGCACGAGGTGGCGCACGTAGAACCCGGGCCGGAAATACGCGAGATGGCGCGCGGCGAGGAACGCGGCGGCCTGCGGCGGCACGTCGGCCGAGAGGGCCGCGTGGCCGAGCACGATGCCGGGCGTGCGCGCGTGGAGGAACGAGAGGCCGCCCGGATCGTTGGGGTTCTGGAACGTGAGCGGCGGGGTCATCCCGAGCACGCCGGCCGCGTAGTAGAGCGTCTGCGACATCGGGTAGGGGTGCAGCGAGAGATCGAGCGCGTAGCGCGCGTCGTACCCGAGCGTCTCGATCGGCTGCGCGCGCGCCGCGAGGATCGTCGGCTCGAGGATCGACAGCACCGCCGTCAAGAGCGGGTCGGCGTCGAAGTGCCGGACGCGCATCACCCAGTCCTCCTCGGAGAGCCTGTCCTGCGCGGCGGCGGGCGACTCGGCCCGCATGCGCTTGAAGAAGCGCTCCTCGTCGGGCTCGGCGAGGTTGAGGCACGTCAGCGCCTGGCAGAGGCACCACGCGGCGTCGGCCCGCTTCGACTCGGTGTAGAGCTTGCGGAGCAGCTTGTAGCCCTCGGGCTTGTGCGGGTTCCGCGCGAGCGTCGTGCGCAGCGACGCGACGGCCTTGTCGAGGTACTTCGCCGGATCCGAGACGTAGATGTCGGCGAGCTTCTCGTTGCGCTCGCGGTCGTCGGGGTCGAGCGTCTGCGCCGCCTCGTACGCGTCGATGGCGTCGCCCGTCTGGCCGAGGTGCCGCTGGTAGAGATCGCCGAGGGCGTCGAAGGTCGCGATGAGCTTGTCGCGATCGTTGCTCTCCTGCACCATCTCGAGCTGCCGCGTCAGCAGCTTCTCGACCTCGGGCCACTCGGCGCGCGCGCGCCGCACCTCGATCGCGTCGGTGAGCGCCTTCTGCGACGGCTCGAGCTCGAGCACCCGGTCGAGCAGCGCGACGGCCTGGTCGAGATCCTGCAGCTCCTTCTGCACGATGCCGGCGGCCGTGAGCAGGTACTTCGCCTTCTGCTTCTTGTCGTCGACGAAGTCCGCGAGGCGCACGACGATCTCGACCAGCTTCGCCCAGTCCTTCTCCTCGCTGTAGAGCTGCATGAGCTTCGTCAGCAGCTTGCGATCGTCGGGGCGGTCCTCGAGGGCGGCGACGAAGCTCTTCGCCGCGCGCGTGCGGTCGCCGATCTTGGTGGCGATGACGTCGCCGATCTCGACCAGCATCGCGCTGCGCTCGTCGCCCGAGAGCACGTCGAGGCGGCGGTTCTTGATGCGCAGGACCTCCTCCCAGTCGCCCTTGTCGCCGAAGACCTCGGCGAGCGCGTCGACCGGCGCGGGGTACGCCGGGTCGACCTCGGTGGCCTCGGTGAGCGCGTCGACGGCCTTGTCGAGCTCGCCGACCTTGCGCGCGGCCTCGCCGTACCGATAGAGCGCCTCGGCCTTGTCGTGCCCGCGCAGCTGCCCGCCGAGCTCGCCGGTGTAGCGCGCGCCGAGCTCGAAGGCCTTCTTCGCGTCGCCGTGCGCCGCGTGGACCCGGAACGCCCGCCCGACGCACGCGAGGTCGTCGGGGGCGAGCTCGAGCAGGCGATCGACGGCCGCGACCGCCTTCTCCTCGCCGCCTGTCTTCAGGAGCGCGTCGACGTACTGCCCGAGCACGCGCCGCGCGTCCGCGGGGGAGAGCGCGTCGGTGCGGCTCGCGAGCGACTCGTACGACCTCGCGGCCTCGAGGAACTTGCCGTCCTCGAACGCGAAATCTCCGAGGATGAGCAGCGAGTCGAGCGCGGTCGGATCGAGCTCGATGGCCTTCTTCGCCGCGTCCTGCGCGCGCGCCTTGTCGCCGAGCTTCTCGCGCGCGAGCTTCGCGAGCTCGCCGTAGAGGCGCGCCTTCGAGAGGTTGCCCTGCGCGGCCTCGATCTCGCGCGAGATGAGGTCGGCGGCGCTCGCGGAGTCGCCGCGCGCGGCGTAGGCGGAGCGGAGCGCGACCGTCGCCGCGGCGTTGGTGGGATCGGCGTCGAGCGCGGCCTTGTAGCGCTGGATGGCGCCGTCGCGATCGCCGCGCGCCTCGAGGAGCTTCGCCGCGCGCATCCACTGCTCGGCCTTCTGCTCCGCGGTCGCGGCCTTCGCGGCGAGCGCCTCGATGGCGTCGAGCGCGGCGAGCGCGTCGCCGCTCTGCTCGCGCAGCCGCGCGAGCGCCTCGAGCGCGCCGGAGTGGTCGGGCGTGATCTCGAGCACCTGCTGGTAGCAGGACATCGCGCGCTCGGGGCTGCCGACCTGCTCGGAGAGGACGCGCCCGCGCGCGAGCAGCAGCTCCTGCCTGCGCGCGTCGTCGGTCGCCACCTTGAGGTGCCGCTCGTACAGCGTCGACACGTCCTCCCAGCGATCGAGCGCGCGGTAGTGCCGCGCGAGCGCGGTCAGGCTGTTCTCGTGCGCGGAGTCGATCTTGAGGATGCCCTCGTACGCCTTCGCCGCGGCCTCGTGGTCGAGGAACTCCTCGTCGTGGATGCCCGCGATGCGCTCGAGCAGGTTGATCTTCTGACGAGGCGTCGCGGCGACCTGGAGCTGGCGGTCGAGGTTGGCGAGCAGCTCCTTGTACTTGCCGGTGCGGTTGAAGATGCGATCGAGGCCCTTCAGCGCGTCGAGGTGCCGCTCGTCGGCCGCGAGCGCGGCCTCGTAGCGCCGCACCGCCTCGGCGAGATCGTCGAGCTGCCCCTCGTGGAGCTCCGCGATCTTGCAGTACGCGCGCGCGCGATCCTCGCCGCGCAGGGCGTCGGCCTGCTTGTCGAGGATCTTCACGAGCGCCGCGTAGTCGCCCGTGCGCTCGTAGATCTTCGCGAGGGCGAGGCTCGCCTGCTCGTGCGCCGGATCGTCGGCGAGGATCTGCTCGTAGATGTCCTTCGCGCGGTGCGGCTCGTTCAGCTTGCCGTCGAGCAGCTCGGCCGCGCTCGCCTTGAAGTCGCGCGCGCGCACCGGCGACGTCGTCACGTCGGCGCGGCGGAGGAGCACCGCGCCGAGCTCGGGCCACTGCTGCGCGGCGCGATAGATGGCGGCCATCCCCGCGAGGGCGGCGTCGTTCGACGGCTCGCCCTGCACGATCGTCTGGTAGCAGGGCAGCGCGAGATCGGGGCGCGAGAGCTTGCCGCCGTACCAGCCGCCGAGCAGCAAGAGGAGCGCGGTGCGCGCCTCGGGCGGGAGATCGCCCTGCACCGCCTGGCCGACGGTGTTCGCGACCTCCGCCCACAGCGCCTGATCGGTGCCGGCGAGCCGCTCGACCTCCTCGGCGAGCTCGGTGTCCTGGGCGTCCTCGCAGAGCGCCTGCGTGAAGGCGACGAGGGCCTGCGCCTTGTCGTCGAGCTCGTGCGCGTAGAGCTTGCCGATGTCGGCGAGGGCGCGGGCGCGCTCGCTGCGGCTCGTCGCGCGCTCGCTGCGCACGAGCAACATCTCGACGAGCTCCTCGTACTTGCCTAGCTGGCGCCGCACCTCCTCGAGCGCGACGATCGCGATGTCGTCGTCGCCGCCGAGATCGACGATCGACGCGTACGCGGTCTCGGCGTCCTCGAGCGCCTTCGCGGCCTCGAAGATGCGCGCCGCGCGGAACAGGAGCGCCTTCTTCGTCTCCTTGTGCTTCTGCGCGTCCTCACCCGAGACCTCGAGCGTGTCAGCGGCGACCGAGAACGCCTCGGCGACGCGGGCTGGCTCGGCGCCCTCCTCGACGGCGCCCTCGAGCTTCAGCGCGGCGTCGTGGTCGCCGGGGTCGGCGACGAGCGCGTCGACGCGCCGGGTGAGCTCCTCCTCGTCGATCTTCGACGCCGCGCGCGCGGTGGTCGCGCGGCCCAGCGTCTCCAGCGCCTCGAGCAGCGCGCGGCCGTCGCGGGGCCGGGCGCTCGGCTCCTTCTCGAGCAGCGACAGCACGAATGTGTCGAGCTCCTTCGTGACCCAGCCGCGCGGCGCGACGGCGGACGGCGGCTCGGGCGCCTTCGACATGTGCGCGACCGCGAGCTCGACGGGCGTGCCGCCCGAGAACGGCGGCTTGCCCGAGAGCAGCTCGAACAGCAGCACGCCGAACGCGTACACGTCGCTGCGCACGTCCGCGCCCTTGCCCCGGTGCAGCTCGGGCGCCGCGATCTTGGGGGTGACGACCATGCCGAGCACGTCGCCGGCCGCCCTCGCGCGGCGTCGCAGCCGATCCGTGCCCGCGTCGACGACGATCACCCGCTGCGCTCCGCCCTCGCCGCGCGCGAGCAGCACGTTCTCGAGCTTCAGGTTGCCGTGCACGAGCCGCTTGTCGTGCAGCGCCGCGAGCACCTCGAGGATCGCCTTCAGCAGCGGGCGGGCCTCGTTCAGGTGCATCGGCCCGGTGCGCGCGAGCCGCGCCGACAGCGGCTGCGCCTCGACGTGCTCGTACGTGACGGCGACGCGATCGCCGAGCGGCCCGGCGGTCGTGCCCGACGCGAGCCCCGCGTGCGAGACGCGGCCGACGAGCCGCACCGCGGTCTGGTAGCGAGCGACGCGGCGCCGGTCGAACGCGACCTCGCTCCGCAGCACGCGCAGCACGATCTCCTTGCCGTCGCGCTTCGCGAGGTACGTCTGCGCCACCGGCCCCTCGCCGATCTTCCGGCCCACCGTGACGTCGCCGAGCAGCGAGCCCTGGGTCAGATCGTCGAGCACCGGGAAGCCGTGCACCAGGAGGTCGCGGAGCTTCGGATCGAGCTCCGTGCGCGACGCGGCGACCGCGTCGACGAGCGCGTCGAGGGCCTCCCGCTCGCGGCAGCGCTCGACCAGCGCTCGCGCGAACGCGGCGCTCGAGGTCGCGCCGCCGACCTCCTCGGGGGACCAGCCGAGCAGCTCCTGCGTGAGGTGGACGAGCTCGTCGAGCTTGAACAGACGCTCGAGCTCTCCCCGGAGAATGTCGATATCCATCGCTGTGTGGCTTTCGGTGCGCGCCGAAGGGCGCGCGGGCGCGCGATGCTAGACAATCGACGCGCCGCGGGCTCGGAAAAGCGCCCGCGCGCCACGGTCGGAATTGTGCACCGCCCCGGCGCGATCGACGCCGCGCGCTTGGTGTTCGGCGCGAGGTTCCGCTACACACTGAACATCCGTGATGGCCCGCACCCTCGAGCGCTACCTCCCCGCCCTCGTCCTCGTGACGGCCGCGCTCGGCGCGCCGTACCTGATCTTCTCGTCCGAGGGGCTGCCGCGGCTGCGCACGCTCGACGCCGAGCTGCACAAGGTCTCCGCCGAGAACGACGAGCAGCGCCGCCAGATCACCTTCCTCCGCGGCGAGGTGCAGCGCTTGAAGGACGATCCGACCGCGGTCGAGCGCATCGCGCGCGACGAGCTCGGCCTCGTGCGCAAGAGCGAGGTGGTGTTCCAGTTCCCCGAGAAGGCCGGCGCCGCGCGCTGACCCTTCAGCGCCGCGTGGGTTGTGGGTAGAGTGAGCCGATGAGCGTCCGCCGCGTGATGCCGAAGGAGGCCGAGTCGCTGCTCGCCGAGGGGTACGTCTACGTCGACGTGCGGAGCGTGCCCGAGTTCGAGGAGTCGCACCCCGCGGGCGCGTACAACGCGCCGCTGATGCACGCCGGCCCCGGCGGGATGACGCCGAACCCGGAGTTCCTCGCGGCCATGCAGCGGGCCTTCCCGGTCGACGCGCGGCTCCTGCTCGGGTGCCGATCGGGCGCGCGCTCGCTGCGCGCCGCCGAGGCGCTCGCCGCCGCCGGCTACACCGATCTCGTGGATCTGCAGACCGGGTTCGACGGCAACCGCGACGGGTTCGGGCGCGTCGTCGCGGCGGGCTGGCGCGACGCGGGGCTCCCCGTCGAGTCTGGGCCCGGCGCGCGCGGCTGGGCGACGCTGTCGGGCAAGTAGCGCGTGCGCATCATCGGCGGTCGCCTGGGCGGTCGCAGGCTCGAGGCGCCGCGCGGAGAGGGCACGCGACCGACGAGCGACAAGGTGCGCGAGGCGCTCTTCAGCGTGCTCGGCGACGTCGCGGGGCTCCGGGTGCTCGACCTGTACGCGGGCACCGGCGCGCTCGCGCTCGAGGCGCTGTCGAGGGGCGCGGCCGCGGCGGTGTGCGTCGAGTCCGGTCGCCTCGCGCTGGCGGCGCTCCGCGGCAACGCGCGGGCCCTCGCGCTCACGCCGGTCGTCGTCCCGCGGCCCGTCGAGCGCGCCGCGGGGGACGTCGCGGTCCACGGGCCGTTCGATCTCGCGTTCGTCGATCCGCCGTACGCGCTCGTCGACTCGGGCGCGCTCGCCGAGGCCCTCGCCCGGTACACGACCGCGCTCGCCGAGGGCGCGCTCGTCGTCGTCGAGCACGCCGCGAGGAGCGCCGCGCCGGAGATCGTCGGCCTCGCGCGCGACGAGACGCGCACGTGGGGCGACACATCGATCACATTCTTCACACGGTCCGCGTCATGAAGCAGCTCGGGCTGTTCGGCGCCGGGCCCGCGCCCGACTTCTCCGCCGAGGCCGCGCTCGCCGCGGCGCTGCCGTCCGCCGTCCGCTTCGGCACGTCGTCGTGGACGTTCCCCGGCTGGGGCGGGATCTGCTACCCGCGGGGCACGACCGAGGAGGAGCTGCGCGAGCGCGGGCTCGAGCTGTACGCGCGCTACCCGCTGTTCGGCACCGTGGGGATCGATCGCTCGTACTACGCGCCGCTCTCGGTCGACGAGCTCTCCCGCTACGCGGCCGCGCTGCCGGCCGGGTTCCGCGCGGTGATGAAGGCGTGGGGCCGGCTGACGACGCCCGCCGATCCGCGCACCGGCGAGGCGTGGGACACCTACCTCGACCCGGCGACCTTCACGCGCGAGGTCGCGGATCCTGCGCGCCGCGCGTTCGGTGAGCACGTGGGGTCCATCGTGCTCGAGTTCGCGCCCATCCGCCGCGCGCCGCCGCCCGCAGCGGCGTTCGCGGAGCGGCTCGACCAGTTCCTCCGCGCCGTGCCTCGCGACCTGCCGCTCTCGGTCGAGCTGCGGACGGCGTCGCACCTCTCGCCCGCCTACCTCGAGGTGCTGCGCGCGCACGGGGTCGCGCACGTCCTGAACTCGTGGGAGGCGATGCCGTCGGTCGGCGAGCAGCTCGCGCTCCCGGGCGTGCTCACCGCGCCCGACCACGTCGTCACGCGGCTGCTGATGCGCCCCGGCACGCGCTACGCCGACCGGAAGGCCCAGATGGCGCCGTTCGACAGGATCGTCGATCCGAACCCCGAGCTGCGCCAGGCGGTGATCGAGCTCGTGCGGCTGTGCGAGGCGACGTCGCGCGTCGCGTACGTGATCGTCAACAACAAGGCGGAGGGGTGCAGCCCGCTCACGATCGCGGCCCTCGCCGAGCGGCTCGCGGCGCGAGACTCCCCCCCCGATCTCGGCTAGGCAACGCGACAAGATGGCGATCTCCCGTTGGCTCGCGCCGTGCGCCGCTGCGGCCGCGCTCGTCACGCCGGCGACGGCGCAGGCGGACGACGAACCGCCGGTCGTCGCCCCCGTCGTCGCGCCCCCGCGGGGCCGCGCGCTCCTCCGGTCGCGCGTGCGGACGCGTCCGCCCCGCAGCGCCGACGAGCTCGAGGAGACCCGTCGCCCCTCGTCGAGGGGCCCCGAGGGGTTCCCGCTCGCGGGGTACCACGGCGGGCGCTTCTTCCTGCGGGACGATCACGATCAGTTCCGCCTGTACCCCGGGCTGCTGATGCAGGTCGACACGCGCGCGACGCTCGGGCGCGGCGTCGACGACGTGACGGGCCCCGCGGGCGATCCGCTGCGCCCGCAGATGACGATGCGCCGGGCGCGCGTCGATCTCGGCGGCGAGATCCTGTCGCGCTGGTCGTTCTTCCTCTCGGGCGATCTCGCGGGCCCGACGCCCCACCTCGAGCACGGCTTCCTCCAGGTGCGCGTCGCGCGGTGGCTGTCGCTCTCGCTCGGGCAGCAGCAGGTGCCCTTCACGATGGAGAACCGCACCGACGAGTCGCAGATGATGTGGCTCGAGCGCCCGCTCGCCGTCCGGTTCGCCCAGCCGTCGAACAAGGACCTCGGGCTGATGGCCTCGGGGCGCACGCGCGGCGGCGTGTTCGCGTACGAGGCGGGCGCGTTCGGCGGCGACGCGAACCAGGAGCGCGGCCCGGTGCGCGCCAACGTCGACGCGCGCGTGGACGGCGTCGCCCGCGTCTACGCGCGCCCGCTCGCGACGACGGGCACCATCGCGCGCGACATCCAGATCGGCGCGTCGGTGCGGTACGGGATGCGCAGGAAGCGCGACGTGCACTACCCGCTCGCGCCGATCACCACCGACGGCGGCACCACGCTCTTCGCCACCAGCTACCGCGGGCCGGACGGTCGCACGGTGAACATCCTGCCGTCGGGGCTCGACACCGCGTTCGCCGGCGAGGTGCGCGTGCCGGTCTCGCGGCTCGATTTCAGGCTCGAGTTCGTGTCCTTGCGGCGCAACACGCGCGAGGCACAGGCCGGGCTCGAGGCGGCGACGAGCGAGCGCTTCGGTCACCTCTCCGGCACGGCGTTCTACGCGCAGCTCGGCGTGTTCCTGATGGGGCGCCCCAGCCTGCGACAGGCGCCGGGCCGCTTCGCGCCGCCGCACATCGGGTTCCCGAAGGGCCACCCGCAGAAGGCCCCCCGCGGGCTCGAGATCGTGCTGCGCGGCGAGTCGCTGCGCGCGACGTACTCTGCGGGTGATCGCGCGTCCGCGCCGGGCGACGCGCGCCCCGATCAGCGCGTCGCGGTCGACGTCGTCGGCGCGGGGGTCAACTACTACGCGACCCACCACGCGTCGCTCTCGCTCGGGTACGGCTACGTGATGCTCCCGGGCTCGTACACCGGCGACAACTCGGCCCTCGCGCCCGGCAACCTCGGGTGCCCGACGCGCAGGGTCGACGTCGGCCCGAACACCGCGTGCCACAACGGCGCCCACAGCCTGCACGAGCTGACGCTGCGCGGTCAGATCGCGTTCTGACGCCGCCCTGATGGAAGACCCGCGACCCCAGCCTGGCGACCGCGCGTCGGACGACGACGTGCCCGTGCTCCCCCCGTCGCGCGAGGGGTCGCTGCTCTGGCGGATCGGCGGCGTCGTGCGCACGCTGCGGCCGCACCAGTGGGCGAAGAACTCCTTCGTGCTCGCGCCGCTCGTGTTCGCGAAGGACATGTTCAGCCCGCCGCTGGTCCTCTCGGCGCTGTCGGCGTTCACCGTGTTCTGCTTCCTCGCCGGGGCGGTCTACACGATGAACGACATCGTCGACGTCGAGGGCGACCGCGTGCACCCGGTGAAGCGGTTCCGCCCCATCCCGTCGGGGCGCGTGCCGGTCGGCGCGGCGAAGGCGATCGCCGCGCTCCTCGTCGCGGGCTCGCTCGGCGGCGCCCTGCTCATCGACAGGTGGTTCGCCGCGACGGCGGCCGGCTACTTCGCGCTGAACGTCGCGTACTCGCTCAAGCTGAAGAAGGTCGCGTGGATCGACGTCGGGTGCATCGCCGCGGGCTTCGTGCTGCGCGTCGTCGCGGGCGGCCAGGCGACCCACATCAAGGTCTCCGCGTACCTCCTCCTGTGCACGGCGCTGCTCGCGCTGTTCCTCGGGTTCGGCAAGCGCCGCCACGAGCTCGCGCAGGCCGAGGAGAAGGCGAAGAAGCAGCGCGAGGCGCTCGACGCGTACACGCCGCGCGCGCTCACGCTCGCGCTCGCGCTGACCTCCGTCGCGACCGCCGGCACCTACCTCGCGTACACGCTCGACGCGAAGACCCAGGAGTTCTTCAAGACGGCGTGGCTGTGGCCGACGACCGCGCATGTATTGTTCGGAATGTTTCGTTTCCTCCAGCTCGTCACCGGCCGCCCGAAGGCCGAGAGCCCGACGCAGGAGATGCTGCGCGACGTGCCCTTCGTGCTGAACCTCATCGTGTGGGTCGTCGAGGTGGTGGCGATCGTGTACGCGCTGCGCCCGTCGGTGGCGCCCGGCTGACGCTCGCCGAAAACTGGGCCGGGCGCGCCGGCGGCTGCTACCGCCGCTCGCGATGACCCCGCCGCTCGTCCGCGCCGCCTACGCGGCGCAGAAGACGCTGATCCGAGGCGTGCCGCTCGCGCTCATCGCGGGCCTCGGCGCGATCACGGGCCTCGCGGGGGCGGCGCCGGCGTCGACGCTCGCGACGGCCGCGTTCTTCACGGTCATCGCGGGGACGTTCGTCGCCCGGCTCGTCGCGCGCAAGCAGAAGCCCGCGGCGACACCGTGGGTGGTCGACGCGGAGCTCGTCGCGCTCGGGATCATCGCGGCGACGGCCGCCGCGCTGCGCGTGGAGGGACACCTCGACGGCTCGCTGTTCGCCGCGAACTACGTGGTGCTCGGCGTGGCCGCGGCGACGACCCGGCCCTCCGCGGTCGGCGCGGGCATCGCGACGCTGGTCGCGCTCGAGCTGCTCGCGCGCGGGCCGGTGGCGGCGAGCGTCGTGCCCATCGCGTGGCACGCGGGCTTCGCGTCGCTGTTCTCGGCGCTCAACCACGTCGTCCTGCGCGCCGAGGTCACGCGGCTGCGCGCGCGCGGCAAGGCGCGCGTCGAGGCGGAGATCGATCGCCTGCACGACGCCGCGCGCCGCTACCGCCTGCTCGACGCGCCTCGTTCGGCCGAGGCCGGTCCTCGGTCGCGCGTCGACGACGAGCGCATCGCGCGGTCGAGCGTCGAGGAGATCCACCAGGCGGTGATGTTCTCGCTCGAGCTCGTGCGCCGCTCGCTCGGCCTGCACACGGCCATCCTGCTCTGGCTGAACGACGGCGGCACGCACCTGCGCGTCGCCGAGCTCTCGACCGACGGCGACGTGGTCGACGGGCCCTTCCTCGCGGGCGACGGCGTGCTCGGCGCGGCGCTCTCGCGGCGCGCGCCCGTCTCGCTCGGGCAATTGAAGCCCACCTTCAAGCTGCCGTACTACGCGGGCGCGTGTCCCGTCGGCTCGGTGAGCGCGGTGCCCATCTTCGAGCAGGGCGAGCTGCGCGGGCTGCTCGTCGCCGACAGGAAGGGGCAGGGCGGGTTCACCGCGCAGGAGGAGGATCTGCTGACGGCCGCGACGCGCCACGCCGTCCGGGTCATCCAGAACGAGCGGGTGTTCTTGCAGCTCGAGCGCGCGAAGGTCGAGCAGGGCAAGCTCTACCGCGCGGCCGAGGCCCTCGGCGCCGCGAGCGCGGAGGCGGACGTCGTGCAGGCGGCGGTCAAGGGCGCGCGCGAGTTCGCGAGCTTCGATTTCGCGGCCGTCACGCTGCACGACGCGAAGAGCCGCCAGCACGAGATCCGCGCGGTCTCGGGCGACGGCGCGGAGCCGCTGCTCGGCGCGCGCTTCGCGCACGGCACCGGGCTCGTCTCGATGGTCGTCGAGAACAAGCACGCGCTGCCGTACCGGGGCGAGCTCGAGCCGCGCCAGGTGGTGTTCTCGCCGCGCGTGACGATGCCGCCGGTCGCGAGCGTGCTCGTCCTGCCGCTCGTCGTGCACGACAAGCCGCTCGGCACGCTGGTGCTCGGGGCGCGGAGGAAGGGCGCGTTCGGCGAGGCGGTGCGGCCGACGCTCGAGGTGCTCGCGCGGCACGTCGCGGTCAGCCTCGCGAACGCGCGGATGATGAAGAAGCTCGAGGATCTGGCGACCACCGACGGCCTCACGGGCCTCCTCAACAAGCGCGCGCTCATCGACACGGCGGCCGAGAAGATCGCCGCCGCCCACCGGTTCCGCCGCAAGCTCTCGGTGCTGGTGACGGACATCGACTTCTTCAAGCGCGTGAACGACACCTACGGCCACGACATCGGCGACCAGGTGATCAAGGGGCTCGGCGAGATCCTGAAGCAGAAGAAGCGCTCGACCGACGCGGTCGCGCGGTTCGGCGGCGAGGAGTTCGTGATGCTCTGCGAGGAGACGGACGCGGAGGGCGCGCGCCTCGTCGCCGAGCGCATCCGCGAGGATCTCGCGAAGACGGTGTTCCAGACGCCCCAGGGCCCGCTGCAGGTCAACTGCTCGCTCGGCGTCGCGACGTACCCCGAGGCGGGCCGCGACTGGGACGCGCTCTTCAAGTCGGCCGACGAGGCGCTGTACGCGTCGAAGCGCGGCGGCCGGGACCGCGTGACCGTGTGGAGCCCTGCGCGCGGCACGCGCGCGGCGTGATCGCCTCAGCATGGATTTCGGGGGCCCTTCGTCGCGAGCGCCGGATTCCTTGCGTCCTTCGGCCGCCTTGGGTGAAACCGTGCTCGACGTGGCACGGCCACGCCTGCGCGCGGCTTCAGCCCAATTCGGCTCGAATTCCGCTGCGGACTCCGACACCCGCTCTTTGGGCTCCCGAAATCCATGCTCAGCCGTCGTCGCCGGGCGGCGGCGCCATCCCGAAGGACGCGCGCTCGGCGTCCTCGAGGGGCAGATCGAGCGCGATGACGAGCCGGTGCAGGACGGCGCGCTCCTCGTCGCTGATGGGATCGCCGAACCCGAGGAACCCCCCGGACGCCGACGCGATGTGCAGCGCCATCCGCTTGACGAACCGCCGGAACAGGTCGGCGAGCTCGTCGGGCAGCTCCGCGAGCGCGGGCCGGATGCGCGCGAGCGCGCTCGCCAGCTCGAGCCTGTCGCCCTCCCGCGCGCGGCGTGACAGCGCGTCGAACGCCGCCTCGGCCGCGGGCGAGTGACGGAACGCCGCGCCGAGCGTCCGCTCGGAGGCGAGCAGCTCGTCGACGACCGCGAGCATCTCCGCGTCGTCGAACTCGCGATCGGCGCCCGCGACGGCGGCGATCAGCGTCGGGATGGCGCCGAAGAGCGCGTCGCGGTGGTGATCGGGCAGCGCCGCGGTCGCGGCCTCGAGGGGGGTCGTCATCGTGGGGTCTGCGCCCTGCAAGCGTCGTCAGGTGGATACGCGACGTCGGCGAGCGCGAACAGGGCTCTGTCCTCGACGTCCGTCACGAGCGCGGGATCGCGCAGCGGCGCGAGCAAGAGGCGCGCAGCGTCGCACGGCCGCGCGCTCGGCCCGACGTCGGCGCGCATCATCGCGGCGAGCATCGCGGTGACGAAGCTCTTCGGCGCGCGCGACACCGCGGCGGCCGCGAGCGATCGCGCGTGCGGGGAGCTGCCGCCCGCGCGCGCCGCAGACAGGTACGCGGCGAGGAGCAGGAGGTCGGCGCGCGCGCCGGTCTTGCCGGTGATCTTCGCGAGCGGGAGGCCGCCGAAGGCCGCGCGCGAGAACTCATCTCCGGCCGCGGCGACGTCGGCGAGCGCGTGCGGCGACGCGACCGCGAGGCGCGCGTCGAGCGGCTCGGCCTCGCGCAGCAGGAACTCCAGCGCCGCCGGGCCGAGGCGCCCGTCCCTCGCGACCCGCTGCACCATCGGGTGCTCCGGGAACACCTGCCGCAGATCGAGCTGCATCACCGGCACCGGGGGCGGCGGCGGCGGCATCATCATCAGCCTCGCGACGACGGCGAGCACGGGGAGCGGCGTCATGGCTGCATCTTGCAGTCCGAGAGGTACGACGCCGCCGGGCCGCTGAACTGCGGCAGCGGGATGCGCGGGTAGTACGTGAGCAGGTTGAAGCACATCTCCTGGCTCGTCTCCTCTCCCCAGGTGACCGTCTTGTCGGTCGTGTTCTCCCAGGTGCAGCGCGTGACGAACTTGTCGCCGTTCGAGACGGTGACGTCGACCGGGTACGCCGCCTGATCGAAGAAGGAGAACGGATCGGCGTGCCCGAGCGGCGTCTGCGAGCCGTCGGCGCGCACGAGGTCCGTCGTCAGCTTGCGCCCGAGCTGGTGCATGTGGGGCCACGACTGCACGACCTGGAGCGGCAGGTACTTGGTCCAGTTCTGGCCCCAGTCGAACTTGCACTCGACCGTGGCCGTCTTGTGCGGCGGCACGGCGAAGTCGAACCCCCCGACCCACAGGATGTCGGCGTCGTACTTGCGCGGCGCGTCGGTCGTGCAGAGATCGACGCCCGTCCGGTCGACGTGCCCGGCCTCGTGCTTCAGGTTGCTGTAGTGGACCTGCACGACCAGGTGCGTCGGCCCGCCCTCCTGCATCGGCAGCCCCGCCTCCTCGGGCATCACGAACGGCGGTCCGCCCGGCGCCCACGCGTAGATGGCCTTCCAGTCGATCGGGAAGATGTCCTTGCACTTGTGAGGCTTGGGGCTCTCGGTCTTGTCGGCCTGGAACACGACGATGTGGTGCACGACGGCTGTGTCGTCGACGCGCGGCGCGATGGCCGTCACCTGGCGCTTGCCGGCGGTCGCCGGCACGTCGAGGCCGTAGCAGACGTAGACGTCCGCCGTGCCCTCCGGGAGCGAGTACGCGGACTCGGCGCGCACGACCAGATCGGGCTCGCACGCCGGGGTCACCACGCCGGCGTCCGGCGCCGCGGGCGCGCACTTCTCGGCCGCGTCGCCGGGCGGGAACCCTCGCTCGAGCCACGCGTCGAGCGGGCCGTACTCCTTGAAGCTCGCGCGCTCGCGCGGCACGGGCGGCATCGGATCGGTCGTGCTCTTCATGCGCTCGAGCGCCCGCTGCAGCGTCGAGACTCCGGGCGTCGACGGCGCGTCGCGCACCAGGTCTTCGTAGGTGACGAGCGACATCGGGGCGCCGTACTTCGTGGGCGAAGAGTGGCAGTCGTGGCAGCGCGTCAGCGCGAGGGACACGTCGCACGGCAGCGGCGTCCCCGCGGCGGACGCGCCCGGCGGCGTGCCGGTGGCGGTGGTGGGGCCGTCGGAGGACTCGGACGCGCAGGCCGAGGCGACGGCGATCGAGAGCGAAGCGAGGAGGAGGCGACGGCGGCGCACGGGCCGTCACGCTACGCGAGATCGCGCCTCATTTCACCGTCTTGCAGCAGCGCATCCCGAGGTGGTAGTTCACGTGCCAGGCGTTGTTCATCGGCTCGACGTGCCACCGCGGATCGTGGGCACAGTGATCCGGGTACGTCTCGCGCTTGTCGTCCTTGTGGGGGCGCTCGTCGTGCTTTCTATGTACGTCCACATAGAAGAACGCGCTCCCCTTCAGCTGGCTCACCCAGCCGCCCTCCTCGGCGTCCATGCGCGTCATGATCTCGGCGACGTTGCCGTGCAGATCGTAGACGCCCATCCGCGAGCGGCAGCGGGGGAAGGCTCCTGCGGGCTCCGTGTTCGTGCCGCACGTGGCCCACGCGCTCTTCGCCGAGTCGGCGTCGCAGACGACGCCCCCGTACTTGCGGCCGGGCTTGTTGGTGTTGCACGCGTCGAGATCGAGCTCGTCGCCGTACGCGTAGACCGAGTCCTTGCCGCCCTCGGGATCGCCGCGGCACGCGGCGATCCACTCGTCCTGGTTGCAGAGGCGCTTGCCTTGCAGCTCGCACACCGCGGCGGCCTGCGTGGGCGCGACCCAGACGAAGGGCAGCTCGCACGGCTGGTTGGGGAACTCGAACACGTCGATGCACGCCTTCGGGCGCCGCTTGCCCTTGCGGAGGGGCACCATCAGCGGCGCGCCGCAGATCCGCGCGTCCTCCTCGGTCTGCAGGACGACGCCCTCGAGGCCGCGCAGGCACGCCGCGCGATCGAGGTCGTGGTGGGCGAGCTCGGGGTTGCCCTGGTTGATGCGCGCCTGGGTGCCGGGGCCGAAGTTCTTCTCGAGGAAGAGGCTCGGCGACCCGCGCATCTTGATCTCGCGCTCGCTGAACGCGCGCACCGGGAACATCGCGAGCAGCTCCTCCCGCGTCGTCGCGACGAGCGGCCGCGCCGGATCGAGCAGCGTGAGCGACGCGGCGGCCAAGGGCGGCGGTGACGCGCTCGCGCCAGGCGACGAGCTCGACGACCGCGGCGCGGTCGGGGTCGATGGCCGAGGCGCGGTCGGGCTCTGCCACGCGATGGAAGCGGCGGGCGGGGCGGGATCCGGCGGATCGGCGCGCGAGCAGCCCGCGGCGAGGAGGCAGAGGGCGACAGCGGCGCGCGTCACGGCGTGGGGGCGATCCATCGTCGAGGGCGACGGCGGCGTCAAAGCGGCGCGCTCGCCGTGATCAGGGTCGAGCCGGGCCGCTGCTGGCACCCTCCCGTGCGATGGCCCGCGCCGCCGCGGCAGAGCGGGCGAAGAAGCAGAGGAGGTCATCGAGGTCTACCCGGGCGCGACGCTGCGCACCGTCGGGCTTGCGAGCTACAAGCCGAGCCCCGACGAAGCGGTGGCCCGGCACAGCAGCCCGCAGTCGAGGTACGCCTCGAGCTCCTTCCTCGCGTGCTTCGGGATCTTCACCGCGAGCGCGCCGTCGTCGATGGCGCCGTAGAGCGTCTCGAGGTTGTCGCGCACGACCTCGTACAGCGCCGTCGCCTCGGGGCGGCGCCGTGTGTACGTGCGCGACAGCGGCTGCGCGCGAGCGACGAGCGGGATGGCCATGCCCGACCCGGTTGGCGAAGGTCGTGCCAGCTTCCTGCGTCGGGACTCGCGCCACTTCGCGGGCGTCAACCCTGGACGGTGTCCACCGCTCGACTGGACGTGTCCACACCTCCGCGCCTTCGCGGCGCCCGTCGCGCTCGGCGCGACGGAGAGGCCGCTCGCGCTGCCGGTCGCGCTCGCGACGGCGCTCCTCTACGGTCGCGGCGCTGCGCGCGTGGGGCGCCGCCGCGGCCGTGGGCGTCCGCGCGGGGCTTCTGTTCGCGGCGGCCTCGCTGTTCAGTGATTTCAGGTGGTCGCGCCGAGGCTCGCGGCGGCCCCGGATCGAGTGATCGCGCGCGGTGCCGTTCGATGTGCTCCTCGACCTCCGCCTCCAGCGCCTGCTCCAGCATCCGTCGCGCGCCCTCACGCGCCAGGCGGCGCGCTGGCGCAGCCGCCGGAAGATCACCGCGCTGCACCAGAACGGTGAACGCCCGTTGACACAGTGAGGTTCGTGCGGTGAGCTTCGCTGGAAGATGTCGATTCTCCGACGGCGGCTGATCGCGGTACTTCTTGCGTCACTCGCGGCCCTGGGCGTCGCGAGCCCGGCCGCCGCGGTGCCCGACACGTCGAAGTCCGTCTGCCGCTACGATCCGGAGTCTCCTGCGTGCTGCCCCGCCGGTGCGACCCACGTCACCGTGACCGGTTCCGAGTGCTTCTTCGGCGGGCCACGTCCCCAGTGCGTCGCGGGTGGCGGGTCTGGCAACCTCATCTCCGCGGGTCCTGGAGCTGACTTCATCCGGGCGGGCAGCGGCGATGATGTCGTCCTTGCGGT
>JADLFU010000271.1 GCA_020849655.1 Polyangiaceae bacterium | reverse complement strand
GGCGGATGGACTCGTACGTCGCCGTCGGCGGCGGGTCGCCCGTGCCGACCATGTGGACGAACCGCAGCGGGATGACCCGCTCCATCCCCGCCTGCGTGAAGGCCTCGCTGCGCGAGCTCGTCGCCACCGAGCCCGCCTGGGGCGCCTCCCCCGGCTTGTCACACCCCGAGAGCCCCAGCGCAGCGAGCACCGCGGCCACGCTCCTCAGACGTGAGAGGCGCGAGAATCTCGTCTCGTCTCGTCTCGTCTCGTCTCGCGTCGAGCTTCCATCAGGGGATGATGCGCTCGTTGGTTGGACGCGCAAGCGCAAACTTGACGTGCTCTTGTCGTGCGGCGCGTTGCCTGCCGCGGCGTGCGCAGTGTCGCTGGCGATGCTCAGCGCGGCGCCAGTCGCACGACGAGCCAGGTGAGCCTCGTGAGGACGGGCTGGAGGGTGATCTCGCGGCCGTCCGGTGACACGACGCCCTCGGCCACCCGGTGGGCGCCGCCTGTGCGGGTGGTGTCGCCGAGGAAGCTCGCCTCCTGGTCCCAGATCTCGACGGCCTGTCCCGGCGACAGCTCGCCGGCGACCTCGATCGTCGCGCCGACCGGCCGCGAGAAGCTCGCGTCGAAGGGCGCGGCGGCGAAGGCGAACGCGGCGCCCAGCTCCCGCGCGAAGGGCGGCAGATCCGGGCCCGAGACGCGGACCACGCGGAGCATGCGGCCGAGGTCTCCGCGCGCGACGTCCTCGACGTCGAGCGACACGCGCGTGCCCGCGGGGATCGAGAGGGTCAGCCCCCCGCTCGACACGACCCCGCCCGGGCCGTCGTCCGGGGGCAACGCGGGCCCGTCGGCGGGTAGCCGGGGGAGCCGCACGAGCTCGGGCAGGCGCACGTCCGGGGTCGAGAGCGCGCGGGTGAGCTCGACGAGCAGCGTCGCGTGCGTCGGCGCGCCGTGGGCGAACACGACGTACTCGTCGGGGACGACGCGCGCGCCGACGGGCGTCGTGAAGGCGCCGTCGCCGCCGGTGCGGCCGTAGAAGCAGATGTCGCCGCCGCAGACGGTCGTCAGGCGAGCCGCGAGGGGTGTGCCCTCGAGATCGACGAGGCGCCCCGAGACGCCCGAGACGCAGACGCTGCCGGGCGAGGGGGGTCGGTGGTCGGCCGAGCAGGGATCGGGTCGCGCGACGTCGGCGTCGTCGGACGCGCAGGCGACGAGCGCGAGCTGCGAGAGCCAGGCGGCGACGCGCGCGCGCATCAGAACTCGAGCCTCACGCGGAACGCCGCGCCCAGGTTGCCGAGCCCCTGGCTCGTCACGTCGTTGAGGTTGTCGTAGTTGCCGAGCACGCTCGTCGTCGGCGAGAGGCGCCACTCGAGGTTGGAGCGGACGTCGCGGTTCTCGGTGAGCCCCGTGACGACGTTCGCGCGGAGGCGCGGCGTGAGGCGCTTGCCGACGGTGACGGTGGGCTCGGTGCGCCCGGTGCGCGTCGAGTACGCGCTGCCGAACCGAAAGTCGTCGATGATCGGGATGGCCGTCTTCACGGCGTTGTCGGCGCCCGAGAGCGCGGAGAGCGCCTCGAACGCGGCGGCGCTCCCGACGTTCGACGCCTGCAGCTGATCGATCTCGGCGCGCGTCATCCCGATCGCGAGCAGGAGCACGATGTCGTCCTGCGCGAGGGACGGCTCGCTCGTGAGATCGAGCTTCAGATCGTCCGCGTCGCCGTGCGCGTGCAGCGCGATGCGCCAGGCCCCGCCCGCGCGCCCCCCGCCGGCGTGAGCGGCGCCCGCGCTCGCGCCCGTCGCCTGCGAGGCGCTGGAGGTGTAGCGGCGGTAGTCGGTGGTCGCGCGCAGATCGACGCGGGCCGCCACGCGCGTCGGATCGTCGAAGCGGATGGTGCCCTGCGCGATCTCGAACTCGTTCGCGCGGAGGCGGAGCGTGCCGCCCTTCTCGACGCGCAGGTTGCCGCGCAGGCCGAACCGCTGGTTCGTCCCCTCGAGGCGCAGCGTCTCGCCGACGGTGACCTTCGCCTCGAGCAGGTTGTTGCGAAAGACGAGCGGAGCGCTCGCGCGGATGGCGAGGTCGAACGTGAGCAGATCGCGCGCGGGATCGTACGCGGTGACCTCGGTGCGGCGGCCCTGCTTCGCGAGCTGATCGAGGTTCACCGAGAACCCGATCGGGCGCGTGTAGAGGAAGCTCGCGATCGTGAGATCGCCGCGCACCTCGCCCCGCCGAGGCTTGCCAGGGCCAGGATCGCGCGAGGAGAGCGCCACGCGCGCGTCGACGGTCATGTCGACGCCGTCGACGACGGGCGCGCGGACCCCCTCCGCGTCGAGCCGCAGCTCCACGTCGCCGAGCTCGTAGCCGCGCAGCGCCCCCTTGCCGCTCAGCGTGATCTTGCCGCCGCCGGCGCGCCCCTCCGCGTGGACGATCTGGATCTCGGTGGCGGAGACGCGGGCCACGAGGTCGACCCCCTCGAGCGCGACGGGCATCCCGGTCAGCGTGAGCTCGCCGCCGCGCAGCCGCACCTCGCCCGAGAGCTCGGGGGCGCCGGCGCGGCCCCGGACGACGAGCTTGCCGTCGACCTTGCCGCGCGACGACTCGACCGCGGGCAGGAGGCGCGAGAGCGCCGACAGATCGATCGGCAACAGCTCCGCCGAGAGATCGAGATCGCGCGTGGTGCCGAGGTTCTTCACGTCGCCTCGCAGCGCGAGCGTGCCCGACGCGCCGCCCGGCGTCGCGACCTCGATCGCGAGCTCGGACACCGCGAGCCGGCCTCGTGACAGCTCGACCGCGACGGGGCGCTCGCGGCGCGCGAGCCTCGCTGTCACGCCCCGCTGCTGGATCGAGAGCTCCGACAGCTCCACCGTCGCGTCGGCCAGCTCGGGTCGATCGTTCTCCACGTCACGCAGCCGCACCGTCGCCGAGAGCGCGCCGGACGGCGGGGCGTCGGAGAGCGCCATCGACGGCGAGAGCTGCGCGAGCGCGCCGAGATCGAGCGACCGGAGCGCGATCTCGCCCGTCGTGCGCTTGCTTCGCTGGCGTGTGGTCGCGACGTCGCGCAGCACCACCGAGCCGCCGAAGAGCTCCCCGCTCGTGTGGAACACGCCGGCGGGCACGTCGCGATCGTACTCGGCGCGATCGAAGGGCCTCGGGACGGCGCTCCCGCAGCGCGTCGCGCGCTCCCTCGGCGCGTCGCGCCTCGCGGGGACGAGCTCGACGGTGAAGTCGGAGGCCGGGAGCCAGCGCTGCCCGATCCGCACGGGCGGCATCGAGACCGTGGCGAACGAAGCGAGGTCGTCGAGCGTGCCGGACACCGTGCCGGACGCGTTCACGCTGCCGTCGACCGCGCGCCCGAGATCGCCGAGCGCGTCGACGCGCGACAGCGGCACGTCGTGGGCCGAGAAGCGACCGTCGAGCGCGCCCCCGCCCCGCAGCGTGCCCGAGCCCGTGATGACGCCGCGCCCCTTCTTCACGGTGAACGAGCGCAGCGTGGCGTCGACGCCGCGGTGCTCGCCCGCGCGGTCGAACCATATATACTCAACATCCGCGGCGCCGCCGTCGTAGCGCTCGCCGTAGAGCTGCATCGCGCCGAGGTCGACCATGGCGCGCGCCTCGAGGAGGCCGCCGCCGCACCGATCTCGCTCCGTGCCGACCTCGAAGTGCAGCTCGCCGCGCCCGCCCGCGACGCCCGAGATCTCGGTGAAGCGCGGATCGGTCTCGAGCGTGAGGATCGCGAGCGCGTCGCGCAGATCGAGCTCCTTCGTGGTGACGCGCGCGTCGAGGACGACGCCGCGCGGGCGGTCGAAGTCGAGGCGGACGAGCGACGCCTCGTAGGGGCTGCGGCCCTTCTGGGCGCGCACCTCGGTCAGCTCGAGCACGAGCGGGACGAACGCGGCGCGCGCGGTCATCGTGTCGGCGAGCGGCAGACCGCCGAGCGCGAGCGACGTCGCCTTCAGGTCGCCGTCGATGCGCGTCTTGCCCGCGACCTCGTGGACCCACAGCGACGCGTCGACGCGGCCCGCGACCTCCACCTCGGCGAGCGGCCCGATGTCGGCGAGATCGACGCGCGACGGCGCGACGGCGCGCACCTCCACCGGGCGCTGGAACCCGATGAACACGCGCGGGACGTCGAGGTGGCTGTGCCCGAAGTCGGCGAGCATCTCGTTGAACGTGAGGCCGTCGGGCTCGACGCCGAACTTGCCCCGGATGCTCGAGCGCCGGACGCCGACGAGGCGCCTGCGCGCGGGGTGATCCCAGCCGTGATCCCCGACCTCGAAGTCGGAGGTCACGCCCGTGATGTCGCCCTGCAAGAGCGGCCCGTCGCGCTCGGGATCGACGATCTTGCCGCGGAAATCCTTGATCTCGACCGAGTCGAGCGACCACTTGACGATGGTGTGATCCGTCACGCCGAGCTCGGCCATGATGGCGGGGAACTGCAGGCCGCGCGCGGCGACGCGCTCGACGTCGACCGGCAAGCCGGGCTCGAGCAGCGCGACCCGCGCGTGGGTGAGCGTCGCCTCGCCGCCGCCCCAGCGCACGTCGGCGCGCTCGAGCTCGGCGGACGTCCCGCCGCACGTCACCACGGCGTCCACCGTGTGCGCGGCGAGGTGCCTCGTGCCCCCGTCGGTGAACGCGAGCTCGTCCACGCGCAAGGAGCCGCGCCCTCGCGGCAAGGTCGCCGATCCGTCGTGATCGAGCTCGAGATCGACGGCCGCGCGCCCGGAGATCCGCGGCGCCGAGGCGGGCGTCACGCGGTCGACGACCGAGAGGGGCGCGTCGAGTTTCACGCGGGCGTGGCCGCTCGGCGCGGGCGTCGCGCCCATGGCGAGCGCGACCTCCGACAGCGCGAGCGACGCCCGCGCGCCGTCGTCGAGCGCGTCGCACGACGGCGCGGTCCCGGGCGCGGCGTCCCGGTCGAGCCCGACGGACAGCTCGAGGCGCCGCACGAGGACCAAGTCGTGGGCCAGGGTCGCGTCCAGCCCGAGGCCGCAGATCACGTCCTCGTCGACGGCGAGGCCGCGCGCTCGGGTCACCCGGCCGCGCTCGAGCTCGACGGCGACGTCTGCCGTCGGCCCGTCGCGCAGCGAGGCCTGCGCGAAGAGCGACACAGCCTCCACGCGCAGCCCCGGCAGGCTCACGTCCACGTCGGCGCCCTCGAGCGACAGGCGCGTCACCGGCGGCGACGCGCCCGGCGGACGCGGCCGGGCGGGTGGCAAGTGATACTTCACATTCTTCACTCCCGTCGCGTCCACGAGGAGCCGCACCCGTGGCGCCTCGATCGTCACGTCACCGGCGTCGAGGCGCCCGGAGAGCAGCGTGAACAGCTTCGGGCGCACGCGCACGCGGGGCGCCGTGAGCGCGGGCGCCGGCCCGTCCGTCGCGGGGACGACGACGTCGCGGAGCACGATCTCGGGCGGCAGCAAGCGCACCTCGGCGCGCAGCGTGACGGAGAGACCGAGCTCCCGCAGCAGCGCGGCCTGGGCCTCTCGCTGCAGGCGCGCCTGCACCGCGGGCGAGCGGAGCGCGAGCGCGAGGACGAGCGGCAGCGCGCCGAGCGCGGCGAGCGCGACGAGCAGGCCGCGCGCGATCCAGCGCGTGACGGGGTGGTCCGCGGGGGCTGGGGGCGGGCGCACGGGCGCTCCGTCAGGGACAGTTGGACGCCGAGGTCGACGCGCAGGGGTTCCACTGACACGACGCCGAGCAGAACGACCAGCTCGCGGTCGCGCAGCACTTGAAGTGCTTGCCCTGCTCCCACGTGCACGCGTTGCCTGGCTTCAGCGCGCAGCCGCTCCACTTGCAGTCGTTGCCGCACGTCTGCTGCGCGCAGTCGTCGCAGCCGCCCCCCTGCGTCGCGCCGGGCGCGCAGACGCCCACGCCGCCGCACGCGCCGAAGGCGTCCCACTTGCAAGCGGTGTTGCAGGTGCGGGTCTTCTCGCCGCAGTTGCCGCAGGGCTCCGTCTGCTTGTCACCGGCCTTGCACTCCCCCGCGCCCTCGCACGTCGGCGCGCCCCACGAGCCCGTCGCGCTGCACGTCCGGGTCGACGTCCCGCAGTTGCCGCACGGGCCCATCGGCTCCTTCGCGCCTGGCGCGCACTCCGACGGGAAGCCCGCGGTGCCCACCCCGCCCGCGCCCGCCGCGCCGCCGGACGACGCGTCGGGAAACTGCCCGACGCCGCCGTCGGATCCCGCCTCGCCCCCCTCGCCCGCGCCGCCCTGCTCTCCCGCGCCGCCGCCCTCGCCGGCGGCCCCGCCCTTCGAGGCTCCACCTGCGCCAGCGGAGTCGTTGGTGACGATCTCGGGGGTGGTGTCCTCGGCGCCGGCGCACGCCGCGCCGAGCGCGCCGACACAGGACAGCAGCATCAGCGCTCGCCGGACGGACACGCGGGCAGGCTACCACGGCGGCAGCTCGGAGGCGCAGTTTGGGGCCTTGCGCCCGGCCGCGCGCGCGCCGATGAGCCGCGCGATGAAGCCAGCGCGCGGGTTCTCGTTCGCCGGCGTGCACGCCGGCATCAAGGCGGCGCGCAAGGATCTCGCGCTCGTCGTGAGCGAGGCGCCGGCGGTCTGCGTCGGCAGGTTCACGACGAACCTCGCGGCGGCGGCGCCCGTCGTCGACGCGCGCGCGCGGCTCCCCTCGGCCTGCGTGCGCGCGCTCGTGCTGAACAGCGGCAACGCGAACGCCCTCACGGGCCCCGCGGGCCTCGCCGACTGCGCGCTGGTGCGGGAGGCGGTGGCGCGCGCCCTCGACGTCGACGCGGGCGCGGTCGTCGCGGCGTCGACGGGCGTCATCGGCGTGCGCCTCCCGGCGCAGAAGCTCTGTGACGCCGCGCCGCGGCTGGTGGCGGCGCTGGGGCCGGCGATCGAGGCGGCCGCCGAGGCCATCTTCACGACCGACACGCGGATCAAGGTGGCCGGGCGCGAGCTCGAGACGGCGCGCGGCGCGGTGCGGGTCTCGGCGTTCGCGAAGGGCTCCGGCATGGCGCACCCGGCGCTCGCGACCGTGCTCGCCGTCGTCGTCACCGACGCCGCGCTCGACGAGTCCACGCTGGGCCGGGCGCTCGATCGGGCGCTGCCCGCGTCGTTCGGCAGCCTCACGGTCGACGGAGAGACGAGCACGAACGACGCCGTGTTCGCGATGGCGAACGGCGCGAGCGGCGTGACCCCGCGCGGCGACGACCTCGCCCGCGTCGAGCGCGCGATCGCGGAGGTGCTGCTCGAGCTGGCGCGCGCGGTCGCCGAGGACGGCGAGGGCGCGACGCGCGCGCTCACGGTCGAGGTGCGCGGCGCGCCGACCGAGGAGATCGCGCGGGAGCTCGCGCGCGCGGTCGCGGGCTCGCCGCTGGTGAAGGCGGCGATCTTCGGCGCCGATCCGAACTGGGGGAGGATCGTCGCGGCCGTCGGCGCGCGCGCCGGCGCGCGGGGCCACGACGTCGACGTCGGGGCGTGCAGCGTGCGGCTGCAGGGAGTCGACGTCTTCGTCGACGGCGCGCCGGTCGACGCCCCGCGCGCGGCGCTCGTCGCGAAGATGCGCGAGCCCGAGGTGCACGTCGAGGTCACGCTGCCCGGAGGCCACGCGGCGGCGAGCGCGTTCGGGTGCGATCTGTCGTACGACTACGTGAAGATCAACGCGGACTACGCGCGCGCGATCACGGCGGCGGACGACGGCACCGTGACGCGCGACGATAGGCTCACGAACTACACGCCCGGGTTCAAGCGGGCGCTGCTCGTCGAGGCCTTGTCGTACATCTCGGCGTTCGCCGGGACGCGGGCCGTCATCGCGTGCGGCCCGGCGGAGCTCGCGACCCCGGCGCGGCGGGCCACCTTCGCCGCCGACGTGAACCTGCTCGCGTCCGCCGGGCTCCGGCCGATCGTCGTGCACGGCGCGGGGAGGGACTCGGCGTCGCTCACCGACGAGCTCGTGCAGCTCGTGAACCGCGACGGCGCGCGCGCGGTCGGCGTCTCGGGCGAGGACGGGGGGTTCCTCCGCGCGCGCCGCGAGCCCGATCTCCGCTACGTCGCCGCGGTCGATCCGACGCTCGTCGAGGTGCTGCTCGACAGGCGCTACGTGCCGGTGATCGCGCCGGTGGCGCTGGCGGACGACGGCGCGTCGGTGGAGCTCGCGCTGCCCGACGCCGCCGCGTCGATCGCGGTCGCGCTGCACGCGGAGAAGCTCATCTTCCTCGGGAGCACGCCGGGCCTGCTCGACGGCGGCGAGCTCGTCTCCGAGGTGTCGCTCGCGTCGCTCGTGGGGCGCGCGGAGCCCGAGATCACGGCCGCGCGGGCGGCGATCGGCGGCGGCGTGCGGCGCGTGCACCTGCTCGACGGCCGCGTGCCGCACTCCGTGATCGCCGAGCTGTTCACCGACAAGGGCGTCGGCACGCTCATCGTCGAGTGAGGCGCGCGCTACGGGTCGTTCGCGCAGGTCCTGGCGGCTTCGAGCGCCTCGGCCGCGCGGGCGAGCTCCTGGTCGCTCGAGGCCAGGCTCGCCTCTCTGTCGGTGAGCGCGGCCTCGCGCGCGAGGAGCCGCGCCTCGGCCTCGGTGAGCGCGAGGCGAGCCGCGCCGACCTCGCGAGCCGCGGCGTCGCGCTCGACCACGGCCGCGTCGAGCGCGGCGCGCTCGGCTCGCTGTGCGTCCCCGGCGCGCTCCCACGCAGACGTCGCCGCCACGACGCGGGCCGCTCGCGCACGCTCGGCGTCAGGTGGCGCGGCAGTCGGAGCGGGCTCGGGCGGCGCGGGCGGCGACGCGACCAGGCCGATCGCGAGCTCCTCGAGCGACGGCAGCTCGACGTCGCCCGAGAGGCAGCCCGGCTCGTACGGCGCGAACGATCCTCGCAGCGTCACCGCGGAGAGCAGCGCGCGCAGCTTCACCAGGGTCGCCGGGGGCGCGGGCTCGGCGCGCAGGACGGCGACCGCGAGCGCGGCGGCGTGGGCCTCGGCCGCGCGCCTGGCGCCCGCAGGATCGATCTCGCCGCGCATGAGCGCCGCCTGCGCCGCCCGGCTCGCCTCCCCCGCGCGAAACGCGTCGTCGAGCGCGCCGTCGGCGAACAGTCGGTTGGCGAGCCACGCGTGCGCGCTCGGCTTCGGTGACGCCGCGAGCAGCGTCGCGCCCGCGGTATCGCCGCCGGACCTCAGCGCGGCCGACAGCTCCTTGCGCCGCGCGACGAACTCCCCTGGCGCCGCCTGGTACAGCGCGCGCCGCGCCTCGGTGAGCGTCACGGTCGAGTGTGCACGATCGTGCCCTCGCCGCCGTGCGCCTGGACCCCGTGCCAGCCGGGGGGCACGGGCGGGTCCGTCCACTCGAACAGCCAGGCGGCGTCGCGCGGCGTGAGGTTCACGCAGCCATGACTGTGCGGGTTGCCGAACCGCTCGTGCCAGAACGCCGCGTGCAGCGCGTAGCCCTCCTCGAAATACTGCACGTAGGGGACGTCCCCGAGCTCGTAGTCGTCGACGCTCTCCTCGCCGCGCATCGTCGTCGTGAGGTGCTTCGACTTGATCGAGAAGCTCCCGCGCTTCGTCGCGGTCGTCTTCTCGGGATCGCCGAGCCCGCCGAGCCCCGTCGAGACGCGCGTGACGAAGACGGCCCTCGTCCCCTCGTAGGCGACCAGGATCTGATCGTTGATGGACACGTCGATCCACTTGCGAGGCGGCCCGTCGGTGCGGAGAAAGGTCGGCCAGCCCTCCCGCGGCTTGACGACGCGCATCTGCGCCGCGCTGATCCACGCGCCGTCCTTCGCCTCCCACAGATCGCCCTTCGTCTTGCCGGTGAGCGACACGACGTCGTACGGATCGAGGCGCCCCTCGGCCTTCGGGGTGCCCTTCTCGTCGACAGTGTGCCGCACGCCCCCGCCCCCGAGCAGGATGCCGGCAGGCAGGTCATCGACGGGGCCGCCGTGGATGTCGGTGAGCTTCACCAGCTGCACGCGGTCGAGGGCGATGAGCTGCAGATCCGTGGACAGCCCGAACAGCCGCCCGTCGATCTCGTGCACCGACAGGAAGGCGAACGCGCTCTTCGGGCCCGCCTTCCCCTCGTGGGCGCCGACGTGGAGCCGCTGGGTGGCGCCGAAGGGCTTCGGCAGCACCTGCCCCGACGCGAGGAACGGCGGCAGCGGCTCGACCTCGCCCACGAGCGGCAACAGGCGCGCGACCGGCACCTCGCGGATGCGGTCGGCGTGCTTCATCCACTCGGCGCGCTCCTGCTCCTTCGGGCTAGGTACTCTCACATACAGGTACGGGGGCTGCTCCTTCGCGCGCGCGTAGCGGTACGGGAGCGGCTCGCCGCGCTTCGGGGGCTTCCACGTCGCCTTCGCCACCGGGTGGTCGAGATCGGTGGTCGCGCGCTTGCCGTCGCACACGTAGCCGCGCGGGGCGACCTTGTACCAGCCCTTCGGGCAGCGCTTCGTCATCGCGACGGGCCGCTCGCCGCGGTCGAGGATGGCGCCGGCGCGCAGGTACCCGAGCTTCGGCGTCTCGTCGTTCGGGCCCTCGTACACCCAGGTCTGCACCGCGATGGCCGCGAGCTTGTTCGACCCTCCCTCGACCGGCTCCTGCTCGGCGGGGAGCGCCGCGCCGGGCGCCTCTGCGCTCCCCGACGCCGACGCCGACGCGGCGGGCCCCTCGCCGGGATCACTGGCGGCCGCGCTCGCCGACGCGGGCGCGCTCCACGCGACGGCGGACGGCGCGGCGGGCGCGTCGTCGCGCGCGCGCGCGCCCTGGCACCCGCCCATCCAGGCGACGAGGGCGACCGGCGCGCCCGACCGCACGAGCCGAGCCGAGATCACGCCTTCAACAGCACCTTGCCGGCGTTCTTGCGCGACTCGAGGCGCTCGTGCGCGGCGGCCGCCTGCTCGAACGGGAACACCGAGTCGATGACGGGCTCGATGACGCCCGCGTCGTAGAGGGAGAGCAGCTCGTCGATCTCGCCCTGCAGCAGCTCCAGCTCACCCCACAGGTGCCCCATGTTGACGCCGGAGACGGCCTTGTTGTCATCCATCAGCTTCATCGGCGACCACCGCGGCACGCGGACGATCTGCGACAGCACGCGCCCCAGGCTCCGCGTGGCGCCGGCGTGCATGTTGGCGAACCCGAACGCGCACAGGTGCCCCGCGGGTGCCAACAAGTCATAGCCCTTCGACCAGTCGGGGCCGCCGAGCGGATCGAGGATGAGGTCGACGCCGCGCCCGCCCGTCAGCCGCCGCACCTCCGTCGCGTAGTCGAGCGCGCGGTAGTCGATGGGGTGGTGCACGCCGAGCTCGCGCAAGAAGTCGTGCTTCGACGCGGAGGCCGTGCCGAAGATGACGACGTCGGGCTCCCGCCGGAGCAGCTGCACCGCCGCCACGCCGACGCCTCCGCCCGCCCCGTGCACGAGCACCCGCGCGCCCCGGCGCACGCGGGCGACCCGGTGGAGCATGTGGAAGGCCGTGAGGTACGTGACCGGCAGCGCGGCGCCCTGCTCGAGCGACATCGCCGAGGGCAGCCTGCGCACCTGCCCCGCCGCCGCGCAGACGACGCTCGCCTGGCCGCCGAACCGCGTCAGCGCGAGCACGCGATCGCCCTCCGTGAGCCCGTCGACGCCCGCGCCGACGCGGTCGATGACGCCGCTCACCTCGTACCCGACGGTGCACGGCAGCTTCGGCGCGTCAGGGTACAGGCCCATGCGGGCCATCACGTCGGCGAAGTTGAGGCCGGCGAACGCCACGCGGACGCGCACCTCGCCCGGCGCCGGCTCGGGGTCCGGCCGCTCGACGACCTGGAGGACACCGGGGCCGCCGGCCTTCGTGATGACGATCGCGCGCATGGCGAGGTCGTTAGCGCCGAAGGCCGCGGTTGAGAAGCGCGGCCGTCGAGCCAGGCGGCGCGGGCGCTACGCCGCGACGGGCGCGCGAGCTGGCGCCCGACGCCCGCCGAGCTCGCGGGCGGGCTCGAGGCGCCCCGCCGCCTGCTCGACCAGCGGGCGCGCCGTCGCCAAGGTGTCATCGCCGAGGAGCCTCACTCCCCTCCGTCCCAGTCGCTCACTGCCTTCCAGCGGGCGCCCGGCTCCGCGCGCAGGATCGCCTGGCCCGGCGCGATAGTCGCGGCCCTCACGAGGCCTGGATCGTGGTCGACCACCCAGCCGAGGGTCGTCATGACCGCGTCTCGGTCGCGCGCCGTGGTCTCGCAAGTGAACTGGTAGACGCCGTCCGCGAACCTGCCGGCGAACCTGATCGGCTCCTCTCCGCGCACGACCTGGCGCGTGGTCAGCGCCCGCATGGACGGGGGCGCCTCGAACCGCCAGCGCGGATCGCGGGCGCCGGCGTCCGGCCGCAGGAACACGGGCTGGCTCGCGGGCACCCGCAGGTTGACCCTCGGGTCCCACGGCAGGCGGCCGCGGCGATCCGGCCAGATGCACTGCACCGCGTCCACGCGGTCGACGCCCAGCTCGAGCATGCCGCGCCCGAGGTGCTCCGCGTGCGCGTCGCGCGGGAAGCGCGCGAACCGACACGTCGCCCCGGGCAGCAGGCCCCGCTTCACGGACCCATGCTCGAACCGCTCCCCTGCGGCGACGCGTCGCCCGACCTGGTTGAGGAAGGCGCCCATCATCGCGGCCGGGCCGAGGCCGAACACGATCACCTCGGGGTGACCGAACTCCCGGCTCAGCCCGAACGTGTAGGCGAACCCGACCAGCAGCTCCTCACCCAGAACGCTCATGACCTTCCACGCGAGATCCTCGGTTTCCATGGCTAGAATGTTCGCACACGAGAGCCAGGGACGGGCGTTTTCGACGGAGTCGCTCGCGAGGCTGATGCGGCACGCGCAGGAGCACAGGAGCCGGGCAAGAGCAATGAAAGTGGGACAATCTGGCAGATGTGGCGCCGGGGGGCGCGGTCGAGCAACGCCGACGTCGAACCAGGCGGCGCGGGCTTTACGCCGCGGCCTGCGCGCGCGATCTGGCGCCCGATGCCCGCCGACGCAGCCCGCTACTCCGCCGAGGAGCTCGATCGCTTCTGTCGCACGATGGTCGAGCAGCGCGTCCAGCGCGCGCTCGGCCTCGAGCTCCTCTCGCTCGTCGACGGGCGCGCCGTGTGCCGCGTGCCAGTGGACGAGGACAAGGACGGCGGCGGCGGATACCTGCACGGCGGGTTCGTCAGCATGGCGGTCGAGGCCGCGGCGTTCTTCTCTGCGATCGGCGTCGCCCGCCGCGGACAGTGGCCCGCCACCGTGGACCTGCACGTCGCCTTGCTGCGCTCGGCGAGGATAGGGAGCGCCCTCGTGCTCCGCGCGGAGCTGTCGACCCACACGCGCACGCTCGCGGTCGTGCGGGTCGACGTCGTCGAGCGGCGGGCGGAGGGCGACGAGGCGGTGGTCGCGGTGGCGACGGTGACGAAGGCGTACCGCGACGTCGCGCGGTGAGCGGGCCACGAGGCGCGCCCGCGGTAGGTCACGGCTGGGCGGGCAAGAAGCGGTGCACCTTGCCGCCCGCGAGCGCGAACACCGCGTCGACGTAGTTGCCGGTGTACACGGTCCCGACAGTGACGGACGTCGCCGCGCCGGTCGGGTAGGACTTCACCGTCGGGCCCTTGCTCCAGCCGCCCGGCGGCGCGTACACGAAGGTGACGGCGTCGCCGCCGGCCACGACCAGCCAGGCGCTGGCGAGGTGCAAGTCGGCCCCGGGGGTCGGCACCGCGACCCGGAAGAGCTCCTTCGCACCACCCGCCTCAGAGAACAGCACCCCGGAGAGATCTCCGGCCGCCGAGGGCGCCGCCACGATCTCGCGCCGGTTGTCTTGTCCGAAGTCGAGATCCTCGAGCCCCGCGGCGCCAGACGCGGCGCTGTTCACCAGTGTCAACGGCCCCAGCCCGCCCGCGAGCGTCCACCGCGCGACCGAGAGCCCCGACGGCCCCGTCGCGACCAGCAGCACCTCGTTCCCGCCCGCGGCGAGCCCGGACTCGGCGAGCTGCACGTCCGTGTAGACGTGCGCCTCGTCGAGCTTGACCACCGGCGCAGGCGCCCCGCTGGCGTCGAGGAGGACGACCGCCACCCCGCCGCCGCGGAGCGCGCCCGCGTAGCCCGCGAACCCGCTCGACCGGAGGAAGCTCGCGCGGTCGACGGGGCCTCCCAGCTGCACGGCCTGCTGCTGCAGCCACCCGCCCCCGTCGACCCGGTACGTCGACACGAGCCCGGTGTCGCCCCCCGCGACCACGAACTGAGCCAGCTGCGAGACGTCGATCACTGGGCGGATGTCCCCCGCGAGCGCCGCGAGCGGGACGGTCGACTGGCTGGTGAACACCCCACTGTCATCGGAGTCGTACAGCGCGAGGCCGGTCGGCGTGCTGACGGCCAGGCTCGCGAGCGGCTTCGACGGGCGGTTGAACGCCTGCACCGCCTTCGCCCCGGGGGCGTCGATGACGGCGACGGGCGCGTCGAAGCCGTCGCACCGGAGCGTCCCGCCCCCCTTGTCGCGGCACCAGCCAGTCTTGCAGTCCGAGGCGACGAGGCACGGCTGGCCGGCGCCGCACGCGCCGCAGGTGCCGCCGCAGTCCGTCGCCGTCTCCGAGCCGTCCTTCACTCCGTTGGAGCACGCAGCGCCCCCGCACGCCTTGCACGGTCCTCCGCAGTCGACGCCCTGCTCGGCGCCGTCCTTCACGCCGTTGGCGCAGCCGCCGCCCCCGCCAGGCTCGGCCCAGGAGAAGTCCGCGTCGACATCCGGCACGAGGGTGGAGAACCCCGCGAGCGGCGCGCACGAGTACGAGCCCGCTGTCAGCGTAGGGATGTTCGGGAACACACACGGCACCACCGACTCGCAGTGCGTCTCGCACGTCGACGACGCGACGGTGACGCCGTTGCCCGACGCGACCGAGTCGTACGACGCGCGCCGGGTGCCGGCGGGGCACTCCTCGGCGCAGGCCACCGGCTCGACGCCGTCGTCGCCGCCGCCGCAGCTCGCCGCTGCCGCGCACGCCGCGAGGAGCACCGCCGCTCCCCCGCTCGCCCACAGGTTCGTCATCCTGCCCATGGCTCAGTCCCTCGTCCGGATGTCACAGTCCGCCGTCAGCCGAAACTGCCCCCGCTCCGGCAGAGCATTGTCGGGCTCCCGGTAGTACGCGTCGCTGCAGTCGAGCTCGAACCTCCCCGGGTTCTCGGAGATCTTCCACGAGCAGGTCGTGCCCTCTCCCGCGTACGCCTCGGCCTGCTTGAAGTAGAGCTGCTGACAGGCGTTGAGAGCGCCGTACCAGCCCGGCTCGAGCGCCATCGCGTGCTTCAACGAGAAGCCGGGGGGCGGGCCCTGCGCCGGCCGCGGCCGGGCCGTACGCTCCCGCCTTCGTCACGTCCCGCGCGCGAAATTCGAAGCTCGAGGCCGGGGGGAGGAGGGACTGGTCACAGTGTTTCGACAGCACCCCGTGGTTGACGCCGTCGTACACGCCGAGCTGGAGATCGACCCGCACGGCGCCCGCAGAGCGGTCGAACAGCACGCGGCACTCCGTCGCCAGCGTGTCGCCCTTCGAGGTCTCGGTCCCGATGCTGTTGGGCAGCTGGAACGTCACCTTCTTCGTGAGGCCCCTCGCAGGGGAGAGCGGGCAGTCCCGCCGCTCCAGGTAGTCGCACCAGTCGATGCGGCCCTCGACGGTCGCGGTCTCGCCGGTCGCGGTCACGATCGCCTCGCCGCGGTACCGCCCCACCACGAGCCCCTTCTCCCGCCTGGAGAGCTCGATGGTGCCCGAGCGGACGGCCCAGCTCTTCTGACGAAACTGCAGGACGAGCTGCGCCGAGTCGGCCGCCCCGAGCGAGCCGCCGCCGAGCTGCAGGGAGGTGCCGCTGATGGTGTCGGACACAAGCCCGTCGCAGCGCCCGTCATACTGTGATGAGACGGTGTAGTACCCGGCGAGCGGGTAGCTCTGCGCCAGCCCCACGCAATCGACCACGATCGCCGTGGTCGTCGACCCCGGCGTCTCTCCCTCGGACCCGGCGCCGCACCCCGCCCCGCCGAGCGCGAGCGCGCCCGTCAGCCCCACCGTCCACCTGGTGATCATCCCTGCCTCCCTCGCTCCAGACGCTGCCCCTCACGCTATGTTCTCCGGCGCGCGGTCGTCAACCCCGTTTCGGACGCCCCGGTGACCTGGTAGCCTCGGCGCGAGGGTGACACATGAAGGCTTCGTGGAGGATGGTGGGGAGGGGGGTCGGCCTCGCGGCCGCTGCTGTGCTGCTGCCTGCCGGGTGCGGTGATCCCGGCGCCGACGCGGTCGAGGGGGCGAAGTCCTGCGGGCAGCAGAGGTGCCCCGTCGGCACCGCGCCCCACGAGTCGCGCGGCGTCACCTCCGGCTCCGACATCAGCGGCGGCTATGATCCGGCCACCTACAAGGCCGAGGGCGCGTACAAGCGCATGGGATCGGGCAACTGCGAGTACATCTGCCAGGTGACCCAGGCCTGCCCGAACGGCACGTTCCCCGTGATCACCGAGGCGTGCTTCACTTGCGCGGCGATCGCCTCCGACGGCAAGGTGGGGCAGGGCGCCTGCCCGTAGCCCGTCCCGCGGGCGCACGACCTTGGCCCGCCAGGGTCAACGGCGCGCGAGCGCGAGCACCTTGGACCGAAAACGCTCGAGCGAGGCGCAGCGGACGTCCTCGTCGTGCGCACGCCCCCGGAGAAGGACGCGAGATCCCCGCGCGCCGCGAGGTTCTCGGCGACCGTGATCGAGTCGCTCTCCCGGACCCGTGCGCCGCCGCGTCCCTCCGCGCCACACGCGGCCGCACCGCCCT